>JAKIVR010000019.1 GCA_022750455.1 Thermoplasmata archaeon | reverse complement strand
CGTACTCTCACCGGGTGGACCGAGGTCTCGTCTGACTTGTGGGAGACCTCCGCCTCGGGGCTGACGCCGTTCGAACAGCTCTGGGTCAATGGGACCCGGCACTTCCGACCGCAGCTCCCGGCCACCGGGTACGACTACATCGCCGGCCCGGTGCTCGTCAACCAATCGTCTCCCGACTGCCCGATCGCCGACGGCAACGAGTTCGAGTGTTTCGATCGGTTCTACTACTCCGGGGACGACGTCAACACGAGCTACTACAACGAGGCGTCCATCGAGATCGACGTCTTCGAGGATTGGACGATGCCGATCCTTCGGGTGGCGTCGGTCAACGCGACGGACCACATCGTCTACCTCACCGGAACGACCCACGACACGGACCTGCCGTATCACGGCTTCGTCGCGGGGCACCGGTTCCTTGTCGACAACGTCCGCGAGGCGCTGGACCGGCCCGGGCTGTGGTATCTCGACAACCTCACCGACGAGGTGCTGTACGACAGTGCCCCCGGCGAGAACCCCAACCAAGAGACGATCGTGGCCCCGCAGCACGTCAGCCTCCTGGACGCGACGGGATTGACGAACGTCACGTTCCAAGGACTCACGTTCTCGTACTCCAACTGGGTCGTGCCGGCGACGGGCTGGAATTCGAGCCAAGGCGAGGCCGTCTCCGGTCCGGGCACCGTCGATCCGTCGGCCGTGAACTTCAACGACTCGTCGGAGATCTCGATCTTCGACGACTCGTTCGACCACCTCGGCACGTCCGCTCTGGCATTCGCGGGCACGTTGCCGTTCGCTCCGACCTCCCAGCAACCGTGGGACGACATGATCCAGGGAAGCACGTTCACTGACATCGCCGGCGGCGGGATCCGGATCGGGCTCTCGGCGCTTGGGCGCACCACCAACGCCTCCGTCTCCCAGTGCGTCCTGGTGCAGGACAACATTGTGGACGGGACCGGCCGCGTGCTCCCCGCCGCGTATCCGATCTACGTTCTCAATTCGCACAACAATCTGATCGACCACAACACGGTCACGGACACGTACAACACCGGGATCGGCGTCGGCGCCACCTGGGGCAACAGCTCCCTGGGCGACTTCACCGACAACAACACCGTCGAGTCGAATCTGATCTACAACATCGCCCAGGGCGTGACGAACGACATTGGCGGGATCTACTTCGCCGTCGCCGTCTCCTGGGGGAACCGGGCGATCGGGAACGTCATCCATGACGTCACGAACGACCCCGGGAACGTCTCCGTCAACGGCTCGGTCGGGTACGGCGGGTGGGGGATCTATTTCGACGCGGGGGCCGAGAACGTCGTCGCCGAGGACAATCTCGTCTACCGGACCTCCGTCACCGCCATCCACCAGAACTACGGCGTCAACGATTCGGTCCTCAACAACATCCTCGCCTTTGGGATCAAAGGCGCGATCACGCGGAGCCAGAACGATGACAATCTCACGCTGACCATCGAGCACAACATTTTCCTCTCCAACACGACGTCCCGTCGGGCCGGCACGTTCCAATACGATGATTGGGGGTGTCTCACCGTGGCGACGAACTCCTCCGTCCCCTGCTCGGCGAGGTTCGCGTTCTCGCACAACCTGTACTGGTCCGGGCTGGAGACCCCGACCTGGATCACCACGGATCCCACCGTGACCTACAACTTCACCGCGTGGCAGGCGATCGGCGAAGATGCCGGGAGCCTCGTCGCCGATCCGATGTTCGCCAATGCCGGGTCCGGAAACTTCACGCTGCTCCCCGGCTCCCCGGCCACGTCGGTCGGCTTCGTCGCGTTCAGCCTCGAGAGCGTCGGGGCCCCGGCCTCGATGCCGCTTCCGCCGGCGGTGCCTTCGATGTTCACCCTGCAACTGGACCCACCGAGCGACTTTGGGGTCGGCGGCTGAGCCCCCCCGGGTATGGTTAAGGGAACCATCCGGTCTCCGGGCTGTGACGGTGACGATGCCCTTCCACGCGTGGACCCCGCTGCCCCAGGAAGTCACCCGGCCCGATCAGATCGACCAGGGAGCGTTCGAACTCCTGCCCCCGATGGAGGACGAGAGGATCCGCGCGTGTTGGCGGACGTCGACCGGATTCCTCGTACTGACGGACCGGCGGTGCCTCGCGCTGCACTCCGAGGCCCGCGTCCTCGGGGAGCGAGGTTGGCGTCTTGGGTCGACGTTCTACTTCTCCAATCTGAGCCCGCCGGAAGTGGTCGGCGGTCGGTTCGTACAATTGAAGGAGCAGTCGTACGGCCCCCGCGGCGGAGAACGGTTCGCCGTCGCGGACGCCGCGGAGGTCTGTCGCCAGATCGCGGAGGCGATCGAGCCCGGACGTCAGGAGTGGGAACTCTACCGCTCGATGGAGCCGTCCGCCGGCGGTGCGCCGGCGCACGCGCGGGCGGCCACCTTCGGTCCGCCCGGCGATCCTTGCTCGTGCTGTGGAAATCCCGTAACCCCGACGGATCGGGAGTGCCCGAGTTGCCGGGCGCCGCGCCCCTGAGTTCGGATGCAACGTACCGGAGGTGGCGTTCGGATGGAGCGAGGCGCGTCGGGAGTGGCGAGGATGCTGGCGCAGTACGATGCGGAGATGCGACATGAGCCTCCCCCGATCCCCCGCCACCGGATCCTCCAGGAGGAGGGACGAGTCGTACTCCTGGGGGAGCACCGCACGATGATCTGGGGAGACATCGATTCGGCACGCGCCGCCTCCGTGGTCGCGCGGTGGGCGGCGGATTCCCGGGCGGGTGGGCGCGAGCTCGAATGGAAGATCTACGGGCACGACCGGGCCGCCGGACTCCCGGCGATCCTCGAGGCCGAGGGGTTCGTCCCCCAACCGCTGGAGATCCTGATGGCGTTCGACCTGCGGGGGCCGGGGGCCTCCCTCCTCCCGCCGGCGGGCGTCGAGATCCGTCGGGCGGTCGACCGCACGGCGGTGGATGACGCGGCCGCCGTGGAAGCGCTGGTGAGTGGAGGGGACGGGGCACAGGTCCGAGAACTGATGGCCGGGCGTTGGAAGGATCCCGAGATCGCGCTCCTCGTGGCCTACCGTGGCCCCGTGCCGGTCGCTTCGGGGCGGGTCGACCTCCCGCTCTCTCGGAGGTTCGCCAGCTTGTGGGGCGGCAGCACCGTCCCAGCGGAACGAGGGAAGGGGATCTATCAAACCCTCGTGGCGGCGCGCGCGGAGATTGCCCGGGCCCGCGGGTTCGAGACCCTCACGGTCGACGCCCGGGACGACACGAGCCGACCGATCCTCGAACGGCTCGGGTTCGTGCCGTTAACTCGGATCGAGGCGTGGGTGTTGGCGCCATGAGGGCGCCCGAGGGGCGACGCGCGCACCGGACCCCCCGGGGGAGGGCGCCGTGACCCACGACGCGGCCGTCTCCCTACCGGACACGATGCGGCGGATCGTGGTCGAGAGGTTCTTCGGCCCGGATCCTCCCGAAGGGATGCGCCGGATCTTCCATCCCGATCGGGCGACGCAGGCCGCGCTCATCCGAGAACATTGGCAGTTCCTACAGGGCTTCCCCCGATGGGTGGGATCGGTGATCGCGGGCACCCCGCACCTCGACGTGATCGAGTTCGAGGTCGACAACCTGCACGGGGAGCTCATCCATGACCCGATGGCGGACCGGGGACACTACTCGCTCGTCGTGGAGGCCGGGGTCGAGGCGGGGCTCACCCGCGAGGAGATCCTCCAGGGAGCGCCCACGCCCCCGATGGCCCGCGCGCTCGCCGATTGGTACGCGATCGCCCGAGAGCGCCCGTGGGTCGAGACGATGGCGGCCGTCCACGGAACCGAGATGCTTGCCGACCAGAAATTGAAGCGGCAGCCCGGATTCTCGCTCCCTCACCAGATGGGGGACGAGGCGTTCTTGGGCCGCTCGGCGTACACCCCGAAGGGCCGTCGGTTCCTCGCGACGACGCGCGCGGACACGGAGCACGCCGGCCGCGCCGCGGATCTGGTGACGAAGTACGCGCCGGAGCGCTCCGCCCAGGAGGCGGTCCTCCGGACCTTCCGACGGTCGATGGACAACATGAGTCTCTACCTGGAAGGAGTCGTCGAACGACGGACCGAGTACCTGACACGCTTTCCCCCCGAGTGAGAGGAAGATGGCGGAGCCGTGCGCGCTGTGCGGGGCCACCTGGGGGGGCCGGCGGGGGACGTTTGAAGGGAAGGAGCTCAATTTCTGTTGCGACGCCTGCGGAACGTTCTACGGACTCGCCCTCGGGGAGGTCAAAGATTCGACCGGCTGGCCGATCGTGGATCGTCTGTTCCTCGACCAGGTGCACGGGCTCGAAGCCGAAGGGTGGGCCGAACATGCCGGAAGTCGGCTCGAGTTCCACGTCGAAGGGTTGGCCGACGGTTCGAAAGTGACGCTATTCCGGCCGAACGGCCCCCCCCAGCGGAAATCCTCGACGTAGGCCGAGGAAGGGGGCCGACCCCGGCCCTTCGAATACGCTCCGATTCCCCGCCGGTATCCCGGGGGCCCCGGACTCGTTCGCTCTGCGGTCGGCCAGTTCCGAGCCTCGCGGGCCGGAGGTTGGCCGCGCAGAACTCCCGGGGATGGGGAGCTCCGGGGGTCCCACGCGAGGTCGCCAGGTGACGGCCGACCGGGTTCACCCGTTTCGGCGTGACGGACGGGACGCTCGAACCGTTGCGGGCCCCCCCGGCGTTGGGTCCACGGTCACCGATCGCGGCGCCGATCAGAGCTTCATGATCTTGCGCTTGCCCATCGCGTCGATGAACTGAACGTCCGTTCCGGGAACGAGCTGGCCCTTCTGCTCGGCCTCCAGCGTCAGGGAGAACGTCTCGTACGTCTCGAGATCCATCAACTGCACCTCGGTGTCCGTGACCGAAAGCACCTGGGCGTTCTTCTTCCCGATCAGAGGGACCTGAACCTTGTGCGTGACGGGGAAGACCACGCTGCGCTTGGAACCATCGAAGATCCCGCGGACGTCGATCCGGGCCTTCGCTTCGCCGTGTTTCCCTGGTTTGGACATCTGGATGCTCAAGATGCGGCACGGCTCTTCGTCGATGAGCATGTACCGTCCTTCCTTCAGCTCCCGCACCTCGGCCTGGGTCCACGCCATTGGAATGAGTCTCCGCCGGGTCGCCACGCCGGAGGGCGCATAAGGATATTGTCCAAGCCGAGGCCGCGCACCCCGAGGGTCGGTGAGCCGGAATCTACGAATCAGTGGGAGGCCGCTCGGCACGGACCGGCGCGCCACCGGAGGCCCAGACCCGGCGACTCCGGCTCTAGGAGAGCGGAGGATGGGACCGTTTCGACGAGCCGGACGAGATGCATCCCACGGATTCGGCGGTGTGTTCCGCGATCAAGCACCCCCCAACGCCCCCGCGCGGTGGAACCGTCTGGGAGGGCCGCGGCCGCGAAAGGGGGAAGCAAAGGGTTTTTCCGACCATCGACGCATGAAATCCTGCACGCGGAACTCCCTCCCGCGTCAGATCCATGGCGAGTCTTCCGCTGCGCATGCCCGCCCGCTCCTTGGAGGACGAGGTCAACACCCTCTGGCAGCGCCGGGGTCTTCCGAACTCCCTGATGCCGAGCGCCGTCGGCGCCCCCCCGCCGACGTACCTGCTCGGCGTGCGCTCCTTCCGCGTCGGGGAGCCCGACGGGGAACGTCTCCAGCGACTTCTCCTCGCGGACGTTGTCGCACGATACCTCCGTCGGGCCGGGCGCGAGGTACGAGAGCCGGTGCATGGAGCCCCCTCCTTGGACTCCCGGGAGGCGACGGGGACCCAGCTCCGCGCGCTGGGAGCATGGTTCGGCCGCGGAGATCTCCTCGATCCGGACCCGGCGGTCGCGGCGTCGACCCTCGCGTCCATCTTTGAACGGTTGGCCCACGAGGGGCTCGTCCGCAGCCGCTCCGCGCCGTTCCGGTTCTGCACGGTCTGTCGGGAACTGGTGCCTCCATCCCACACCGTTTATCGGGAGAGATCTCGGCCGGAGTACATCGTCCGATTCTCGGTGGCGGAACGGAGTCCGCCGCTCTCGCTCCTCGTCTCCGTCGATGCGGCCTGGAAGCTCCTCGGCACGGTCGCGGCCGTGCTCCACCCGGATCGGCCGTACGTCCGGCTCGAGCTCCACCGCCGGGGCGTCGTCGAGGAGGTGCTCGCCGCCCGACACTGCCTCGAGCTCCTTCCCCGGGCGTGGCCCGGCGCCACCTGGGGGATCCTCGAAGAACGCCCCGGATCCGGGTGGACGGGATTGCGGTTCACGCACCCTCTGGCCACCGAAGCCCCCTCTCTCGGATTCTCCCCGACGACGGTCGGCCGAGTGATCACCTCTCCGTTGGTCGCCGAGCGTAGCACCGGGATCGTACCCCTCGTACCCGCGCACGGCCCGGAGGACGCCGTGCTGGCGAGGGAGAGTCAGCTCGCCGGGATCGAGGTCGTCGGGGCCGAAGGGAGCGTTCTCCCCGAGCCCCGCAGTCTGTACAGCGGGCTTCCGGTCGACACCGCCGAAGCGTTCATCTCCCGCGACCTCGCCGCGGACCACAGCTTGGCGAGCGAATGGACGGTCCGCCGGGGGGTGCCGCACTGCGCCCAGTGCGGTACCGAGCTGATCTGGCGGATCGCTCAGGCGTGGACCGTCGATCTGGAACGCTGCCCCACGGAGATGTTCGACGCGATCCGCTATGCCGTCCCGGATGCGAAGATCCCCCAATCGGACTCCCCCGTCCCTTGGCCCGTGACCCGCGCCGGCACCAGTTCCGACCCGGGAGATCCGGAGCTGCTCGAGTGCCCGGCGTGCGGACGACTCGCCGCGAGATCGGCGGTCGGCCAACCGTGCCAATGCGGTCGCGGGCTTCCGGTCCTCGTTCGTCGGGCCCCGCTTCCCGAGATCGCCTCCCGATGGGGCGTCTGGGGACGTATCGCGCCCGAGATCGGGGACAGCCGACTCCTCGTTCTCGTCCCGGCGCGTCGTCGAGCGGCGGTCCTCCTGGAGCACATGCTCGGCGCCCGGGCCACGGGCGTGCCGTTCGGGCGCCTCCGGGCCCTGGTCGTCGCGCCCCCCTCGCCGGGCTCTCTCGGGAGCCCGGTCGACGATGAAACCCCGATCGACGCGTTCCGGGCCGAGCTCATCCGGAGCACCGAAAGCCACCGTCGACATCGGAGCCGGGCCCATGGAGTCCGCGAGGCGAGCCTCCGGCTGCACCGGTTCTGGCGCTTCGCCGCCCGGGTGCAGCGCCGATTGAAGGCCCACGGCTTCGCGAAGGACCCCCGAGCTCTCGCCGCGTCGATGGAAGATCTCCAGGCCGAGGACCACGCCTTCCTCGTGCGGTACTTCCACTTCCGAGGCGCGATGCAAGCCGCCGCGGAGCGGGCGGACTGGGCCCTCGTCTGGGACCGCTGGTACTCGTTCTTCCTGCGCGACCTCCTGTCCGAATACTCCCGCTACATGATGGCCCCCCGGCTCGCGCGGCAGGCGGCGGGATCCCGCGAATCCTCCGATGCTGTCCTCGACATCGTCGTCCCGGGCCTTGCCGAAATGATCGCGCCGGTCGCCCCGTTCGTGGCGGAGGGGATCTGGTCCGCCTTCCACGCCGGAGGGAGCAGCCTCTTCGAAGAATCGAACGTCCCCCGCGTCGTTCCCCGGACCCACCGCTCCGATGTCGCGTACGAGAGCTGCCTCGAGCTCTCTCGCATCGCCGAGGGCGCGCGCCAGCGGTACGGCCTCCCCGTCGAGAGCTCGATCCCGCGCCTGGTGCTGATCGCGCGGGGGGACGCCGACGCGGACCGGCTCCGACCTCATCTCGATATGATCGCCCGGGTCACCGGGGCCGAGGACGTGGAGATCCACTCTCCCCAGCGACCGTGGTCCGGCCGGACGATCGAGGTCCACCTCCGGGGCGAAGAGATCCGGCGCACCTACCCGACGCAGGCCGCCCGGATCCAGAGCATTCTCGCAGGGATGGAGCCCCGGAGGTTGCGGGACGCCTTCGTCGCCGGGCGGCTCGCGATCACCGTGCTCGGCAGCGCGTCGATGCCGATCACCCCGGCGATGGTGGAGGTCCGGGAGCTCCTTCCGGAAGGGTACGTCGCCCTCTCCTGGCTCCTCGGAGAGATCTGCCTGGAGCTGCCGAAGGGGATCGCCGCGCCGGCACCGCTCACGCTCCACTGGTCCCACGATGTGGAGAACGTGCGTGTCGACCTTGCCCGCCGGCTCGCCGTCTCGGCGGCCGTCGAGCGACCACCGGATGTCGCGTACGTCGCGGCGCCCGAAGCGCTTCGCGCCGAACTGGAGTCGCAAGCGGCGGCGTTGGCTCGGGAGCTGGGCATCCGCGAGATCCATGTGACCCCCTCCCACGACCAGTTCGCCCCCCGAGAGACGACCTATGGTCGCACGTCCCGGGAAGGCCGCTGGTGGCTGTGGATCCCCGGGAACCAGGTCGAGCGCCGCGCGACCCGGACGAAGGCGCCCCGGCCGAGGCTTCCGAGCCGCCGGCCCGACACGACCGTCGATCTCGCCGGGATCGACGAAGCCGCCGACGCGTATATCGCCCGGGGCGAAGGGGTCCGCTCCCTCGTCGCTCAGTTCGATCAGGCCGGCATCCCGCCCGTCGTCGGACCGGCCAAGATGGGCGTCGCCTGGGACGCCGGCTGGAAGTCGGTCGACGCGTTTGCCCGCGGGGAGCTGCCGGCCCTTGCCGCGTTGCAAGGATTCGGTCCGGACGTTGCGCGCGCGATCATTGGGAACCTCGCGCCGGAGCGCGACCTCACTCCGTTGACCCCACCGAGACCGATCCGATGGGTCCCCCCCGTTCCCGAACCGTCCCAGGCGGGGCCGTCGGACCCGTCGAGCGAAGCCGTCTCCCTTCTGCTCCAAGCCCCGGTCGACGACGAGCTGCCGACGGGGCCCGACGTGGCGACGGCGTCATTGCCCGAGCCCGCCCTGGCACTCTCCGGGGCTGCGGACACACCCGCCCTCGCGCCTTCGTCCGAGCTGCCGGCCCCCACGCCAGAGATCTCCCTGGAGTCTCCACCGGTTGATTCGACGGCGTCGGCCGCCCCACTGGAGGCCGCGGTCCCCGCGGTGATGGAAGAGTCCACCCCCGCGCCCGAGCCCGCCCATGGGCTCCCGGATCCTGCACTCAACATCACCCCGGAACCGCCGTCAGTGGAATCGCCGACCCCCGTCACGCCCCTCGAGACCGCGGCTCCCGCTATCATGGATGAGTCGACCGCCGCTGCCGAGCCCACGCTCGGACTGCCCGATCCCGCCCCGGCCGAAGGGGATCTCCCGGAGACGGCGACCTCCACTTCCGTCGGCTCTCCGGCCCCGGGTCCAGCCTCTGAACTTTCGCCCCCCCTCTCCGCGCCGACGGTAACCGCCAGTTTGGCTCTTGACGCGGGGTCCCCGGAGATCGCACTCCCTGAACCGGCCCCGGGAGTGGAGTTACTCCCCGCAGCGGTCGTGCCAATGGCGGGACCCGAGGGGCCGCTGCCGCCGGTCGAGTCGATGGCGGAACCCGAAGGCCTCCCGGCGCCGGCGGAGTCGATCACGGAACCCGAGATGCTACCGGCCCCACCGCCCTCGGAGGTGATGGCTCCATCGGCCGAGGTCGACCCGCGGGTGTCGGAAGCCCCTGTCGAACCGGCCGTCGAGCCCGGACCGGAACCTGTGGCCGTGATCGAGGCACCGGAGGCTCCCGAGTTCGCCCCGCTTGCCGAGAATTCCACTTCGCCGTCGCAAGAGCGACCCCCGCCGGAGGCCGTCGCCTCCGCAATCTCGCCGGCGGAACCCCCGGCGTTCGGGCTACCCTCTCCGGTGTCGGTCCCCCCGCCGTCCGTGAGGGAAGAGCCCCAAGCAGCATATCCGGTCTCTCCTCCGATCGAGCCCGCGGTGGAACTCGGTTTGCCGACGGAGGGTACGCCCGAGCTCGTGCCGATTGGAGCTCCCCTACCGCCTCCCGAGGCGGAAAGCCTACCGCCGTCTCCGGAGACGACGCCCGGGTTCACTCCCCCGGCTCCCGAGGAGACGTTCCCCGACCCGTTACCGGTACTGGAACCATCCGCCCAGGCGGTCGTGCCGATCTCTCCATCCGAGACCCCGAGCGAGTGGGCTCCCACGACCACCGAGAACCCGGAAGAGTCGACGGTCCCGTCGATTCCGGAGCGGCCGGAGCTCCAACCGCTCCCGGAACTTCCGACCGAGAGCCTGCAGACCCCGATGTCCGGAGATTCGGCCCCGCCCAACCTCTTCGAGGTCCCGGTGCCCGAGCGGCCGGCGCCCGTTCCCGGGGTCGCCGCCCCGAACGAGAGCCCGGTGCCAGAGCGGCCGACCTCGGGCGTCCTCATCGCGACTGGCCCCGCGCGTCTCGAGGTCTGGGGTCAGTTCCTCGAGGCGCTCTCCGCCGGGACCGCCGGCCTGTGGATCGGCCGGCTCTTCCCGAAGGAGATCCAGGGGGCGGGCGGCGGCGGCCCCGGCCTCCGATCGATCTTCCTCACGACGACCGACAAGCCCGACGCGATCCGCCCGTCCAATCTCCCGGCGCTGGCGGCGGCGATCAAGCGCGCGATCGAGGAGGAGCACGTCGGAGTGATCGTAATCGAAGAGGTTGAGTACCTCGTCGTACGGAACGGGTCGGACTCCGTCTTGGCCCTGTTGGACCAGGTGAACACGCTCGCCAAGGAGAACGGTGCTCGGGTGTGGATGCCGTTGATGCCCGAACTGATGCACGCGGACGTGGCGGAGAAGTTCACCGCCCAGTTCCCAGCCCAGAACTGATCGCGACGGCGGCGCAGCCTGACCCCCCCGTCCAGGGGGCGCGGTCCGGGTCGATTCGTTCTCCACCGCGAGTGGACATGCCTTCGTCCGGACCACGCACGAGTCGCTGGGTCCGGGACCGTGGGTCCGGCTTTCGTCCCGGCTCGCATCGTCTCGCCACCGTGGGCAGCCTGGGCGGGAAGGCGTCCCGATCACTTCCGAGCACGATCGCCGAGCGAATGGGCCCCCGGCGCGGTTCTTCCGCCGCCTTCGGACCGAGAGTTCGCCCTTCGGTTCCACGCGGGCCGTACGCCGGTTTAACGACCTGATTCCTTGGCGATTTCGCCCCACTCCCCCTCGGAGATTCGAGACCGTGGACCGGGCCCGGAGCTAGAGCTTGTTTAGCAAATACTCAAATACTCGTTAAATTGTGTTAAACGCGTGCGCAACCCCCCATCCCCACCCACGGGCTACTTCCTCGGGGTGCGACTGACCGAGGAGGAACTTCGTCGTCTCGACGACGTTGGCCGTGCGCGGGGAACCACGAGCCGCTCCCAAACGGTGCGGGAGCTGCTGCGGGAGGCGATGGAAGACCGGGTCGCACCCGGTCCGTCGTTGCCCGCGACCCTTCAGAATGCCCTGGAGGAAGTGGTCGAATCGGGGTTTGCCGCGAACGAGGAGTCGGCGCTCACTCTCCTCGCGACGTTGGGCCTTCCACAGCTTCGGCTGCAGGCCGAGCACGTTTCCGCGTTGCGCGGTGCCGCGCGGGAACTGGCGGATCGCCGAAAGGCGAGGCGTCGAGCGGCGCGTACGGGTCGGGAGTTGCTCGAGCGATGACTCCGGGAAACAAGAGGCCGTGGAAGCGTTGGTTGGGGTGCCATGGAGCGAGAGGAGCGGATTTATCTGCCGACTATGCCGACAGGACGCCAAGCATAATGAGGTGCTCCGCATCTCGTTCTGTCCCGTCCATGGGTTGTCGTCCCCCCTGGACGAACTTCCCTGGCGCACGGAGGCTCGATATCCACGGCGCGTCTCTACACCCGTACCGGCGATGATGGTTCCACCGGTCTCTTTGGGGGCGCGCGCGTAGGCAAGGAGAGCCTGCGACTACGCGCCTACGGCGCGTACGATGAGCTCGGCGCCCACCTGGGGGTGGCCGCCGGGCTCCTCGACAATCGGCCAGACCTTCACGAACTCATCGAACGGCTCCAGCACCAGCTGTTCATCGCCATGACCGAGATGGCCGCCACGCCGGGCTCGACCCCGAAGGTGCGGATCGAAGCCCGCCACGCGACCGAGTTGGAGCCGCTGATTGACCGGTTCGCCGGCGAACGACCCCCGCTGACGACGTTCGTGCTCCCCGGGGGAAGTCCGGCCGGCGCCTATCTCCATGTCGCGCGCACCGTCTCCCGCCGGGCCGAGCGAGAGCTGGTCGCTCTGCATCGGATAGAGTCGGTGCGACCGGAGCTATTGATCTGGGCCAACCGTCTCAGCGACCTCCTCTTCGCCATGGCCCTCGCCGAGAATCATCGATCCGGCGCAATCGAGCTCGCCCCCAACTATCAAGTCTGATCGGCGTGGGTGGGAGGAACGTACATGGAGATCGGGTTGGTCGGAAAGCCGAACGTCGGCAAGTCGACCTTGTTCAATGCGCTCACCCTGCTCGACGTGCCGATGGCCCCGTACCCGTTCACGACCACGGCCCCGAACCGGGGCGTCGGCGCCGTCCGGGTCCCATGCCCGCACACGGAGCTCGGGCAGCCGTGCACGCCGGGGAACGCGGCGTGCTTGAATGGCACCCGGTGGGTGCCGATCAATCTGATCGACGTGCCGGGCCTCGTCCCAGGTGCCTCCGAAGGGAAGGGACTGGGTCATGAGTTCCTCAATGACCTCCGACCGGCGGACGGATTCCTCCACGTCGTCGATGGCTCCGGGGGGACGACCCCCGAGGGTGTCTTGGCGCCGAAGGGGACCCAGGACCCCGCCGAAGAGGTCGAATGGCTCGAGGCGGAGCTCGTCGCCTGGATCCACGAGATCGTCGACCGGGATTTCGAGAAGCACGCGCGCTCGGCCGAGACCGAGGGAGCCAAGCCGGAGGAGATGCTCCAGAAGCGGTTGGCCGGATTGGCGATCCCCATGGCGGCGATCACGGCCGCTCTCCGCGCGGCCGACGTCGACCGGGTCCATCAATCCCACTGGAGTCGTACCCAGCGTGAGGCGCTCTCGCTGAATCTACTCCGCATCGCCAAGCCCCGGGTCGTCGCGGCGAACAAGTGCGACCACTCGGAGCGGGGCGCGATGGAGGCTCTCGCCGAGAAGGTCGCGCCGGTCCCCGTGGTCCCCACGTGTGCCGAAAGCGAGCTCGTCCTGCGTCGCGCGGCGCGGGCGGGGCTCGTGGAATACGTGCCGGGCGCCTCCACGTTCCGGGTCGCGGCGCCGGAGAAACTCTCCCCTCCCCAGAAGGTCGTCCTCGATCGGATCGCCGGGATCGTCGCCGCCTGGGGAGGCACCGGCGTCCAACAGTCGCTGGAGTCGCTCGTTCTCGAACGGTTGCAACGAGTGGTCGTCTTCCCCGTTGAGGATGACGGCAAGTGGACGGACACGAAGGGTCGGGTCCTTCCCGACGCGATCCTCGTTCCGACCGAGGCGACCGTCCGCGACGTGGCGTACCGGGTCCACACCGACCTCGGGGAGAATTTCATTCGCGCCATCGACGGCCGGACGCATCGGGCGCTCGGCGCTACGACGGTGGTGACCCCGGGGGCCGTTCTCCGGATCGTGGCCCGGAAGTAGCGCGCGGGATTCAGTTCCCCTGGGGATCGAGCTCTCCTAGCAGGGCGGCCCCGGTCCGGGACCCTCGGACCGCGAAGGCATTGGCCCCGGCCCGCGTCAGCGAGCGGAGCGCCGCCATCTCGCGGCCGGGCTTCGGCAGCACGACCACGCAACCTCCGGCGCCCGCTCCCGTGAGCTTGCCCCCTTCGATCTCCGGCCGGGCGGCGTCCAACAGCGTTTCGAGGCGAGGGTGGGAGACGCCGACGATCCGCAACAACTCTTGATTCTCATCGAGCAATCGACCGACCGCCGTCCGGTCCTCCGCGCCCAGGGCCTTCATCCCCGAGAGGGCGACGCGTTCGAACCGGTCGAGCAGCTCCGCCCCATCGGGCGCAGCGAGGCGCGCCCCGACCGCGCGGACGGCGTCTCCCGTCCGGTGATGGATCCCGCTGTCGGCGACGATCCAAACCCATTCCGGGTCCGGGTGTCGTCGAACGGTCCACCGCCGATCTCCCTCTTTGAGCTTCCAGGCGATCGTCCCGCCGGTCCCATTGAGACTGAGGTACCCTCCGCCGACGGCGGCACTGGTGTCCCCGGGACTCCCCACGCCTTGCGCCTCCCGCTCGATCCGGAACGCCGCCGCCGCGAGCCTCGGTCGGTCGATCCCGCCGGTCGCGGCACCGAGCGCCGCGCCGAGGGCGGCCACGAAGGCGGCCGACGAGCCGAGACCGCTCGCCCGGGGGAGGCGGGAGGTGGAGGTGATGGCGATCGGAGATTGGCCGGACCAGAGCGCCTCCATGGCGCGCATGGCGTACGGGTTCCGCGCCGAATCCAAGGGGATGCCGTTCAGCGTCGACCGCTTCGCCGGCCGCACCGTCAGCTGCGTCTCCGCGTCGATGGCGAGCAGAAGCTCCGGGCGACCGTGCACGACGGCATGCTCTCCGAAGAGGATGCATTTTCCCGGGGCGCGGGTCGCCAACGGGAGAAGATGGGGCGGTACCGGCTCCTCGCTCACGGGCGGTGGACCTCCACGACGCGCTTCCCCCGGGCCATCGGCACGATGGCGTGCGACGCGCCGGGCAATGCGCCGGGAGCCGGCGTACCCCGGATCCGGTCCAACAGCACGGCGAGGGCCGCCACCTCACTGTGCGGCTGATGACCCACGGCGACGTTCCAGTCGGCCATCTCGTACATCGCGGCGGGGACCTTCGCGCCTCCCACGACCGCCAGCAACGACGACTGGGCGACCAGCTCGGGCAGTACCACGTCGAGCGGCGAGCCGTACATGGTCAGATGGACGACGTGACCCGAATGCTCGCGGACCGTGGGCCGCCAGTCCTTGACCCCCACGACCTCGAACGCGCTCCCCCAACGGCCGTTGACCCGGCTGAGCCGCGCGGCGAGCTCCGTGTCGGGCGGATGGAGGAAGAGCCGTTCGGCGCCCCACGCCCGAGCCGTCAGCGCGAGATGCGTCGTCAGCCGCGGGTCCCGGGCGGCCCGATGGCCGAGACGAAGGACGTCGACGCGGGGCGGGGCGTGCCTACGAGGCGCGGGAGGCATCGAGCCTCTCGATCCGGTGGCCCCGGTACTCGAGCTTGTCCGACCGCTTGACGAGTCCCTTGAGCTCGGTGCCCGACATTTTGAGCTCCTCCGCCACGTCGGAGAAGAACCGGCCAGTCTCGCCGACCGCCGCGTGGATCTTCGCCTCGAGCTTGGCGTACTCCTTGTCCGGCATGCTCGTGATCGCCAGGATCTCGGAGACCTCCGCGAGCGGGGCGGTCGTGCTGATGTTGATCGTCGAGTAGTAGGAGTGGAAGCTCTTCTCCGGCGCCCGCTTCCCCTCGCGGGCGACCCACCGGGTGTCCACGAGCTTCAACTTCTCGAACAGTTGGAGCGCCTTGGCGCCGTCCTTGCCGAACTCCTTCAGCACGTCGTCGCCCGTGACCCAGGTCTCGGTGAGCTTGCGTAGCAGTTTCAGCTTGACCGGCGTGTCGACCGCGCGCAGGATCGGGACGAGATCGCTGATCTCGTTCACGACCTTGATCCGGTGCATCACCGTCGCCATCTACGTCCCTCCGGCGGCCGGGGCAGACGCGCCGTACAAGGCCCGTCGGTACTTCGCCCAACGGTCCTGCGGGGAGTACCGGGCCGGGTGCGGCGAGTGGGTCTCGGCATGGCACGTCGGGCAGCTCGTCTCGAACGTGTACTTCGCGCACGATCGGCAGACGTGCATCAACGACTCGTTCATGCGCGGACGAAGCTCCCGGATCCGCCCACGGTCTTCACCCGGGCGATCGCCGCGTCGGTAGCGCGCTTCAGCAGTTCTTCGGCCTGTTTGTATTGAGTTCCGTGCACTTGAATGCGGTACCGGGGCGCGCCGACGTAGTGGACCGTCACGCTCTCTGGGTCGACGTTCTCCGCCTCGAGGAGCGCCGCGCGAACGGCCTCCACACCATCTTCGGAGGGAGCGGTCACTTCGAGGGTGCCGCGGATGACGATCTGGGGCGGCGCGAGGTTCTCCTGCGCGATCTCCAGGAACGCCGTCACCCAGGCGGCTTTCCCATGCTCCTTCTGGAATTTCTTCGGATCGGCGCTGGCGACCTCGAATGCGTGGAAGAGGGAGCCGTGCCTCTCGACGATCTCCTCAGCGAACTGGCTCGCGACCCCGTCGAGGTCCAGTTTCAGCTTCTCGCCGACGAGACCGAGCAGCTTCGTCGCCCGCTGCTCATTCTTCCAGCCTTGGATCTTCTCGCGGCGCTGGTGATCGTTGATCCGCTTCAGGGAGAGATCGATCTGGCCCTTCGCCGAGTCGATGCGCAACACCCGAGCGACGATCTTCTGACCTTCCCGGATGTGGTCCCGGATGTACTTGACCCAGCCCGTGGCGACCTCGGAGAGGTGGATGAACGCCTCGCGGTCGGCGTACTCATCGAGGCTGACGAACGCACCGAAGTTCCGGATCGACTTCACGGTCGCGACGACGAACTCGCCCTCCTCCGGGAACTCCGGTCGCAGCGGCATGGCCGATCGGTTCCCCGCTCACACCGAGAGAACGCGGAGCTTCTCTCCGCGGATCTCGGCCTGGCCACCGGTCGGCGTGGCCAGGGTGGCCCCACAGACGGAGCAGTTGACCTTCGTCGAGGGCCGGCTGAACACGGTCTGTTCGCCGGAGCAGTCGGGGCATTTGATGACCCAGAACGGGGACGGTTCTCCCATTAGTGGTACCTCACTTGTGCTGCTCCACGAGTTCCAGCGTGCCGGCCCGCCAGCTGGGCGGCTGGACAGTGTACTTGCACTTCTGACACTTGTACTTCAGATTCACGCGGCGGACGGCCTTCGCTCGGCCCTCCGGCTTGGGCCGAGGGAATCCACCGTACCCTCCCGTGGCCCGTCGGAACCGGCGCTGCCCCCACTTCATTTCGGAGGCCGGGCGCTTCTTTCCCTTCTCCACATCGTGGGGCGTGTGGATCCGACATTTCGGGCAATATGCGGAGACCCGCTTAGGATAGTGCATGGGAGGCCGTCGAGAGGGAACGGGTATAAAGGCTTGCGGGGAAACGGGCCGGGCGAGATCTCCCCACGCTCCCCCGGCCCCTCCCCCGCGATGTCGCGGGCCTCTCGATCGCGGCAGTCGCGCCAAGCTTTATGTATGGAGGCCAACTCGCCGCCGCCGCTCCCGAGGTGAAATCCGTGCCGGACCGTACTTCCATCGACGCCGTGACCGAGGCGCTAGGCAAAGCGCCGGAGCGCGGATTCAGCGAGACGGTCGAGATCGCGGTCAACCTCAAGGAGCTCGACCTGACGATCCCCAAGAACCGGCTCGAGGAAGAGATCGCTCTTCCGAACGGCCGCGGTCGCCCGGTGAAGGTCGGTCTCTTCGGATCGAACGAACTGTGCGAGAAGGTCAAGGGCGTCGCGGACGTCGTGATTAACCCGAACCAGCTCGACGAGGCGATCAAGAACGGCAAACAGCTCGTCAAGGATGTCGATTTCTTCCTCGCCGAGGCACCTCTCATGCCGACGATCGGAAAGCGGCTCGGTACGATCCTGGGCCCGCGGGGCAAGATGCCGCGGCCGGTCCCTCCCGGCTCCGACCCGAGCGCGCTCATCCAGTCGCTCAAGCGATCCGTGAAGGTGCGCTCGAAGGGAAATCGGACGTTCCACGCGGCCGTCGGCAACCGCTCCATGCCGCCGGAGCAGATCGCCGTGAACATCGATGCCGTGCTCGCCCGGATCGTCGGCAAGCTCGAGCGCGGTCGCAACAACATTGATTCCGTCTACGTCAAGACCACCATGGGACCGGCCGTCCGGATCTGGTAAGGTTCACGATGCCGGGACGTACGAGCATTCGTCCGGAGAAGACCGCCCGCGTCCAGGCACTCGCCCGTTCGATGGAAGAGTCGTCGATGACGGCGCTCATCGGATTCCGCGGGGTTCCCGGCGGGGCGATGCAATCGATGCGGCGCGAGCTCCGCGGCAAGGGCCACCCGATGGTCGTCGCGCCGAACTCCGCGCTCCGTCATGCGCTGGAGATCGCGATCGCCAAGCGCCCGGCGCTCCAACCTCTCTTCGAACACGTCACGGATCAGACCGGACTCCTCGTCGCGAAGGGGAATCCGTTCGCCCTCGCCCACGAGCTGCTCGGGACCCGCTCTCCAACCCCGGCCCGCGGCGGCGAGATCGCGCCGAACGACATCGTGGTCCCGAGCGGCGCGACGAGCTTCAAACCGGGTCCGATCGTCGGCGAGCTCCAGCACGCCGGGTTCCCGGCGGCGATCGAGAAGGGGAAGGTCGTCATCAAGAAGGACGTCACCATCGTCAAGGCCGGGGGCGTCATCTCCCGCGAGGTCGCGGGACTGCTCACGCGGATGGACATCCTCCCCCTCGAGGTCGGTCTCGATCTGCGGGCCTTGGTCGACGGGTCCACCTTCTACCCGAACGACGTGCTCCAGGTCGACCTGGACGCACGGCGCGAGGATGTCGTCCGCGGCCAGCGCCTCGCCATCGGTGTCGCCCTCGCGCTCGCGTGGCCAACACCGACGACGATTCGCCCGCTCGTGACGAAGGCCCACCGGGGCGCCATCGCCCTCGCCGTCGAGGCGGGGTACGTGACCCCGTCCACTCTTCCACTCCTCGTCGCCCGGGCCGCCCGCGAGGCGGCGGCCGTACAGGCGGCGACGGAGACGAAATAGGGTCAACCCCAGGAGAACAACAATGGAGTACATCTACGGGGCGTTGCTGCTCAACGCCGCAGGGAAGCCGATCGACGAACCGAGCCTGACGAAGGTCCTGAGCGCGGCGGGGCTCTCCCCCGACACGGCCCGGGTCAAGGCGCTCCTCGCCTCGCTGGAGGGCGTCGACCTGAAGGACGTTCTCGCCAAGGCCGAGACCGTGGCCGTGGCGCCCGCCGCGGCGGCTCCGAGCGGCGGCAAGGACGCCAAGGGCGGTGGCAAGAAGGAAGAGGAGCCCAAGGAAGAGAAGGGCGTCACCGAGGAAGAGGCGTCAGAAGGCCTCTCCGCGCTTTTCGGCTAAACCGTTCCGCCTGCGGTGCGCCCTCGGTAATCGGGGGCGCACCCCTTATGTTCCGGCCCGCGTGAGAAGCTCCGGGAGGCACCACCCGGCGCAATGCCAGGGCGCGAGTTCTGTGGAGTCGTCGGCGTCTCGCTGCCCGGCAAGGGCGCGGCGCCGTTCCTGTTCCGGGGCCTGCGCGCCCTTCAGCACCGAGGGCAGGAGTCGGCCGGGATCGCCACGAGCTCCCACGGCAAGTTGTACACCCGGAAGGGGATGGGGCTCGTTCACGACGTCTTCAACCAAGAGTCCCTCGAAGGCCTTCGGGGGACCGTCGGGATCGGGCACGTCCGCTACTCGACGACCGGCACCTCGGACCTCGAGAACGCCCAGCCGCTCGCGCTGATGCTCCGCGACGAGGAGGCGGCGCTCGCCCACAACGGCGACATCGTCAACTTCGAGCGCATCAAGAAACGACTCCAGGCCCAGGGCGTCGAGTTCCTCGGGAATGCGGACTCCGAGACGATGGGCGCGATGATCTCGTTGGAGTACTCCCGGACGCGCGACCTGGAGAGTGCGATCCGCCGGGCGAGAGCCGAGCTCGTCGGCGGGTACGCGGTCGTCCTCGTCGTCGGCACCAAGCTCGTGGCGTTCCGCGACCCGCTCGGGATCCGTCCTCTCGTCGTCGGTCAGCTCGAGGGCGGCCACTGCGTGGCGAGCGAGTCGGTCGCCATCGAACTGATGGGAGGCAAGCTGCTGCGCGAGGTCGCGCCGGGCGAGGTGCTGATCTTCGACCGCTCCGGCAACATCCACAGTGCGACCAGCGGCGCCAACGGATCGACGGCGCACTGCATGTTCGAATGGGTCTACTTCTCCCGACCCGACTCCGTCGTCGAGGGACACCCAGTCTACGAGGTGCGCCGCCGCATCGGCGAGCGCCTCGCCAAGGAAGGGCCCGTCGAGGCGGACCTCGTCGTCCCCGTCCCGGACTCGGCCCGGCCCCAGGCGCTGGGGTTCTCGGCGGCGTCGGGCATCCAGTACGCGGAGGGTCTGATCAAGAACCGTTTCGTCGAGCGCACCTTCATCCTGCCGGACCAGAAGCGACGAGAGGCGGAGGTACGCGTCAAGCTCCATCCGGTTCCCGGTCTCCTGAAGGACAAGCGGGTCGTCCTTCTCGACGACTCCATCGTACGCGGGACGACGTTGCGCGAGATCGTCGGGATGGTGCGGAACGCGGGCGCGTCGAAGGTCGACGTGCGGATCGGCTGTCCTCCGATCGTCGCGCCGTGCTACTTCGGCGTCGACATGAAGGACCGCAAGGAGCTCGTCGCCCACGGGCGGACCGAGGAGGAGGTCGCGAAGGTGATCGGGGCCGACTCCGTCCACTACCTTTCGCTCGCCGGCCTGGTCGAGTCGATCGGCCTCGCGCAGGAGAGGCTCTGCCTCGGATGCCTCACGGCCCGCTACCCCGTGGAGGTCCCGCAGGAGCACCAGCGGTTCCAGAAATCGCTCGCGGAGTTCTGACGCCGTGCCGGGCGTGGCCACGCTCGTACGCGGAGGGAACCGGTTCGTCTGGGTCTCGGCCGACGGGAGCGTCGGCGAGCCGTACCTGATCGGAGCGACCCCGGCCGTCGGCGCCGCGGTGCTCGAGGATGCCCGAACCCCCGACGGCGGGGCGGCACTGGAAAAGCGGGTGATGGAGGACGCCCCCCATCCCCCGTGGGCCGGCTCGGACCCGGTCTCCGTGCACGCTCTCCGACGACAGTATCCGGTCCCGACGCTCCCGCCTCTCGCCGAGCGGCGCCGTTCGCGGGAGAGCGTCGCGCGGCAGCACGGCCGGCTCTCCGATCCGGGGTTCCTTCTGCAGCTCGCCCGGTCGCGGCTCGAGTCCGCCCTCGGGTCGCCGACCGAGACGCTGGTGACCTTGGCCCGGGAGGAGGAGCGCATCGAACGGGCTCTCGGTCGGGAGAACAATGCCGGCCAGGCGACCGCGTACGGTCACTCGTCCGAGCTCACCGAGTACCGACGGGAGGTCGACGAGTTCCAAGGCGCCGTCGACGCCCACCACCGCCGTCTGCAGGAACGCCTCGAGCGGGTCGCCCGCACGACGGTCCCCCACCTCGCCGAGATCGTCGGGCCCCGGACCGCCGCGCGTCTCGTGGCGCGGGCCGGCAGTCCCGAGGCGCTCGCTCGGATGTCCGCCTCCCGGCTCCAGCTGCTGGGGTCCCGCCGCCGCCCCGTCGACGGGCGCGGTCCGCGGTTCGGGGTGATCGCGAGGGCCGAACGGATGGAAGAGGTGCCAGCGGCCCGTCGAGGGCGGTACGCCCGGTCCCTCGCCGCGCTCGCTGCGATCGCCGTGCGGATCGACACGTTCGGAGCCGCGGACCGGGTCAGCGAGCTCCGGAGCCGCCGAGACCGCCGGGTCGACGAGTTGAAGAAGGGACTGTGAGAGCGGCGATGCCCCCCGCACCGAGTCCGCTGACGCCCCGCCTGTGGGAGCGCCGCGAGGGGAAGCTTCGGCACCTGTTCACCGAGGCGGCCACGTCCCAGGTCCCGCTGTTCGGCGAGCGATGGAGCATGGTCGGTCGCACGACGCTGCGGCACATCGATCCGTTCCGTTCGAAGCTGGGGGCGGCGATCGTCACGGGGGTCACGATCGCGCTTCCACGTCCCGGAGAGACGTGGCTGTACCTGGGAGCCGCGTCGGGGACGACAGCGAGCTACGTCGCCGATCTCGTCGGGCCCTCGGGGGCCGTGTACGCCGTCGAGAAGAGCCCGAGACCGTTCGTGCGGTTGGTCGAGCTCGCCTCCCGCTACCCGCACGTCGGACCGATCCTCGCGGACGCCCGACGACCGACCGAGTACCTCGACCTCGTCCCGCCGGTCGACGGGATCTACGCGGACGTCGCGCAACCCGACCAGGCCGCGCTCCTGCTCGCCAACGCTCGCGAGTTCCTTCGGGTGCGGGGCTCGGTGCTCCTGGCGATCAAGGGATCCTCGATGGGACGGAGCCGCAGCGGTGCCGAGCACGCCGAGGCGACGCGCGACGAGCTGCATCCGTACCTGAATCCAATGCAGCTGGTCCCTCTCGAGCCATTCCATAAGGCGCACGCCATGCTCGCCGGCACCGCGCTGTCCGCCATCGCCACGGAGGAACGGCACCGGCCCGAGCCGGCCGCGAGCTCGCACCGGCCTCTGGGCGCCGGTCTCCGCCGTCGGTAGTTCACGACGCGGTGCGTCCGCCTCGGACCACCAGGACCGTGACGACGTCCTCGTCCTGCAGTCGGTGGTCCTTGCCGACCGATTGCCCGGGGAATCTCGCGCTCGGACCCCAGACCAAGGCGGCGCGGAACGCGCCGCCGAGGTCCTCAGGGAGCCGGTTCAACAGCTCCGAGACGCGGTCGCCCTTGCGCAGGATGACGGGCTCCACGCGGTCGGGTTCCCGTCCGGGCGGCTTGAGGTAGATCCGGATGAACGCCAGCGACCGGGCGACGGCTTCGATGGTCTCGGGGACGCCGGCGCCGGTCTTCGCCGAGAGGAACACGGGCTCGAACGGCTTCAACTTCGCCCGCATCGCCTTGCGATCGGCCTCGGTCATCAGCTCCGCCTTGTTCACCGCGACGATCGCCGAGAGGTAGACCCGGTTCCCGGACATCGTGTCGATCAGCTGCTCGGGGGTCGCGTCCTCCCGAATGACGATCGATCCGTTGTGGAAGCCGAACTCCTTGGCGATCGCCGCGACCGTCTCCTCATCCATCTTGGTCAGTTTCACGGTCGCGGAGATGGTCAGACCGCCGCGCATCGCCGGCGAGATGACGATACGCCCGGGACGGGTGTTGATGCGGACCCCCGAGGATTCCAGCTCGTCATACAGCGCCTTGAAGTTCGAATGCTCCGGGTCGATCAGGAAGAGAACGAGGTCGACCGAGCGGACGACGCTCAGGACCTCCCGGCCTCGGCCGCGGCCGCGCGCCGCACCGGGTACCAGCCCCGGCATATCGAGGATCTGGATCGAGGCTCCGCCGAACCGCAACATGCCGGGGATGATCGACAGCGTGGTGAAGTCGTAGGCCCCGGTCTCGCTCCGGGCGCCGGTCAAGGCCGTCAGGAGCGTCGACTTCCCGACGGACGGGTATCCGACAAGCCCGACCGTCGCGTGACCGGACTTCCGCACCGAGTACCCCGAGCCGCCCCCCTTGCCCTTCGACCGAGTCTCCCGGGTGATGCGAAGTACGGCGAGCTTGGCGCGCAACCGCCCGATGTGCCGGGAGGTCGCCTTGTTGTACTGGGTGTTGCGGATCTCGTCCTCGACCTCGACGATCTGCTCCTCTAGGGACGACATCGAAGCGGGACAGGCTCTCCGGTCGCCGAGGGGCGGCGCCGCTACTTGACGCTGACGCGAGAGGCCCCGCTGCGTTCACCGTTCGCCGGGAGGTCCGGAAAGAGGTCGACGGACTGCCTCCGGCAACCGTGGGAGAGAGCTGGAGGTCACCGGATCTCGCGCCGATCCCGGGCCCATGGTTCCGGTTCCGGCCCCGGCCGGCGACGAACGATCCCGAGCGGGCGTCCCGGTTCGCGACCGACCTCCACCGGGCTCTGACGGTCGCCACCGAGCTGAACCTCGCCTTCTCCCTGGCGTGGGAGTCGGGGCCACGAGGTCGAATCCTCTTTCGAGCGGAGCCCCGATGTTCGCAGTCGTGGATTGCGGAGATCCTTCGGCCCGCGTACGAGCCCGGGCAGTGGATCCCCGATTCCGGCCCGTTCGGGGGCGGAGCGCACCCGACCGTACGCTGGGGTGCCCTGGGGGGACCCGCCGACCTACCCCTTCCGTTTCTCGACGAGAACGGCCCGTGGGCGGAGCCACTCCTTCACGGCCTTCGTCTCCTCTCTCGCGGCGCGTGGGTCCTCTGGGAGCTCCACCCTCAGAAACTACCCCGTTTTCCGCCGGCGCCGGGTCCCCGCGCCCTGGATCCACCCGTCGTCTGGGGCGCACCGCGGGCCGCGCAAGCGCCGGAGTCGGAGCGGCGTCGCCGCGATCGCACGGAAGCTCGCCGCCACGAGCTGCCGTGGGCCGTTCGCCTCACGGTCGGAATGGATCCCCCGGCCCGACCCGGACTGCTCGAATCGATCGAGCGACTCGTCGTCGCGGGGACCGCCTCGGGGATGGGCAACGGGATCCGACTCGACCGGCCGATCCGCTGGATTCGGAGCGAGGCCCCGTGGTTGCCGTTCGTCCTCTCGGAGGTGGCAGGACTGTTCCCGACCCCGTGGTCCCCCCGCTCGTCGGAGGAGAGCCCCGACGAGCCGCGGCTCGGCCTCGGGGGCTCCGGCGAGGGGTCCCCGGTCGGAATCCCCGTGCCGCGGCGGGAAGGGCGGCACCTCCTCGTCCTCGGGGAGACCGGTATGGGCAAGAGTTCGCTCTTGGTACGACTCGCCCTCGCGGCGTCGAGGCACGGCGGGGTCATCCTGCTCGACCCGATCGGCGATACCGCCCGTCGATTCCTCGCGCTCCTCCCCGAATCCGCCGTGGATCGAACGACGTTCATCTCCCCGGCCCAGAGCGCCATCGGCTGGAACGCCCTGGCGGGACTCGGGTCGCCGAGTTCGGGGGGCGCCTCTCCGGCAGATCGGGCGCTGGGCGACCTCGTGACGGCGCTGCGCCGAGTTCGGGCGGCCCGGTTCCCCGATACCCTCTATTGGGGCCCGCGGATCGAGGAGGTCCTCGGGCGAACGATGTCGCTGGCGGCCCAGGGCCGGGGCGCCACGTTCGAGACCGCGTACCGACTCCTCGACCAGATGGAGTGGCCCGCTCCGTCCGGTCCGGAGCCCACGCGAATCGCCGCGCGAGAGTTCCGTCAGTGGCTCGAGGCGCACCGGGACGACGTGGAGGGGACCCGACGGCTTCTCGGCGAGATCGTACGGAACGACACGTTGCGCCGGCTCCTCTGCGCCCCCGACGCCAAGTTCAGCCCCGAGGAAGCCGTGGCCCCTGGCCGTATCGTCGTCGTCGCGGGTGATGCGCCGCTCGTCGGCGAAATGACGGCGAGGTACCTGCTCAGCGTCTACCTCGCCCTGGTGTGGAGCGCCCTGCTCGGCCGCTCCCCTCCACGGAAGACGTTCGTTCTCCTCGACGAGCTGCAGTGGTACGCCCACGACGGACTGTCGGAGTTCCTCCGACTGGGGCGGAGGGCGAACGTTCACCTGTACGCGGCGACGCAGTCCCTCCGGTCCCTTCCCGAGGGCGTTCGGGAGGCGCTTCGCACGAACGCCGCTGACTTCGTCGTTTTTCGCGGGGATCCGGAGGAGGCTCGGGAGTTCTCCCGTTGGACCGGGGCGATCGCCCCGGAGCGACTGTTGGCGCTCCCCCGCGGCCACGCGGCCGTCCTGCTGGGGAAGGGAAGCGATGTGCGATGGACCCTCGTGCGGCCGGAGTCGTCCCCCGCGGACGCGGACTCTCGCGTCCAGGCGATCGCGGACGCCTCGGTCGCCCGGTGGTCGGAGCTCCCCATCCCAGATCTCTCGGACGCGCCGACCGTTCCCCGACCGGAGCTCTCGGCGGCGGGCGTGCTGCGCGACGTGCTTGCCGCTCACGGCGAGCGCTCCGCCGCCGGCGTTCGCCGCGTGGAGCTCGGATGGTTGCGCTCCGCGGGGCTCTCGATCGAGTCGATCCGACAGCTGGGCGGCGACCTCACCCGCGCCGGCCGCCTGCTCCGACGGGGTCGGGATTCGGGCGGATCGTTCTGGGATCTCGCCCCGGACGCGGGGGAAAACTAACAATACCCCCCCGTCGATTGCATACCGGAGGGAGCCACCACGACGGCAGCCAATGTACGGGAGGGCGAGCCTCGGGATCAGTGCCCGACTGGCATCGAAGACCTCGATCACCTGCTGCAGGGCGGGATCCCCCGAGGGAACACCGTCCTCGTCACCGGGAGCGTCGGGACCGGCAAGACCACCCTCACGCTGGAGTTCCTGATCCGCGGCGCCGAACGGGGCGAGCGCTCATTGTTCCTTTCGCTCACGGAGTCGTCGAGCAAGCTGCTCGAGAACGCCCGGACCTTCGAGTTCTTCCGGCCCGAGCTCGTCGAATCCGGGCAGCTGACGCTGTTGGATGTGCCCGTCATCTACGACCGGCTCGGCCTCGATCACGAGGAGTTGACCCCCGAGGAGATCGATCTGCTCCTCCAGGTGTTCGATCGGATCCTCACCGAGACGAAGGCGGAGCGGGTGGTCGTCGACTCCCTCACTTCGTTGACCTACCGGATCCGGGTCGAGGAGCGGATCCGCGACTTCATGCTCCGGCTGAACCAGATCCTCAGCCTCCACCGGTGCACCACGCTGCTCGTGAGCGAGGTGGGCCCCCAATCGTCCCGATACTCGGCCCATGGGGTCGAGGAGGCGATCGTGGACGGTGTCATCCTCCTCGGCAACTACCGCCGCCACGGGGACATCCTGCGGGTGCTCCAAGTGATCAAGATGCGGGGAACTCCCCACTCCCGAGCCCAGTATGTCGTGGAGATGACGCCGATCGGGCTGCTTCTGGCGCCCCATCTCAAGGGCGCGCAGGAAGTGGAGGCGTAGCGTGGCCGGCGAAGGGGAGCTCGGCGAGCGCCTTCGGCAGCTGCCGGCCGGGGCGGCCGTCGCCCTGAAGCTCGATCCGACGACGTACGCGGACAGCTACGTCCTCGCCTTGAACGCCGTGATGCGCGACGTGGGGGGAGAGGCGGACGCCCACACCATCTACGTCTCGGTGACGAACCCGGCCGCCCTCGTCTGGTCGATCGCCCAAGCCCTCGATGTGCCCGGGGAGAAGCTGTCGTTCGTCGACGCCATCTCGCACATCATGATGGAGTACCGCAACCCGTTGCCGAACGCGACGTACATCGAGAGCCCGCGGATGCTCGAGAACATCATGCTCCGGGTCGAGTACCTCCTGCGCAAGCACCCGGGCACCAAGAACATCGTCATCTTCGACTCGATCAACTCGCTCGCGATCCACAACTCCACGGAGATCCTGAGCGAGTTCCTCCACATCCTGCTCAACAATCTGAAATCGCGGGGCGTGCTCAGCATCCTGCTGGCGACCGCGGACGAGTCGGACACCCCCATCGACCGGTTGCTGACGCTGGTCTCCGACGAGACGATCATCGTGCGGGCCCGGGAGACCTCCCAATGACGGCGCCAATCTCCGGCACGGGGTTCCTCGGCATCCCAGAGCTCGACGCGGCCCTCAGCGCGCGGCTCCCGCCGGGCTGGCTCGGGCTTCTCGTCGGCGAGTCCGGGGCCGGAACGCACCTCCTCGCCAAGCAGTTCGCCCACGCGGCGGTCCCGGGAGAACCCGTCCTCTTCTACACGACCACCGAGCCGCCCGCGGAGGCGAAGGCCGCCTTCGAGGACCGGCACTGGGACGTCTCCCAGCTTCAGATCGCCGACCTCGAGGGGGAGTACTACGACGGTTTCCTCCGGCGGGACCTCGACATCGCCCTCGCGCGGAAGGACGGGATCGGGATGGCGCAGTTGCTCGCCCCGAACAGCCCCTCCAGTACGCGCTCCCGCCGGCTTGGATTCTCCACCCACATCCTCGCCGATGTGGCGGGATTGACCGGGCCGTTCCGGCTCGTTCTCGATTCGCTCGACTTCCTGTTCGAGGCGTCCTCGCCGCGGGAGGTGCTGACGCTGGCCCGACAGCTTCATCACCGCACCCACGAGCTCGGAGGTCAGGCGATGCTCGTCGTCCACCAGGACTCCGCCGATGCGCCGTCCATGGCGCACCTCTCGGCCATGGCGGACGTCATCCTCACGACGCGCAAGCGACTGGAGAAGGGGACGTTCCATCACGAGCTCACCTTGACCAAGGTTCGGAACCAGCCCGAGGTCACGCGCTCGTACTCGGTCGAGATCGGCCCGGACGGCTTTCAACTGCCGTCGTGACGCCCTCGCTATCGCCGAGGCCAGCGAACGCTTATTTGGCCCCCCCCTCTCGATAAGTCCCCCGAGGTACGTTGTGGACGACGTGGTGATCCGGATCTTGGAAAAGGTCCGTCTCAAGATTCCGGT
>JAKIVR010000018.1 GCA_022750455.1 Thermoplasmata archaeon | reverse complement strand
GACGGCGCTTACGGCCCTCCTGGTCTGTGCCGTCCTGGTTCTGGCGTCGGCGCTACTCTTTGCCTCCCCCTTCGCTCGCGCTGGATATCCGAACTCGGCTCATGCATCGTACGTTCTGGTCATTCACTCGGAGGGGACACTAGAACGCGGGGCCCCCCAGGCGGTCGGGACAGTCACGTGTTGCACCTGGGTCACCAACATTACAGGATTTCAAACGCCTCAGCAGATGCTGTACGATCCCGCCAATGGCGAGATCTGGGTCTCCAACGGGAATTACAACGGCGAGAACATCTTCGGTAACGAAAGCGTGATCTCCGACACGACCAACACTGTGACGGCTACGATCCCTGTCCAGATCGGTCCGGTCGGCATTGCCTACGACTCCTCGAACTCGGAAATGTATGTCGCGAACGAAGGGGGGACGAATCTCGCCAATCTCCAGGGTTCCGTCAGTGTGATCTCTACGGCAACGAACCATGTGGTCGACACGTTCAACAATAGTGTGGGCACCAATCCCGAGGGCGTGCTGTATGATAGCGCCAAGGGGGAGATTTTCGTCGCCAACTCTATCGATTACACGGGGAGTGGCCCCAGCAACATCTCCATCTATTCCGACGCCACCAATTCCTTCTTGGGGAGCTCGCTCGTCGGGATCAATCCCATCGACATGGCCTACGACAGTGCCAAGGGCGAGATCTTCGTCGCGAACAGCGGGACGATCTGTTCCTGTCCCAGCTCCAACGTGAGTGTGATCGCCGATACCACGGACAACGTGGTTGCCACGATCGGGGTCGGTCCGGGGCCCTTTGGGCTGGTCTACGACAGTGGGAAGGGCGAGATCTTTGTCGGGAACTCCCTCGACAACAATGTCAGCGTGATCAACGACATCACGGACGAGGTCGTGGCGACGATAGCGGTGGGATACGGGCCAGAGTCCCTGGCCTACGATGCCGCCAACGGCCTCGTGTTCGTGGCGAACAATGGGGACAACAATTTCACGACGATCAACGATAGCACGAACACGGTGCTCGCCAACATCTTCACGGGCGACATCTCCCCCAGTGCCATCGTCTATGATAGCGCGAAGGGCGAGGTCGTCATCGCCAATGCAGGGGATGGAATTGTGAACGTACTCAAACTCTCTTCGGGCTTTTCGTCGACGCTGACCGGGGTAACCGTAAGTCCCCCATCGGCGACCGTTCTGCCCTCTGGCAGTTCGTCTTTTACCGCCGACCCGTCGTGCACGAACTCCTGCTCGGGGACCACTTTCGCCTGGTCAGTGACGGACAGCGCCCTCGGCTCGCTCAACGTTGCCACAGGCTCTTCTGTCACGTTCACAGCGAAAGGTACGACGGGCCAGGACACCCTCTTCGTGAATGCCACACTGGATAGCGTGACGAAGATGAGTGCCCCCGTGACTGTTACCATCTCCTCGACAGCGCCCCCCCCACTCGTGTCGGTGGGCGTTTCCCCCTCGCCGGCCACCGTGGGGATGAACGGCACCATCAGCTTCGCAACCACGCTCAGCTGTTCCGGGGGATCTTGCCCCGCTGGGGCGAGCTACCTTTGGTCCCTCACGGACCGCGCATTGGGTTCCCTGAATTCGACCACCGGGCCGACGGTCACCTTCACCGCAGGGCCCAATGTTGGCGACCTGGCCATCTTCATCAACGCCTCCTTGCATGGCGTGACGAAGGAGAGCCAATTCGCCATTACGATCACGCCCCAATCGTCCGGAGGCGGCACCGCCGCGGGATTCCTCGGATTGCCGGGCGTCGAAGGCTACCTCCTCATCGGGATCATTATCGTGGGTGTAGTGGGGGGGGTCGCTGCCTTCCGCTTCTTCGGTAGGGGACCCCCTCGACCCGGTGGCCCGCCCCAGCAGTACCCGCCGCAATACCCTCCCCAGTACCCCGCCCAGCTCAACCCTCCCCCACAACTCCCGCCATCCCAATACCCCCCTCCCCAGTACCCACCCCAGCCACCCCCACCTTCCCTGTAGCGGGCCCGCGGCCGATAGCGGCCCACCGTATCGCCACAGCGAAACCATGCGTAGGTGGCACTCCATCCCACGAGGCCACCAAGCGTGGGGGGGTTCGAAGTGCACGGCTAGTTCAGGCGAATATCACAATCCTCGTGGAGAGACCTAGGGTAGCGCCTCGTCAGTTCCCTTCGTCCATCACCGCACGGATGACCCGTCTTTTGGGGGTTGCCACCGAAATGGTCCCCTGTGAGGTGGACGGCGGCCATCACCAGCCCCGAGGATCCGGTCGCGGCTCGATCTGACCGGGTGGCTTCGTCCTACACCAGTTCCAAACCCGATTCCGAAGCCGACTCCGAGTGCGACCGAGCCTCTTCGGGATCCCGGAGTTCGAGCAGGCAGCCGTCCGACCGTTCCCGGAGGGCTCGGCAGCCGGCAGAGAGGCCTTCGCCGACCTCGGGAACTTCCTTCTCGTCGAGTGAGGCGAACAGTCAGCCCGCCCCGTTCAGCTTGCGGCCTGGATGGATAAGGACAGTTGCCGTGATCGCGCCGGCGGCAACCCCGAGCCCCCCCACGACGGCGTACGCTTCCACGAGGGGGAGGCCCGTGGTGCCGGTGGTCGGCCCGCTGGCGTTCGAAGCGAGGACAATCGTGGTCGAGGTCCCCGTGGTCTCTCCGTTCAGGGTCGCGTTCACGAAGAGTGTCACGCTCCCCGCCACGGGTCCAGCGGTGAATGCCACGGACGGTCCGGAAGTACCGGCCAGTCGGCCCAAGGTATTCGAGAGGGACCATGCGAACGTGCTCCCCGCGAGGCAATTCCCTCCCATGCATGTCGCGGCGGCGTCAAAGACGTGGGTGCCCCCGATGTAAATGGGACCCGAAAGGGGGGCGAGCTGGGCCGAGGCCAGCGGCGGCACCGTTGAGGCGGTCACGTTAATCATCGCGGGGAGGCTTTCGACCACTCGTCCGAAGAGGGTGACATTGACCCACACTGAAACCATACCGGCCGTCTCACCGGCGGTGAACGTCGTCTCCGGATTCGTCGTACTGTTCAGAGTTCCGAGTCCGTTGGAAAGCCCCCACAGGTACGTCGCTCCCGCGGGGCAAGAGCCCGTCCGGCAGAGATCTGAGGCGACGAGGACTACACTGCCGCCCAGGTGAATGGTGTCCGACGCCGGGGAGACCGAGGCAGAGAACAAGCTCGGAAACCGGGAGACGACGGTGAGGTTGACCGGCGGGCTCTCGACAGTACCATTGTCCAGCATTGCCTTCACGAAAAGTTCGGCGGTTCCCCCGAAGGAGCCGGCAGTGAACGTGACAGAGGCCCCGCTCGTCTGGGACAGGTTCCCCAAACTGCTGTTGGACAAGTGCCAGGAGTAGGAGAGGTTCCCACCAAAGGCATCGCACGGGCCCCAAGGGCAATTCGGATCCGCGGTAAAGTTCTCGGATTCACCGGCTCGCAAGCTCGCCGAGCCGGGTCGGATGGCGACAGAGTCCGCCGTAAGATTGGTGCAAATGGCCTGGTCGGCGTAAAAGACCGTGGTACCTTGGGCGATCCCGGGAGGCTGGTTCACAAAGAGGGCGTCCACGTACTGTCCCTGGGCGGCCACATCGACGAAGTACGGCACTTGGTTCGAAAGATTGGTGGGACCAAACACGGTGGAGGTCCAAGCACTGTTGTTGTACGTCCAGACTGCGGGGACCACGGTCCCGGTTAGAGAGTCTGTATTCATGGTGTCCCCGATGGAGAGACCGCAGGCGTCCGCCGTGACCCCGGGAGTTTCGAAGACCGCGGAGGTGGTGGCCAGGGTGGAGCCGAGCGAAACGTTGCTCCAAGATGTCCCGGAACCGATCGCGGCCTCCAATTGGAGTCCAACGCTCGAGGTGTTGGTGTAGGCCGCGAGGTCGGTGCCCTCGTAGGTGGAGGTGAAACCGATGGACATGCCCAGATTGCTCGAGTTCAGGTAGGTGGCCACCACGTACGGGTCTCCCGATCCATTGGCCCAGCTGAGGTTGCTGTTCGTGTTGACCGTGGCGTGGTAGTAGGCGAGCTGGATCCCACCGGGGCTGGGAACGCAACTGCAGCCCCTCTGCAGGACCAGGTCGATTCCCGTCGGGTTCGCCGTAATGACCGGCGAGCGATCGCTCTGAGCGTTGAAGCCGCTGCACGGGAGCGGGTAACAATCTCCGGCCCCGGGGAACTGGAGGAACCAAGGCTGGCTCGGCTGTCCCCCGACGCGGGTCGGAAGCGCGGCGACGGGCAGACTTTCCACATAGATCGAGGGGTTGGGGTCCGCGGTGTCGACAGGAGGGTAGTTCTGGTAGGCGATGACGATGGTCTGGTTGTTCCAGACGGCCACGCTCGGACCGTCAGGGTAGTTCCCCCCCACCGATCCCTGGAATCCGTACCCCGGAGGGTCGACCGAGAAGTTGACCCACGGTCCCGCGGGGTCCCCGCTCGGGTTGTAGGTCAACTGGACGGAGGGCAGGAGCCCGAGCGACGAATCACTTTCGTTGAGCTGGGGACTCAGGTAGGCGATGAATTCGACCGTATGTCCCCCCATTTGCCCCGTGGTGATGGCGCACGTGGGGTCGCCCCCCATGGCGCCGAGCGGGGCTCCTGCGATGTACGGTTGCCAGGTCCCGCTCTCGTTGGTCACGAGGTAGAGATTGCTGGGGTTCACTCCTCCTCCCGCCGATGTGTTGGCGTAGCACGTGTACGCCGCCGTCCCCACGGTCAGCAGCTGCCCCATGTTGTCCCAGTACCCGTTGTCCATGCTCATGACGGGCTCGGGCGCGCCAAGCCACCTCAGGTAGAATGGGGGATGGGGGTTGCAGGAGCTCGAAGGGGACACCGTCATGGAGAACGCCTCCGAGTTGGCGGCAGCCCCGCCCCCGCTGCCCCCGATCCTAAGCCCGGTGTACTCTCGGGCACTGGTCGAGCACGAGGTCGTGATATTGAGGTAGACTAACACGGCGTTCACCGGACCGGCGGGGGTGACCGGATTCTGGCTCCAGTGGAGCGTCACCGCGTCTGCGAAGTAGGGCGGGTTTAGGTACAGCGAGACCGGCTGGGGGACTCCTGATGTGGTCGACACCACGAAGACGTTGGTGGACTGGCTATCCTGGGCAACGGCACCATCGATGGAGAAAAGCCCGATCGTGAAGGCGAAGTTCTGCGGGGAAGGGGCCAGGATGAAGTCCGCTAGGATTTCGATGGGGTTTGGCGGCATCGCGAAGGTACAAGGGTTGGCGAAGCACGGCACGCCCGAGGGGGCCTCCCACGTGGCAAATTCAAAGCCCGCACTCGGGACGGCAGTGAGCGTGACAGAACTCCCCACGTCGAATAGGCATCCGAAAACGGTCGCCGTGATGGGACAGTTTGGAGTCACGGAACCATAGCCATTCGTATCATCGACCCCGGTGAGGAGCGTCTGGGTGGGTGGGATGGTCCCATTCTGCTGCACGTAGGAGACCTCTCCATCGGTAGGGAGAGTGCAGTTGGTGAGCCCTTCCGGCACTTCGGGCTGCGGCACGAAGTTCAAATTGTTGGTCTCTCCGGTATAGCCATTGTTGACACACTCGAGAGGAAGGTCCGCCCCCTGATCGGTGACCACTGTGTTAGTGAGCTGCATGCCAGCTCCTTCATTGAAGATCGCTTCGGACCCGCCCCCAAGCCCTAGGATGTTGAACTCGGAGGAATTCCAGTACTGCGAGAGGTCGATGACCGTATCCGGTGCGGACGCGGTCGCACACTGGGAGGCGGTCTTGTCACAGAATACCACCTCATCGAGTCCATTCTGGATCTGACCCCACATCGCGTCGTTGGCGAGGTTGGAAACGGTCTGAGCCGGTACCTTCATGGCGGGAGAGTTGCCGAAACAGCTCGAGGCCGGCGCGGAGAGAGGTCCACTGACGCTCCACGTCACAATGCCTGGCGGAGGGTTCAAGGGGCAAGTCCCGCCGTTTTGCGCGGAGTAGTTGTTGAGCCAGAACTCCACGAAGATCGAGGCACCGTTCGTTCCGTAGGCCTGGGCGGGGTCGTTGGACATGATGAACTGCGCCCAGCCGTTCTGATAGTTCGAAGAAGACCCCGTATACGGGGTGCTCACAGCGGGGGTGGGCTGGGCATTGATCTGCAGGCTGAACTCGTTTGGATCATTTGGGCCGAGGACCGCATCGTACTCGCTGGTCACTTGGGTGAGCGGCCCGATGGTCCCCTCAGACGAAACGATGGTCGAAGAGGGTGCAAGGGCCACCTGATCGTTCCCATCACCGATGGGGCCTTGCGAGATGGAAGGCACCAAAGGGACCGACGGCGCGGTGCCGCACGGGGCTGCAGTCCACGTGTCGTTCGGGTACATCGCGTTGTAGCAGCCCGCCGAAGGAACGGCAACCTTCGTGATGTAGTCCTGCCAGGAACTGAAATTCTGAAACGCCGCGGGAGTCGCGGGGGCTCCTGAAGTCGCGGGTGAGATCCGGGGAATGAGCAGGAAGAGCCCGGCCAATATCACCAGCACGGTCACCGCAACCGAGGAGGCTATTGTCCAGAATTGATGCACTCTAGCGAAGGCTCGTCCGCCTCCATTAGTCTTTCCCACGAACCAGCCTCACGTCCCGAGAGAGCGGCGTTGCAGTCAGGGCTGAGATAGTTTCGAGAGGTTGTCGCGCGAAAGCGTCGAGCTGCCCGCGGACAGTCCCCAGGGCGGAGGTGCCCCCTCCGGATCGCTTGTCCGGGAATTCTTCCGCAGTCCCACTTGATGCCGACACCCCTAGACTTCCCTGCATTGGCTTTGGGGCGAGCGGGGTCCAGCGTTCTGTTGGCTTCGCGGCAAATTCCCGGTCTTTCCGGGCGAGGGCGCTCTTCGGTGCCAACAGAATGGCCGTTCTTCGGGGGTGATTTCGAGAGGCCGTCGACCCCCGATCGCGGTTTGGTCCCCCGTAACCATCTTGACTTGGACCCCGAGGGCTTTGATCCCCGCAATGACCTCCGCCGAATCGGGTCGCAACGGGTCGAATAACGGGATCACGCCCAGGTACTGCCACCCGTGTTCTCCGTCCGCCCTGGCCACTCCTAGGTGTGCATTGTCAAGACATTTGACCGGTTAAACTGCCAACACATGTGACCGGCCCATCGCTCCCCTCACCCTCACTCTTCTCATGAGCTTTCGGTCGTGGTACACATCCGCCGGGGTCTTCCACCCGATCCCTCCGTGGAGACGAACAGCGTTGTACCGCTTCCTCCACCGGTAGAGTTCACGGCGGAAGTGGCCGAGGGATCGGAAGTACACCCGGCCCACGAGATCCTGAGTGAGGGTCCGGTGGAACCTCTCGAGCTGCCCCCGCCCCTGGGGATTGTACGGTCTCCCGTAGATCAGACGGATGTGGTGCTCGTGGCAGAACCGGCGGAACTCCTTCGAGATGAAGCAACTGCCATTGTCTACATAGATCGCGGTGGGCTTCCGCCGGCTCTTGAACGCCCACCCGAGGTTGTTGGCGGCTTCTCGAGCCCGTTCCCTCCGATAGCCGCGAGCCATCACCAGGAACCGGGATCGGTCATCCAGAACGGTGTGGACGTAGACCTTCCCCTTCACCCCCTCGATGCGGAACCCGTAGACGTCCACCTGCCAGTGGACGTGAAAACGCACTTCACCCACGACTCCCTTCGGGGGTCGTGAATCCGGGTCCGGGCGGCCGAACTCCTCTGTGCGCTTCAGGCGCGTCTGCCAGTTTGGCCGCCCCAACGACGGGTCCATCTGCGCGTCGGGCCACATCGGCCCGACCGCGCGTACGGGAGAATGTCGAGACCCGGGCCCGGTTTCACCCAAACAAGGAGGCAACTAAGGCGATGGAGATTGGAGAGAACGCCCGGAGCCGACCATGCGCGGGATTCGATGTGCATCGGAAATCGATCACCGCGACCTACCTCGATGCCCACGGAAGCTCCAAGAGGACCTGGACCTTCCCGACCACGCGGAGTGCCCTCGCCGCCATGTCGAAGGAACTCGACAAGAAGGTCCCGATTGTCCTCGAGGCGAGCACCTCCGGGAAGGCCGTGGCCGAGGTGCTGAAGCAGGCGGGCTACGAATTGCACATGGCCGCCCCGGCGAAGGTGGCGATGATCGCAAAGGCCGACGTCAAGACCGACGAACGGGATAGCGCGACCCTGGCCCACCTCTATCAGGCCGGGTTCCTTCCCGAGTGTTACATCCCACCGCCCGAAGTCGAGGGGATGCGACAATTGGTCCGGCAGCGCCAGGATCTCGGGTTCAAGGTGACCGTGGTGAAAAACCAGGTCCACGCGCTGGTTACGCGGAACCTCTTGGACGAGGTGATGAAGGCATACTCGGATTGGTTCGGGGTCGGTGGCCTGCGCGCGATGGCCCGGCTCCCGATACCCGACGCCGACCGGGCGATGCTCGGCCGCTGCCTCCGGCAACTGCGATTGCTGGCGGAACAGGAGGAGGAGCTCCCGCGGGAGCTCGCTCGGGTCGCCGTGGATCGCGACGATGTGCGTCGGTTGATGACGATCCCCGGGATCGACTACTACAGCGCCGTCGCGATCGTGGCCGAGATCGGAGAAGTCGAGCGGTTCGCGGACAAGCGTAATCTCGCGTCCTATGCCGGGCTGGTTCCCCGGGCGGACAACTCCGGAGGCAAGGTGAGCGAACACCGGCACGTCAAGGGTGGAGACCGGGTGCTCAAGCGGTTTCTCTGTCTCGCCGTGCAAGGGATAGTCCGGACGCAGCGTAAGTCGACGATCGCACAATTTTACGAGAAGAAGGCAAAGCAGATCGGTGCGGCGAAGGCCCAGGTAGCCGCGGCGCGCAAGCTGAGTGGCATCGTCTGGCACATGTTGACCTACCAGCACCCCTACGTCGAACAGAGCGAGGAACTGTCGATACGCAAGGCCGAGAATGTCGAACGGGTAGCTCGACGCCCGCCGATGACGATGAGCGCTGGCGAGGTAGAGCAAGAAGCCGAGCAGCTCATGCTCAAGGCCGACGTGCTCGCGCGGATCGGACCGGAGATGTTTGACGATGGCTAAGAAATCAAGGGGCTCGGAGCGTTTTCACGGGAGAGTGAGTCCACGAGATGTCGCTGGAATCGCTTGAACGTCTTGGGCTTCGGGACGACCCGAACCATGAACCCGTGCCGCTTCAGAATGCGGTGAACGGTCCTCCAGCTCACCCGGACACCCCGACGGGCGAGGAGGGCGTGGATCCGCAGTGCCCCCCAAGCCGGGTGTCTTCGCCTCGGTTGGAGGATGCGGTGGACGAGGTTCCCGTGGATTCGATTGGGGCTCCGGTGGGGACGGCGCGAGTCGTACCGGAGCCCCTCCACACCTTCTTCTCGGTAGTTTCGGCACCAACGTCGGAGTGGGCTCTCGGAGATCCCGAAGAGTTGGCAGACTTCGACGGAGCGAACCCCCCGCTCCAGGTGCGGTTGGCCGACCCGCAGACGGAGGCGAATATCTTCTTTGACCAAGCTGACCCCTTCCCGGGGCCGGTCATATGTCCTGCCAATTCAGCCGGTCAGATGTCTTGGCAGCGCACAATTAGGTAGGCACGCTATACTCGGGCAGAGGAGTTTGGCTCCATCACTCCCAGGTCAGGGCTTCGACCTCCGACGTGGACAAGATGCGCACTCCTGGCAACCGGCGGAGTGCCTTGTCGAACGACCAAATGGGTGCGGACTGCACAAGGGCCAGTGCGATGTAGGGCTCATCGTTCAGCGCGCGAACCTCTCTGGCCAGTTCTGTCGCACGGGGAAGGGCGCTGTCCCACAGCGCCTGAGGAATGGGCTCCATGTTCTTGGCGAGTTCCCGGAGCAGCGCTCGGCTTGTCTCCAGAGGCACCTGGGCCCTCGAGGCAATCTCCGCCAGGTGTCGGTCCACTTCGTCGAAGATCACAGTGGGGACAATGAACCGAACGTCCCCAGATCGGAGGAAGACTTCTCGGGTCCGACCATCCGCAACCAAGCAGGCGATCAGAACGTTCGCGTCGACAACGACGCGCTTCAAGCGAGCTTGGCGGCCGCAGTCCGATTGATCTTCCTCCCGATCCGAACCGCATCTTCGATTGTCAGCTTCGAGCCCGAGAGCAGCTCGTCGAAGATGTGCAGGCGTTCCACCTCAAGCTGGAGCGCCCTTCGAGCGATCTCCGACCATTTTACTTCGGGGTGGCGCTTCATTTCGTTGTGAAGCTCCTGGGATACGGCGAGAGTGACGTTAGGCATGATCACGCACATGTATTACAACTATAAGGTAATTATGTGTCGGCGAAGCATCACGCTGCGCCACCGATATCACGTCGAGAATTCGTTTGGATGGGTCCGGCGACCATCGAGTATGGACTCTCATGGGTCCATTAGCAAATGGGTATGGACTAATGGTGGACTGGTCGGGATTTGAACCCGAGACCTCTGGTTTGCAAAACCAGCGATCTTCCGCTGATCTACCAGCCCGGTGTTCCGGCCTTCCCTCGGGACACATTACGGTTGCCGCCCCCAACGCCGGCCGCCGCGCCCCGAATGGCTATAGGTCGCCCCGCCTCGGAACGCCGTGCGACTGAGCGCGTTCTCCATCGCGGATTCGTACCCGGATCTTCCGGGGTCCCGGCCGGACCGGTACGCCGAGATCGTGGAGCTGGCCACAGTCGCCGATGACGCTGGACTCGACGCCTTTTGGGTCGCTGAGCACCACTTCCACCCCGGCGGGGTCTGCCCGTCGCCTGCCGTGCTCCTGGCCGCCGCCGGGGCGAAGACCCAACGGATCCGCCTGGGGGTGCTGGTCAGCGTCCTGCCGTTCCACGGGCCGGTCGAGATCGCCGAGCAGTACGCGTTGCTCGACCAGCTCACGGGCGGCCGCCTGAACATGGGCGTGGGCAGCGGCTACATTTCGCTCGAGTTCGAAGGGTTCGGGGTCGACCCGGCGCTCAAGCGCGAAATGTTCGACCACCACCTGCGTCTGATCCTGGCCGCGTGGCGAGGCGAGCCGGTCCGGGCGGATGACGCGCGCGGAGCGCCCGTGACGTTGAACGTCCGACCCCGTCAACGTCCCCATCCTCCGGTGTGGATCGCGGTCCAGCGGCGGGAGGCGATCCCGTTCGTGGCCCGGTGGGGGACGTCGATCGCCATGGTCCCGTACGCGACTGTCCACGACCTCCCGGAGTTGGCGGAAGAGATCCGGGAGTATCGAGCGGCGCTCCCCTCCGGAACCGTCGGCTCGGTCTCGGTGGCCCTCCACCTGTTCGCCGGGGAGGACGTCACGCCCGCTCGCCCCGCCTTGCAGCGGTACCTGGACAGCCGCCTCGCGACCCAGAGCCGGTTCTACCAGGAGAAGGTGGCGAAGGAACCGTGGATGGCGACCGCCGAAGGGATCGAGGCGACCGGGTTCGCGCTGTTCGGTTCGGCGAAGGACGTCGCCCGACGGTTGCGGGCGTTCGAACGGGCCGGGGTCGACGAGGTGCTCGGGATCTTCGATTTCGGTGGCCTCAGCCTCGCCCAGGCCTCGGGCTCGATCCGGGAGCTCGCCCGCGAGCTCTCCAGTTCCGGCTAGCGCGCACGCGAGGGCGCTACGAGCTGCCCGGACCGGACGGTGGGTTCGGGAGGGGCGGGCCGTCCGGGGAAGATCCGCCGGACGGGGGCTGCCACGCCGCGGGACCGCTCGCTCCCGTCCCCGCCGAGGACGCGCTGCTCGAGCTACTGCTCGGAGAGCTCGACCCGGAGGAGAACGTCGGGGGCTTCGACCCGCCTCGGCGGATCAGCAGCCACAGGACGAGGGTAACCACGACGATGAGGACCAGGAGAATGAGCCACCCCACGGTGAGGCCGGAGTTCGGGACCACCTGGTACTCCAACGCGGACGGGTTCGGGTTCACCGTGACGGCGAAGGTGGCGTAGTCCGAGCAGACCCCCGGCGTGTACTCCTCATCGTAATCCTCGTAACAGAGCGCCGAGGGGAACGAGGCGACCGCGTAGAACAACGTGCTCCCGGCCGTCGTCGAGCTCGGGATGGTGTACGACACCGACCCGCTGATCGGCATTGAGGCGTGCAAGGCATACGCGCCAATGTCCTCGGGTCCGTCGGTGTAGTACGCCCCTTCGATCTGGAACGTGATGCGCGTCGGGGTCTGCGCCAGCCCGAAGATGATCAGGTGGTAGTCCACCGTGATCGTCTCACCCGGCTGGTAGCTCCCGTCCGTGTACTTCGAGGTCGTGGGTACGCTGACGACGAGCTCGTACTGGTCGGCCTCGTAGATGGTCAACAGCTGCGTGGTGAGGACGCCCTGCGTGGAGGAGACCGCGGTCACGCCGAAGTCGATCCAATCCGGCGTCGCGACCTTCGGGATCTGGACCGTGATGGTCGTTCCGTTCAGGACGCCATCGAGGAAGACGAAGTCGTCGGAGTACACGTACGCGTACAGCGTCGCGCCGGTCAAGCTGGCCCCATCTAGGGCCACCGTCACAGTGAGGGTGTCCCCGGGGTTGTACAGGTCTTCGTTCGGAGTCAGCTCGATCGCGGGCGCGAGGATGGCGACGTCGTCCCCGGCCCAGATGTTCTCCGACGCATTGGACGCCTGCACGTAGACGGCGAAGAATCCGGTGTAGTTGGCCGGCACGATGACCGTGAAGGTGCCAGCGAGGCCGGTCGAGGAGATGTACCCCTGCGCGACGATCGGACCGTACTGGTCGCTGCTCTCGTAACTATACCAGGCGTTCACCGTCCATCCTTTCGGAACGGTGGCGTTCTGCCCGCCCAGGGCCCAGGAGACCGTGGCAGAGTCCCCGCCCTGGTAGACGCCCTGGCCGAAGGAGACGACGAGGTTGGGCGCCGCGAGCTCGCTGGGTACGACATCGAACTGGATCGAGTTGGTGGCCGTCGTATTCGCGACGGCCGGATTGGAGACGGTGACGTTGATGGTCTGCATCTTGGACAGACCGAAGACGCCGGAGTTGGCGGTGAAGGCGATCGCGGCCTGACCCGTGGCATTCAAGATCAGCCGGGTGGCGGGCGAGCCGATGGCGCCGAGCGAACCGGAACCGATGCCGACGAAGTCAATGGTCGCCGTCAGTCCGGCGGCTGGGACGGTCCCGCCGGAGCCGCTGATGGTCGCCGCAATTCCCAGATACACCACCGAGCCCGCTTCGAAGCTGCCGGAGTTGCAGGCGTTGGTCGGACAGTAGCCGAGCTCCAGTCCGACCTGACCGGGCGCCAAGGATCCGACCCCGATCGCGATCTGCACGAGGTACGTCGTGTTGATGTTCGCGGAGGTGACGTTGGCCCACAAGTCGATTCCCAGCTCCGTCCCGTTGAGGACGTCGATCGGCATCGGCGCGGTGAACGTCCCCCACGCGTTGGGGGTGGCCGAATCAGGGCTCTTGCCGAACCACGAGCGGGCCGACAGGTTCTGGGCGATATACCGCCCGGCGACCTGGATCGAGCTGACGGCGGTCGTCGGCCCGTTCCCGCCGGCCGCGGCGGAGTACGGCCCGCCGTTCGCGGTCGAGACGACCTGGTAGAGGAGGACGACGTTCTGGCCCGGCAGGACCGACGAGCTCGGGGCCTCGACATTGAGAGTGTAGGTCTGCACGTAGAAGTCTGCGTGGTGGGTCCCGCCGAGGGTCGCGGTGATGGTGATGTTCCAGAGACCGCCGTCGACGAGCCCCAACGGGAGCTGGTAGTGGGCGCCCCAGACGGTGCTGTAGTTGGTGTCGGCCTTCGCGAAGCTGACGTTCCACGTGGCCAGGGGATTCGTCAGGCCGTCGCGGCTCGCGTTCAGGTCGTTGATCGCGACTCGGGCGGAGAGATCTCCCGCCGTATCACCCGCCACGAAGTACACATTCCCGCCACTGTATCCGGTCTCGTAGTCGTACTGCGGGTACCCGTACTGGTCGGTGGTGCCGATGGTCGATGTCCCGCCGAGGGCCGTCCGGATCGACGGGGGAACCCCGGTCTGCGGCGACGTCGGGTGGGGGGCCCCCACGATATTGAACGACGAGACCACGAAGAGGGCCACGAGGGCAAGTGCGGCAATGGCGGCATACACCGAACGAGAGGTCGACATGGGGCTCGGCCCTTCACCGCTCCATTTTGTATTTAAGCACGACGCCGGGCAGGACGGAGCCTTCGGCGGGGCCCCCTCGACCCGAAGCTCGACGAGGACGGCCTCGGTTCCGCCCGGTAGGCGATCCGGGGTCGGTCCCCGGCACCGGCGGCATCCAGATCTGCGCGTCCACCCGGCCCCAGCCGACAGGACAAATACATCGTACCGTTGCCCGTCCTCCATGGCAGAGGTTCTCCCCGGGCTCCACCTGGTGGAGGGCGTGGACCCGTCGAAGGATTTCACCACCCACGTCTATTTGGTCCGGGACAAGGGCGACACTTGGACGCTCATCGACGCGGGGCTTCCCGGCTCCGACGCGACGATCCTATCGTACGCCAAGAAGGTCGGGATCGAGCCCACGAAGATCCGAACGATCGTGCTCACCCACCTGCATCGGGACCATACCGGCGGGCTCCGCGCGATGATCGAGGCGACGCACGCCCGAACGTACGCCCATTGGATCGAGTCGGAGTTCATCGCCCACCGACCGCCGTATGACGGTCCGGGGGTTCCCCCGGCCGAACCGGTGGAGATCGATGTGCGGTTCCGGGACGGCGACGCGATCGAGGCGGCGGGCGGTATCGTGGCGTACCATACGCCCGGGCACACTCCGGGCCACACTGCCTACTATCTTCCGGCGAAGAAGTGGCTGTTCGGCGGCGACCTCTTCTTCGGAGCCCCCGATCTGATCCTCACCGTTCCGGCGTTCACCCAACATACCGGGACCGCCCAGATCTCCGCCCGCCGGGTCAGTCACCTCGACGTGGACGCCCTGCTCACCTATCACGGAGGGCCGTTCCTGACGAACGCGGGCGCGGCGATCCAGGCGCTCGTCCGTGCCTTCTGATCCGTCCACCCCCCGGCCGGCATCGACCCCCTCGGTCGTCGCCGGTGCGAACTACGTCGGCTGGCGGGTGCAGGCTGGATGGGCACCAGTCGAGGTCGTCCGGGCCGAAGGATGTCGCTTCTGGGACGCCGCGGGTCACGAGTACCTCGACTTTGCCTCCCAGCTCGTCGCGATGAACCTCGGATTCGGAAACCGAGCCGTCGCCGAGGCGATCGCCGAGCAGGCCCGCACCGTCGCGTACGTTCAACCGGGGTTCACTACCGCTGCCCGGACCCGCGCCACAGAGGCGTTGCGGGCGGTCGTCCCGGCCCACCTCACCCGATTCTTCTTCAGCACGTCGGGGACCGAAGCGAACGAGGCCGCCCTCAAGATTGCCCGGCTGGTGACCGGTCGGCGAAAGATCATCGCCCGCCACCGTTCGTACCACGGCTCGACGGCCGGATCGATCTCCGTCTCCGGGGACCTGCGCCGGGAGTCCGTCGAAGGGATCCACACCGTGCCGGGGACCGTGTTCGGCCCGGAGTGCTACTGCTACCGGTGCCCGCTCGGGCTCACGTACCCGAGCTGCGACGTCGCCTGCGTCGAAGAGATCGAGAACGTGCTCGCCTGCGACCCCGACATCGCGGCGGTCATCGTCGAACCCGTGGTCGGAACGAACGGGGTGATCCTGCCCGTCCGAGAGTACCTCCCGCGGCTTCGGGCGGCGACGCGTCGGCATGGCGCGCTGCTCATCGCCGACGAGGTCATGACCGGGTGGGGCCGAACCGGGAGCTGGTTCGCCGTCGACCAGTTCGGGGGCGAGCCGGACATCCTGACCTCCGCGAAGGGGATCACCTCGGCGTACGTCCCGCTCGGGCTCACGGCGACGACCGAGGCCGTCTACTCCGCGTTCCGGGACAAGTTCTTCCCCCACGGCCACACGTACGAGGCCCACCCGGTCGCGATGGCCGCCGCGGCGGCCGCCATCGGCGAGTACCAACGGCTGGACCTGGTGGCGAAGTCCCGGCGGGATGGCGAGTACCTCCTCCAGAAGCTGGAGCCGCTCCGCACGTCCCATCCGATCATCGGAGACGTTCGCGGGCGCGGTCTGTTCGTGGCCGTGGAGCTCGTCCGGGACCGGCGCACCCGCGAGCCCCTCGGCTCCCCGGCGGACAAGCTGGGCGGCGCCCTCCTCCCCGTCGACCGGGTCGTCGCGGGGCTCGCCGGGCGGGGCGTGTACACGTTCGGATGGCTCAACTGCGTCCTCCTCGCCCCTCCGTTGATCATTGAGCGCTCGGAGATCGACCAGGCCGTGGCGGCGCTGGACGCCACGTTGCGAGAGCTCGGGCCCTCTCTCCTCTCCGCCCCCCGGACAGCTCCTACCTGAACCCCGAACCGAACGCGATCGGACTCGGAGGTCCGCCACGGCGCCGAGGCTCCCCGGACGGGAGCGCCATGGGACTGGCCAGATTTGAACTGGCGTCTCGGAGTCCCGAACCCCGAAGGATGGACCAAGCTACCCCACAGTCCCGAGGGCGAGCGGCCACCGATTCGCAGTATAAGAGATGCGCCGAGGCCGGGGGCGTGAGACGGTCCTCCGTCGGGAGCGTTTCGTCCTCGGACGTGGGATGATGTAGCCGGCGTCCCTTCCGGAGCCGATGGCGACGCCGCTGGACGGATCCCGCCTCCCGATCGCCGACGACCCTCGTTGGACGTGGAGCATCCCGGGTCTTCGGGAGGACCCGACCATGTGCCTACGGTGCCGCGCGGCGCTCGCGCTCTGCGGAAAGCCCGTGTGCCCGATCCTCCTCCGCTACGAGGCGCTCGCCCGGGCGATGCCCGCGGCGCCCTCCCGGACGTTGGAGGGATCCTCTCCCCCGGCCGTCTTCGTCGGCCGGTATGGGTACCCGAAGGTCTCCATCGGTCCCCTCCTCTCGGGTCTCCACGGGGACACGATGCTCCTCGACACGCCGGAGGAGTGGGTCGGTCGACCGTTGACCGACATCATCGCCTACCGGACCGGGCTGGTCCGAGGCACCCGGCGGGCCGCCGTGACCGACGCTGTCGACGCTCCCCGATGGTTGGAGGAGCTGCAGCTGTTGGCCCGCTCCGCCGAGAGCGCCGATGCCGAGGCGGAGTTCCGGCGGGCGCCCCGTGGTCGGATCAGCCTCTCGGACTCGGCGCCCCCGTTCGGCCCGTCGGCGCCGTTGGAATCGGTCGCTCTCCATGTGCGTCGGGTCGACCCCCACATCGACCGGTTGCACGACGACGGCGACGCCCTGGCGCGCGTCGCGGTCCGGGAGCTCTACGCCCGCGGCGTCCGGGTCAGCCGGATCCAGCGCGCGTTCAGTGCTGGGAACCTCGGGCGGCAGCTTGACCGCAAGCTCGTGCCGACCCGGTGGTCGATCACCGCCGTCGACGACATGCTCTCGAAGGAGAACTTGGCCCGCGTGCGTCTGCTGCCGGAGATCGGCGAGATCCGACTGTTCGAGTATGTCGCCCTCGACAACCGATGGGCGATCGTGCTCCTCCCCGGCGCGTACCGGTACGAGTCGATCGAGACGTGGTACCCGGGGACGTTGTGGAACCCGAGCGATTCCGAGATCGTGATGCTCTCCGACCACGAAGGACACCGTGGGCGGACGACGTACGCGTCGATCGGCGGGTGCTACTACGCGGCTCGACTCGCGAGCTCCGAGGCGCTGCTCCGGCTGAACCGCCAGGCGGGGGTGCTCATCCTGCGGGAGGTCCACCCCGGGGCCCTCCTGCCCCTGGGCGTGTGGAACGTCAGGGAGCACGTCCGCGCCGCGCTCGAGACCCGGTCGACGTCGGTGCCCGACCTGAAGGAGCTCCAGCTTCGGCTGTCCCAATTCTTCGCGATTCCGCTCCCGAGGTGGCGCCGACAGAGCGCGCTCCTCCGGGACGCGTTGGAGCAGCGGCGTCTCGAGGAGTTTGATCGAACGACGCCGACCCCGGCCGCCGCATCGTTCGGGATCCCCGTCGGATCGTTCAGCCCGTGACCGGGGCACCGCACGCGCCGCAGAACGCGTCGTTGGGCAACAACGTCGCCCGACATCGCGGACACCGGGCGACGTCCGTCGTGGCGCCGCACGCCCGGCAGAACCGGTCGGTCGCCGGGACGGGCTTGCCGCACTGCGGGCAGGGGATGGCCGCGGGCGCGTTCCCGTCCGGCGAGGCGCTGAGGCTCGGGTCTCGGGCCACGGTCGAACCTTGGACCTTCGGCGACACCCCGATCGCTTCGATGTGCCCGCCGAGCTGTCGACGGCCCTTGAGCGCCAGCGCGAACGCCTCCTTGAACTGACCGGCGTTGAACGCGGCTTGGGCCTGGTCTCTCGTCGCCGTCGCCTCCTGGAACGCCGGTTCGGTCCCACGGGACTTCGCTGTCGAGTCGATGTCCTGGTTCAGCATCGCGAGGGCGAATCGGGATTCGGCCTGGTGAGCGGGGATTTTCGGCGCCGCCGGCGCCTCTTCCTCGGCCGGGACCGGTCGGGAGCGCGAAGGGAGCAGATCCGCGCCGATCACGTTCCCGCCCGGGGCGGGAGCGGCGGAGGAGGGAAGGTGGGGCGGGCCACCCTGATCCCTCTGCGCGTGGAGGACGCTCCGGGCGGATTCCGCCTTCCGCAGGGCGAGGTTGGGATCCCGGCGCTCGAGCGCCGTCTTCGCTTCCTGCAGGAGCTGCCGGGCCGCGGAGACGTCGTACCCTTGCCGGTCCATGTGCGCGGCGCCGGCCTCGACGATCCGGATCTCGTTGAACGCCCGGTCGGCCGGATTCTGGCTCGACTCGGATCCCGAGGCCTGCTTCCGACGGTAGCCGATGTACTGTTCGACTACGATCACGAGGACGAGAGCGAAGACGGCGAAGGCGATGACCGTGTACTCGAGGGGTACAGACATGGGGACCGGTCCGATCGAACCCCCGATCGGTCGACGAAAGATGCGGGCCTCCCCTATTTAGAAACCTTGGCGGAGCGCCGCGCCGGGCGTACGACGGCGCGGCTCCCTCTCGGTGCCCGGGTCGGTCGACGGCGGGGAGCTTCCGTCTCCTGAATGAGGCCGACCAAGAGTCGACGCTCCGCCTTCCGCAGATGTTCGGCGACCGTGGCGGCGGTGAGTTGGAGGGTCTCGCCGATCTGCTGGGAGGTGGCCGACCTCGGCAATTCGTAGTAGCCCTGACGAAATGCGGCGACGAGAACGGTCCGCTGTCGCTCGGTGAGTCGGTCGAGGAGCGAGCCGGGGAACTCGGCCTCGTGGAGGGAGATGATCCGGTATTGAAGACCCCCGACCCCGGCGCGGCCGAGCACGTCGTTCACCTGGGCTCGGTTCCCGACGAAGGTGAATCGAAGCGTGTCGTCCTTGAAGCTCAACGGTCCCAACAGATACCCCGAACCAGGGGTGGTGACGTCTCGTCCGAGCACCGCCCGCCGCCCCGGGGGGCCGCCTCTCGGACGACGCTTCAGGAGGACGATGGCGGAGTCGGCATCGCGCTGCAGGACTTGGAGCTCCCGGGTGACGGGGTCGCCCCGAAAGCACGCCTCCGCCGACATCATCGGATCCTTCGGTGTGACCCGGCAGACCGCGGCGAACTCCTCTCGATCGTATCGCAACAGGTGGAGCACCTCGAACGCCTGGAGTCGCCCGAATCCCGGGCTCCGAGCGATCCGTCGGAGTAGCTCCGGGCCGTAGACCTCGACGACCACCCGGCGCACGCTCTCTCCTCCCGCCGCCCTATCCTCGGGGACCGCCAAAAGCCTAACCTATGAGGCAGAACGACCATCCCGTCCCGGCCACTCCTTTCGCCGTGACAACCACGGCCCAGCCGCTCACGGCCCTCCCAACGGTTGCGAGGAGACCTTCGTCTCTCCCGAGCTCCCCGTTCGACCGCGCCTACGCCTTCCGCACCCTCGCCCTCCTCTCCGCGATCGCCGCGCTGATCGTCTACATCGACGTGATGCTCACGCCGGCGCTGCCGACGATCGCCGCCGAGTACGGGGTCAGCATCGCCCAGACGAGCCTCCTCATCTCGCTCTACACGGTGTTCGGCGTCGCCGTCATGCCGATCATCGGCAAGCTCGGCGACATCTACGGCAAGAAGCGGGTGATGGTCCTCACCCTCGCCGCCTACCTCGCGATCGCGACGACCACGTCGTTCGCGCCGACGTTCGATCTGATCCTCGCCTCCCGGTTCTTCCAGGGGATCGGCCTCGGCGTCTTCCCGCTCTGCTTCAGCCTCGCCCGGGAGCAGTTCCCCCGGGCCCTCGTCCCCCGCGCCCAGGGTTTGATCAGTGCGGTACAGGTCGCCGGCGGAGCGTTCGGGCTCCTGGTCGGCGCCGTGTTCACCCTCGACTTCGGTTGGCAGGCGAACTACCACCTGGCGTTGCCGTGCATCCTCGTCCTGACCGTCCTCGCGGTCGTCCTGGTCCGGGAGTCGGAGAACCGCAAGGCCGGCGTGCATCTCGACTATGTGGGCGCCAGCTGGCTCGGCGCGTCACTCACCGCCCTCGTCCTCGGCCTCTCCGAGGGGGCCAGCTGGGGATGGAGCTCCCTCCCCACCCTCGGGTTGGTCGTGGGAGGCGTCGGTCTCCTCCTCCCTCTCGCGCTGTACGAGCTCCGCCAGTCCGAGCCCGTACTCGACCTCCACCTGCTCCGGCAGCGGAACGTGATGATCTCGAACGTCCTGATGCTCGCGTACGGCGCCTCGGTCTTCCTCTCGTTCCAGGCGATCACATACTACATGCAGCTGCCCGCTCCGAGCGGCTTCGGGCTGAACACCGTCCAGACCGGCCTCTATCTGCTCCCGCTGATCGTCGTGATCCTGCCGGTGGCGTACGGGGTCGGGATCGTCATCCCGAACTCCGGCGTGAAGCCGTTCCTCTACCTCGGCGCGCTCCTCGGCGGGGTGAGCTTCCTCCTCCTCTCCACGGCAACGAGCCCGGCAGAGGTCGGCGGTTTCCTCGCCGTCTATGCGGTCGGCAGCGGTCTGCTCAGCGTCTCGATCCAGAACCTCTTGGTGCTCTCGCTGGCGAAGAGCGAGATGGGACTCGGCACCTCCTTGAACTCCGCGTTCCGGTACATCGGGCAGAGCCTCGGCGCGCCACTCTCGGGGGCGATCCTATCGACGTTCGTCTCGGCGCCGATGGTCGCCGGAGGCGCGAGGCTCGTGCTCCCCACGCACTTGGCGTTCCAGTTCTGCTTCTACACCGCGGCCGCGGTATTCGTGGTGGTCGGCGTGGCGGCGCTGTTCGCGCACGAGGTGATGGGTCCCCGTGCCCCGAAAGAGAGCACAACACCGGTCCGGGGCTGACGCTGCGCTACCGACCTAGGCCCTCGCGCCCAACGGATCCATGACATTCCGGGCTCAGAAGCAGCTGAGCTTGTCGGAGAGGAGCCGCTGGGGGATCGAACCGATGTCGTCGAACCAGCGCTGGGCGACGCTCTCGGCGTCGCTGCGGACCTGGGAGAGCTTCACGCCTTCGACCGGCAGGATCTGCAGGCTGGCGACCTGCGGTTGATCGACGGGCTTTCCGATCTGCGAGAGGATCCGGACGTGGACCTCCTTGACCTTGCCCCCGGTCTCCTTGACGATGTCCTGCGCGATCAGGTTCGACAGGAGATTGTAGATCTTTCCGACATGGTTCACCGGGTTCTTCCCGGCGGTCGCCTCGAGGCTCATCGGGCGGCAAGGGGTGATCAGTCCGTTGGCGCGGTTCCCGCGGCCGACGGATCCGTCGTCCCCGGCTTCCATGGAGAGCCCCGTGACGGTGAGGTAGAAGCGGCCGAGCTCCGGGTCGTCGGCGGTGTTGACATCGATCTGGACCGGCTTCGCCGTGAGCTTGGAGGCGTTGTCCTGGAGCTTTTGCTTGATCTCGTCGCAGACGTTCTGGTACGCATCGGCGTCATCGATCTCAGAGTCGACGAGGGCCGCGGCGACGGTGAGGTGGACGTTCTCGCCGGAGCGGAAGCCCATGACCTTGACGTCCTCCCCGAGCGCCTTGACCTTCTTCTTCAGCTTGGTGGTGAGGAACTTCTCGGACTCGAGCACGAGCCTCTCGGTGTCGGAGTACGGGGCGAACCCGACCCCGAACGAGGTGTCGTTCGAGAGGACGGCCTTCTGTTCGAAGACGCCCCGGAGGTCGACCGATCCCGAGCCGATCCGGCAGTCGAACTCGACGTGCTTGTCGGCGTCGAGGTGGCTGCAGACGCTCGCGACGTACGCCCGGGCCGCGTCGACGGCGACCTGGCGGTACGGCAGCTTCTCCCCGTTGACCTCGGTCGTCGCGCGACCGACGAGCAGCATGTAGATGGGCGCCGTGATCTTCCCGCCGCCGAACTTCGGGATCGAGCCGCCCCCGACGACCTGGGTCTCGTCCGTGTTGTGGTGCAGGATGCGTCCGTATTCATCGAGGTAGAGCCGGCACAGCGCGCGGCTGACGCTCTCCGCCACCCCGTCCGCGATCGAGTCCGGATGGCCGAGCCCTTTGCGCTCGACCAGCTCGACTTCCTGCTCTTCAATGTGCATCGCCCGCAGGGGTTCGATCTGGACGTTCCGGCTGCTCTTCGTCACGAGAGGCGCCGAGGCCGATTCAGGTTTAACGGTTACGCCGGACCACCTTCGACGGTTCGACCTCGGGCTCCCCACGGGGGGCGGCCCTCGGGAGTGGGATCAGCCGGACGGGAGGCCACCGGGCGGGTCCGGCGCGGGGGTCGGGAGTTCCGCGGGCAAGGGCAGCGACATGTACGGCCCGACCCGGGCGAATCCGAGGCGCCGATAGTACTCCCGGGTCCCGACGGCGCTCGTGACGTATAACTCGTCGAACCCGCGGTCCCGGGCGATCTCGGCGGCGAGCCCCACGAGACGCCGCCCGAACCCCCGGTGCTGGTAGCCGCCTTCGGGGGACTCGGCGCCGACCCGCAGCTCCGGACCGAGCGCCTTCAGCTCGCGGATGATCGGCACCCGGAGATCGCCGTCGCCCGGCTCGGTCGGGAGTCGGAGTCGCAGGAACGCGGCGATCGCCTCGCTCGACGGCTCTTCGAAGCTGAGGAAGTGCTCCTGGGCCCCTGGCACGGAGTACTCTGTCCGACACTCCTGCAGGGAGGAGGCGGGAGGGGCCGACCGTCGCCCGACCTCCCGGCAGCGGAGGCACGGACAACGCCGCCCCCGTTTCGCCAATCGGGCCCAGGCGAGCTCGCGCAGATTCCCTTGGCGCACGCCTGCCGCGATCAGCCGCGCCGGGATGTCCCGTTGGATCCGTTGGATCCGGACCCACGGGGGGAGGCGCTCCTTCATCCGGGCCAGCAGGTCCACGGCGGTCTCCACATCGTACGGCTCGTACCGACCGGCTTTCCACTCCTCGTGCAGGGCCGTTCCGGGGATCACGAGCGTCGGGTAGATCTTCAACATGTCCGGCCGGAACGCCGGATCGCTCCAGAGCCGCTCGAAGTCGGCGAGGTCCGATTCGGGGGTCATGCCGGGCAGGCCGAGCATCAGATGGTAGGCGACCTTCAATCCCCGCGAGCGCGCGCTCCTCGTGGCGGTTCGTACGGGTTCGACCCCGTGAGCCCGCCCGATTGCGAGGAGGACGTCCTCGTGCAGGCACTCGACCCCGATCTCGACGCGCGTCACGCCGGCTCCGAGCAGGCGGTCGACGATCGGACCGTCGCACTGGTCCGGCCGCGTCTCGACGGTGAGGCCGACACACCGTCGCTCGGCGAGCTCGTTCTGGGCGTGGGCTGCCTCCAAGGTGGGCGAGATCGTCCCGTTCAGTCCGTCGAAGATCCCGCGCAGGACCGTCTCTTGGTACCCCAGGGGCCGGGCCGGGAACGTGCCGCCCATGACGATGACCTCGACCTTGCTCGTGGGATGCCCGATCGTCTCGAGCGCGGCGAGACGGTGCTCGGTGATGGCGCGGGCGTCCCATCCGAACTGGGCGCCCCGGAGCGCCGACGGCTCCTCGCCCGTGTAGCTTTGGGGCGCGCGGAACTCCACACCGCCGGGGCAGTACGTGCACCGACCGTGCGGGCAGTGGGCGGGCGAGGTCATCACCGCCACCACGGCGACCCCCGAGAGCGTTCGGGTCGGCTTGCGCCGGACCGTGGCCCGGGATTCGTTCTGCGCGTCCGGCGACAGCTCGTTGAACCAGCGGACGTTCGACGGAAGCCGGACCCCACCGTGGCTCTTCGCCCACGCCAGCTTCTGGTCGTGGAGGCCGGCGCCCGGCGTGCCGGCGCTCACGGGGGCAGCCATTGCCGGGTCAGCCCGGTGATCGAGTAGCGGGCCGTCTGCAGATCGGCGACGGTGCGCGAACCGGTGAGGAACATGGCGGTCCGGAACTCATGGACGAGGTGCCGGAGCTCGTTCACCGTTGGCTCGTACCCGGTCGAGGCCGCCTTGAGAACGCCCCCCGCCATCCCCGCGGCGGTCGCCCCGAGCGCGACCGCCCGGGCGATGTCGAGACCGCTCCGTACGCCCCCACTCGCGATGAGCGGGACGCCGAGCGGGGCGAGCTCCCGCAGCGACACCGGCGCCGGGATGCCCCACTCCCAGAACGTACGGCCGAGCCGCGCCTCCCGCTCGGCCCCCGCCGCCTTCGCCCGATGGTGCTCCACGGCGGCGAAGCTGGTGCCCCCGGTTCCGCTCACGTCGAAGGCGACGACGTGCCGGGCCTGGAGCTTCTCGGCGACCGGCCGGGAGAGCCCGGCCCCGGTCTCCTTCACGAGCACCGGCATCTGCGCGGCGAGCGCTCCGATGGCATCGAGCGCGCCGCGTGCGCGTCGGTCCCCTTCGGGCTGGACCATCTCTTGGAGGAAGTTCAGGTGGATGGCGAGAAGGTCGGCGCCGATCAGCTGCATCGCGGCCCGGGCCTCGTCGACGCCGAGGACCTTCTCCCCCTCCCGTTGCGGGATGATCTGGGGGGCGCCGATGTTCGCAAACTTGAGCGGCACCGGATAGCGGGCGACGCACGAGTAGCTCTCGGGGAACTGTCCCTTGACGATCGCCGCGCGTTCGCTGCCGACGCCCATCCCCACGCCCACCTCGGCGGCCGCGCGGGCGAGGTTCTCGTTGATCGTGGTCGCTCCGGGGTATCCGCCGGTCATTCCGGTGATGACCAACGGCGCCTTGAGCCGCTTGCCGAAGAACGTGACGCTCGGGTCGACCTCCGCGAAATCGACCTCGGGGAGCGCCGTGTGCCAGAGCTGGATGTCGTCCCAGAACCGGTGGCTCCCTTCCACATCCCCGCCGAGGACCACCCGCACGTGGTCCGCCTTCCGGTGGGTCAGCAAGGCGGCCGCGACATCGGGCGGAGGCTCAGGAGAACGATGGTCCGCCCCAGCTCCCGTAGACGTGCTCCCCGCGAAGCGAGCGCGAGAGGGCTCCATGCTGAAGTCCGCTAATAATACCTGCGTCAACGCCGCCGTCGGCGATGGCGAGCAGTGCCGAGACCTTGCCCCGGATCCCTCCGGTCACGTCCGGCGCCCCGGCCCCGGGGAGGAGGTGGTCGAGCGTGGATCGGTCGAGGCGAGGGACGATCTTCGGCCGGCCCGGCGAGCCGATCGCTCGTTCAAGCACGCCGGGGACGTCGCTCACGAAGATCACGCGACGGGCCGTCAGTTCGCTTGCCAAGCGGACGGCGAGGGTGTCGGCCGACAGGATTGAAAACCCCCACCCCGCGTCCTCCACCACGTCCCCGAAGCTGACGGGGACGAGGTTCCGGCGCAGCGCCTCTTGGAACGGCCGGACTCCGAGCTCTTCGAGCCCTCCGTCCCGGTTCCGGGCCACGGGAGACGGCGGGATCGACCACGCCGGCACGCCTTCCGCGACGAGCGTCTCCAGCACGTGCTGGTGCAGCTCCCGGACCATCGCCGCGACGCGCACCGCGCCGCGCACGCGGCGCCCGCGATCCTCCGGACTGGTCGGAGGACCGGCCAAGCCGTATTTCCGGGCCCCGATGTGGCCGAACGATCCGGCCCCGTGGAGCAGGACGAGCGGCGTCTCTCCGCGCCCCACCTCGACCTCGCGAGCCAACCGGGCGAGCACTTTCGGACGGAGCCGACGCTCCTCCCGCTTGCGTGTGAGGACGCTGCCACCGAGCTTGACCACGTTCGGGCGCGCGGCGTCGGTTACGGACACCACGTCCCCTGACCCGGGATCATCCGGACCGGTCCGATCCCGTGAGTTGGGTGAAGACGAGCAGAAAACCGACGGCCGCCACCAGTGTGCCCAGGAAGAAGATCCAGTGCGCCTGGTCGATGACCCACGCGAGAACGAGGAAGAGGCCGACGCCCATCAGCACGGCCGCGCCGACGACGACGGGGATCGACAGCGAGTTGTGCGGCTCCTCGTGCATCGCCTCGGTGCTGAGGTAGATCTCGGCCATCGGGCCGGCTATCGAGCCCCGATTCTAAACTCTTTGGTCCGACTCGACGGACCGCGGAGGCCGAGCGTCACCCGCCACGGGAAGCATCCGTCCCTGACGGCTCCGGGTCGCCGAGGATCGAGCGGTAGATCCAGGCGTGCAGGGCGACGAGCGTCGGGACGCCGAGGCGATCGGTCGTTCCCGTCGAGAGGATCGGGGGCGCGGCGCCAGCGAACCGACCGCTCGGCAGCCCGTGGACCATCGCCACCGCAACGGCGAGCTGCTCGGCCTCGGTCGGGCCGAGATGGCGCGCCTTGGAGATCTCTGCCGCCTTCAGCACCCAGTCCACGGTCTCGGGCGTCGACAGGCCCGGCCGAGAGAGCAACAAGGCGCCGGTGAGCCAAGGGGACGGGATGTGGATCGCACGCAGCGCCTTCACGAGCTCCTCCATCTGGGCGATGGCGTGGCCGGAGACGGTGCCGGAGACGGCGAGGTACGCCGCGGCCCGGGACGGGTCGGGGTCCGAGTTGCCGTCCGCGGCGAACGCGCTTCGGTACGCCTGATCGGCCTGGAGCCGGTCGTCCCCTTGGGCCGCGAGGAGCGCCGCGGCTTCCGGGGAGTTCTGGCTCGACCGGATCCGCACCCAGTCGGAGAGGCGGGAGCTCGAGGTCGGGTTCGGGTACAGATGGAGGATGGTCGCGGTCGCGACGGGTTCTTCGCATCGAGGCTGGAGCGCGCGCAGCTGGTCGACGGTCTGCATCATGTGCGCGTAGACGGTCGGGATCGGGACGTCGGTCGCGGCGAGCAGCTCGGCGGCGAGCAACCGGTCGCGGGGGTCTCCCCCCAGCACCTCCATCATCCCCCAGGCGTTCCGAAACCGCTCCGCGAGCTCCTGCGGGTTCGTCCGCTGGTTGGCGAGGCCGGCGGCGGAGATCCGGAGGAACGGCAGCGCCTCGGCCGGCACGATCGGGCCGAGCTCGGCGAGGAAATACTCCATGGTCCGGGCGACCGTCTCTAGCTCGTTCTGGATCGCTCCCAGCTCGTCGGAGACGGCGAGCAGCGGCAGCGGGTCGGTCCGGACCGACCGGACGGAGAGCTCCCGGAGCACGTGGTCACCGATCGGCGTCACGACCGGTCGGTCCGGTGTCCCCCCGAGCGCACCTCGGGTGGAGAGCGCCTGCCAGAGATCGGCGGAGGGAGTCGCCGGGGGGTTTGCCCCAGTCTTGAGCGCGGAAAAGTACTGGCGGACCTCGCCGGCGGTTACTGCATTGCCTCTCGCCAAAATCCCACCCTGTCGGGGATAGGGCTCCCGCTACAAAGTCTCTGGTATCGGGGGACGTTCAGGCGCCGACGCCCTGCTTCGGCTTCTCTTCGCTGCCGCCCCCGCCGCCCTGGCGGGCGCGGAGGAGCTCGGGCGCGGCGAACGACATGATCACGAGGAAAGCCAAGAGGACCACGATCGAGATGATGAGGATCGGTCCGATCGCGACGCTGTTCGGATTGACGTAGGTGAGTCCGTTGCCCAGGAACGGGATCGGGCTCTTGTCGGAGACCCAGACGAACACCGCCCACGTCACCCCGACGAGGATGACGGTCTGGCTGATCGCGTTCGCGGAGTATGGGTACCCGTCCGGGAGCGGCGAGTACCGGACGATGAGGTAGATGAGCATCACGAGCAGGGTGATGATGATCGTGAACAGCAGGAAGACGCCGATGCCGATGTAGAGCAGGGCGAACGCAGCGATCGCAATGGCATACAGCGGAAGATCCACGGTGAACCCTGAGCGCCCGAGTAACCGGAGGGACTTAAACCTCACCCGCCCGGCCCGCGGCCCAGCCCCGGCCGGATTTTGAGGCCGCCCGCGGGTTCGGATCGAGCCGGACAGTCACTCGATCCGGGCCAGATCCGAGCCCGACCTCGTTCCGCATCGCTCCGCTTCCGTTCCCGGTCTAGGGAGCTCAGGTGCAGTAGGTGTCACCCGGAAGTGAAACTTGTTTCATGGCTTAGTCTTCAATAGGGGTGGGGTGGTGAGGATTAACAAGGAACAAGGCACTCCGTGGCCGAACGGCCCGCGGATCGTCGTGTCTCCGGAGGATGATGCGGACGAGAACGGGAGACCCAACCTCGAGGCCGTTGCGGCCCGAGACTCCCGGGATTTCGTTCGTC
>JAKIVR010000017.1 GCA_022750455.1 Thermoplasmata archaeon | reverse complement strand
GCTCACCCCGTTCCGGGGGACACCCGTAGGTAGGTAGTTTGGGTGGGGCGCCACGCCCTCCAAAATGTAACAAGGGCCCCCAAAGGTCGACTCAGGTGGGTCAGAAATCCACCGTGGAGTGCAAGGGCAAAAGTCGGCTTGACGGGAATCTGCATAACGAGGATTCCCGATGCGAAAGCAGGGCCTAGCGAACCAATGTGCCTTCCCTGTAGGGGCCATTGATAAGAGAAAAGTTACCCCGGGGATAACTGAGTTGTCTCCAGCAAGAGTCCCTATCGACCTGGAGGCTTGCTACTTCGATGTCGGTTCTGCCTATCCTGGTGGTGCAGCAGCTGCCAAGGGTGGGGTTGTTCGCCCATTAAAAGGGATCGTGAGCTGGGTTCACACCGTCGCGAGACAGGTGTGTTGCTTTTTGGCGGAAGTGCGAGGGTCTCTGACGAGAAGGTTCCCACAGTACGAGAGGAACGGGGAATCGGCGCCTCTAGTCCATCAGTTGTCTGGCAAGGCATCGCTGAGCAGCCACGCGCTACGGGATAAGGGCTGAAAGCATCTAAGCCCGAAACCCCCTCGAAAACGAGAGACCCATACGAGCACTCGTAAACGACGAGTTTGATAGAGCCGGGGTGTACGTAGAAAGCCTTCGGGCGATCTACTCAGCCCGCGGCCACTAACGTTCACAGCTACGTTACCTGGCGGCGCTGGACAGTTACACAGAACGCGTGTGATATTTTCCCCCCGCGGTCCTTGGACCGCGGAAATATCTCATCCTGGGCGGACGCGCTCGAGAGATCCCCGTTGGAATTGTCTCCGCGGAGCCCGGTCGCGCGGTGGTCCGCGGCGCGAGGCTTTGAAGGACTGCCGGCTGGGTCGTCCGATGACGTCGGAGTACGCGCATTGGCCGGTGCTCGCGTGGATCCGACTTCGGATTCCCGAGATGCCTCCGGCCTTGATGTTGATCCCGGGCCCGCCGCCCCCCCCGGAGCCACCGCTGGACGAGATGCTCCCCGCCCCGATCTCCACGGATCCCCGGCGACGTCTTTTCGCTTGGGAGGGGGCGTACGAGAACGGAGCGATCCGGATCGTGTGGGAGGCGGACAACCCGTCGTACCTCACCGCCGAGTATCGGGAGCGCGTGCATGCAGGTCGCCCGACCTCGGAAACGGTGCGCCGCTTCTGGTCGGCGGTCAAACAGCACGTCCAACCGCTAGGAACCTTACCGGTGGAGGCCGCGGACCCGTGGCCGTAGCGGCGGTCCCGTCGCCGCTCCTCGGGAGCCGAAGTGCGCTCCGGTCGACGTTCCTCCACCTGCCCGGGTTCAGCCCGTGGTCCGAGGTCGAGCTGTGGCGCGCCGGGATCCTCGACTGGACCGAGTTCCGGGAGCATCCGACCGTCCCCGGCGTCGACCCGCGATGGAAGGGGCGGTACGATCGCGAGCTGGAAGGGAGCGAAGCGGCGTACCGCGCCCGGAGCGTCGCCCACTTTGCGCGACGATTGCCGTTTCCGGAGCACTGGCGCCTCTATCCGGAGTTCCGGGACGTGACCGGCTTCCTGGACATCGAAACGACCTCGCTGAGCCCGTTCGACGGGATCGTAACCGTCGTCACGGTCCACGGTCGGGGGGCGACGCGCTCCTTCATCGCCGACGAAGACCTCGGCGAGCTGCCCGCGTACCTGCGCCCGTTCCAGGTCCTCGTCACCTTCAATGGCCTGCGCTTCGACGTGCCGTTCCTGGAGGCGACGTTCCCGAGCTGGGTGCCACCCCCCGGCCACATCGATCTCTGGCCGTTGTTCCGCCGCATCGGTCGCACCGGCGGACTGAAACGGATCGAGCAGCAGCTCGGGATCGGGGATCGGTCGGGGGTGGAGGGGATCCACGGGCTCGACGCCGTTCGGCTCTGGGAGTCGTACCGACGCGGAGAGGCGGAGTCGTTGAAACTTCTCGTGGAGTACAACCGGGCCGATACGGTGAACCTCGAGCCGTTGCTGGAGTACGCCGTGGCGCAGATGACCGAGCGTCTCGGACTACGACGCCCGCCGGCGACCTGAACGGAGCCGCGGGGCCGGGCCCTCCTCCTCGACCTGGCGGGGCGCCGGCACGCGCACCCGGCGCGTCAACGGTCGAACGGCGCGGACACGCTCCAAGGCGAGCTCGCAGTATTCGGAGGAGGCGTCGATGTGCAAGAAGTGGCGACCGTTCTCGCGCGCGACCGCCGCCACGGTACCGGTCCCCCCGAACATGTCCAGGACGACGTTGCCCTGGTAGCTGTAGAATTTCACCAGCCGTCGGATCAGCTCCTCGGGGAACGGCGCCGGATGGCCCTTGCGGACCCGCTCGGGGGGGATCGCCCAGAACCCATCGCTCGCGGTCTGGAACTCGGCGGAGGAGATGTCGATCATCTCCCGCGAGCCGTCGAGGCGCCAGCTCCCCTTGGAGAAGACGAGGACGTACTCCCACGACGGGACGACGTGGGGGTTGGCGGGGCTGCGCCAGCTTCCCCACGCGGTGCGCCGTCCCATCGTCTGCTTGTACCAGATGATCTCGGTGCGCAGGATGTAGCCCATGCGCCGAAGGTCCCGGGTGAGGTCGTGGTGGATCGGACGGAAATCCTTGATCGACGTGGGGGCGACGTTCAGGGCGAAACGACCGCCGGGCACCAGCACGCGGAGAAGCTCCTGCCACGTCGTGCGGAGCCAGGCGAGATACTCATCGGGGGTCCGGTCATCGGTGTACCCTCGATACGGAATTCCGACGTTGTACGGAGGGGACGTGATCGCGAGGTGCACGGACTCCGCCGGCAGGGAGGCAAGCACCCGACCGGCGTCCCCATGGATGATCCGGTCCGACGACCCGGAGTTCATCGACGAGAGCTTCGGGGATCGGGCGCCGGTCACGGAGGTGGGTACCGGGCTCCCTCCATGAAGGTTCCGGAGCCGAGGGAGGTCACTCCGCTCGGATCTGGGCTTCCACGGCAAAGATCGCCTGCGCCTCGTCGGCCGGATTGATCAGCTCGTGTTGCCCTGGGCCGAGGCGCTTGGCGTCGATCCGCAGCACCTCCCCTGCGAGCCACTCGAACTGGGAGAAGGCGAGGGGATCCCCGAAGTCCTTGCGGAGGCGGCCCAGTCGGTCCGCGGGATGCCGCATCCGGTAGTACGTGATCGTGACGTAGCTTCCGAACGCGTTCCAGACGAGCTGTCGATCGAGCAACCCCCGGCGCACCATGATCCCGAGCAGTTCGTAGAACGTCAACAGCTCGACCGGCGCCATTCCGTCCGAGGTGTCCCGAAGGAAGAACTGCGCCAGCTCGCGTCGGGCGCGTCGGATGTCCGGCGACTCGAACTGAGAGCGCAGTTCCAGGACGGCGTTGGCGGAGTTCAGAAGGTGGGCCTGTCGGGTCTGCCAGAACATGAAGAACAAGGTGCCGAGGACGAGGATCCACGTGCCGATCAGGGTCAGGGTGACCTCATCCACCATGCGCGTCCCTCCCCCCGCTCATTTCTCCGGGGCGGTTTACGTCTCGGAGGGCGATCCCACGCGTCCACGCTCGGGCTCGCGGCCATGGTGGGGGAGCGAGCTCAAGAACCGACCCCCCCCTCCCCCCACCATGGCCGCGACGGATCCGAAAGGCTGGCGCAAGCTCACCCGCGAGGAAGAGCGAGTCATCGTGCACAAGGGGACCGAAGCCCCGTTCTCTGGCGAGTACGAGGAGATGACCGCCGCCGGGACGTACGTGTGCCGGCGCTGCTCGGCCCCCTTGTACCGGTCCGATGACAAGTTCGACGCCCGCTGCGGATGGCCGAGCTTCGATCAAGAGATCGAAGGGGCGGTCCGTCGGGAGACGGACCGGGATGGGGAGCGGACGGAGATCCTCTGCGCTCGCTGTGGCGCCCACCTCGGGCACGAGTTCCGGGGCGAGAGGTTCACGCCCAAGAACAGCCGGCACTGCGTGAACTCGATCTCGTTGCTGTTCGTACCTCGGGCGTCGCCCGGGACCCTGCCGTAGGTCGGTCCGACCTCGTCAGCCCCGGACCGAAGATCGGGCCGCGGGCAGCGCTCCCCACAACGTGAACCCCGGAGCTAGAAGGGCGAGGAGTGGGATCGCCAGCAGGAGGTACTCCACGTGGGGGACCGCATAGACGAGTCCCAGGAACGGTCCGACGACCACCAAGAGCAAGAGGCCGTAGAGGAAGCTCCCGCCGTAGATCGGCGCGCGATGGTACCGTCCTCCCGTGTGGCCGAGACCTAGGACCAAGCCGACGCCCCCGATCCAAGCCATCCAGAATCCGATGGTCGCGGAGTACGCTCCGAGCGGGCTGACATTGTCCAAACACTTCAGCCCCTGTTGGGGGACTTGGGCGCAGGCGACGAGCGCGTTGGAGGATCCCACCAGAAGCGTTGCAGCGAGCAGGATCAGGAGGAAGCCCAACGACCCGACGAGGCAGAGGATGGAGGCCGTGGTGAACGTCCGGTCCACCTTGCGAAGGGCGGAGAATCCCCAGCGGTAGAGCGCGAGGGAGAGGACGAACAGCAGAGCCCCGGCGAGCACCAGGATGGTGGTGGCCTCGAGCGTCGACGAACCGAGCTTCGCGAGTCCCCCCGGTTCGAGGGTGCCCAGAACGATCAACGCGATCGGGAAGACGATCCCGACCAACCCTCCGGCGAGACCGAGGCCCGCCCCGATGGCGATCCGGCGGATGCCCGGATTCTCTCTCGGGACCGCGGGATCGGAATTCGTGCTCATAGGGAGATCCAGTTCGTGTACCCCGTCGTCCGAACGGGACCCGGAGCCGCCGCCGGACCCCGACGACCGACGCCAACGGCCGTGACAATATCAATCCTCCGTGGCGGCGGCGCTCTCGTCCCGCCGAGGCTCGTCGACCCCCATCGGCCGGAAATCTGCCTTTTCGCGCTGCGACAGGTGACGTCTCGCCGACCGGTCCCGTCGTTATACCCCGCCGTCGGTCCCCGGGGGCATGCCCGGGGAAGCGGTCGTCGGTCCTCCCGTCCCTCTACCGGGTCGTCACGTTCTACCGCTGCTCGAAAGCCGACGAGAATCGCCCAGCGCGATGACGTTCCATTTCTCTACCGAGGGATCCGGATTCCGATACCTCTCGAACCAAGCCATCCGTCTGGCGCTGCCCGGCGTCGACGATCCGTGGGGAGCCGTCCGGTCCCTCTCCCTCTCCTCCAGTCCGTCGGAGACGGACCGACTTTCGGTCACGTGCAAGATCTCGGATACCCCGTTCAAGCAGGCGCTCGCGCGGCTGCAGCCGGGGGAGACCGCGGAGATCTACGGCCCCTTGGGACAGTTCCTCCTCGATGTCGAGCGCCCGAGCGTCTTCATCGCCGGCGGGATCGGGATCACCCCGTTCCGTGGGATGCTTCGGTACGCCGTCGACACGGAGATCGCCCCCGAGCAGCGCCTCCTCTACTCGGCGCGGATCCCCGAGGAGCTCGTCTTCCGCGCCGAATTAGACTCGATCGCACGCCGTTCCGATCGCGTGCAAGTGCACTATACGGTCACCCGCCCGGCGGAATCCCCCACGCCCTGGGGCGGGCGGGTCGGACGGATCGACCCGTCTTGGATCCAGGAGTTGGCCGAGCCGCTAGACCGTCCGAAGTACTACGTCGCGGGTCTTCCCGAAATGGTGAACGACGTCGTGGCCGCCCTCCAGGGCCCTCTGGGGATTCCTGAAGATGACATCGACTACGAGGTGTTCCGGGGATTCTAGGGCCTCGGGTCGACCCTCGGACCCGTCGTCGGCTTGATTCGAATTAAGGGGGGGTTTAACCTACCGATCCCGCTCCCAACCCTCATGGTAGCTAAGCGAAGGACCAAGGTATCATTCCTGGAAGGCAAGAAGGCGCCCCGCCGGGTCCGTGTGAAGTTCACGGCGACGAAATCGAGGGGCCACACCACTCGGGTCAACTTCTTGGAAGGCAAGAAGGCGCCTCGACGATCGCGCGTCAGCTTCATGGTGAAGAAGAGCGCGACGACGCGAGCCCGTTAAACGGCTCGGCGCTGCTCCGTAGGACGGGTCCGGTCGTGGGACCGGGCTGATCGAAGGAGGTTCGCACCCGACGTATGAGTTCGGAGCCAGTGTCGATTTGGCCCGTCGTGGAGGGCGGCGAGGGCCGCCCCGTGGTCTTTCTCCACGGGTACCCATTGACGCATGCGATCTGGCAGCCCCAGTTGGCGTCCCTATCGTCGAGCCACCATGCGGTGCTGCTCGATCTCCCCGGGTACGGATTGGCCCACGAGTGGCCGGTCCCCGTCACCTTGGCGGGATTCGCCGAGAGCGTGCACCAGACCCTGGCCCGTCGGTTCTCGCGCCGCGTGGTCTTGGTGGGACACTCCTTCGGCGGCTACGTCGCCTTGGAGCTCCTTCGGAGCCATCCGGAACAGTTCGAGGCGCTGGTGCTCACGGACACACGCTCCGGAGCGGACACGCCGGAGGCTCGGGCGAAGCGATTGGCGACCGCCGAACGACTTCACGATCCGGTCCAGACCTTGGACGTCGACGAGACCGTGCGGGCGCTCGTGGCCCCCACCACGTGGGAGCGCGCTGGACCCCTCGTCGAGGACCTTCGCGGCATCGTCCGCAGCGTCCGGTCGACGACGATCACTCGCACGCTCGAGGCGATCGCCCATCGGGCGGACCTGACCCCCGAACTCTCCAAGTTGCGACTCCCGACGTTGGTGATCTGGGGGGAGGAGGACCGGTTGATCCCCCCCGCCCAGACCCAGTCGATGGTCGAGCGGATCCCGGCGGGCGTTGGGATCGGGATTCCCGGCGCCGGTCACCTGCCATTCTTGGAGGCCCCCGACACGTTTGCCCAGGCCCTCCTGCCGTTCCTCGGTCGGCTACCCGCAGTCCCCTAGGGCCTCGGAGACCGACGCGCCAGGGCTCCCGTCCGGGACCCGCTCTCTGCCGGTCGAGGGGACGAACCGTCCGGAGACCGTCGGACCTGGTCACCGGGGGAGATTGCCGTGCGCCGCAAGTTCAAAATGGGGGCGCCACGCCAGTGGAGCGCATGGCGGTCCTCACCGAGGAGATGAAGACCTTGGTCCGCGAACAGCGGCTCGGGTTCGTCGCCACGGTTTCGCCGGATGGATTTCCCAACGTCTCCCCCAAGGGCTCCCTCACCGTGTTCGATGACGAGCACCTGGTCTTCGCGGACGTCGAATCTCCGCACACCGTTCGGAACCTCGCCGCCAATCCACGCATCGAGATCAACGTGGTCGATCCGTACTCTCGGAAGGGGTACCGCTTCCGGGGACGGGCCGAGATCCTCCACGCCGGGGACCAGTACTGGAAAGTGCTGATGATGTACCATGGGGAAGGGGCCGACGTGCGGCGGGTCCGGTCGGTCGTCCTGGTCCTCGTCGACCAGGCCGGACCGCTCATCTCTCCCATCTACGCCCATCCCGTCGAGGAGGAGGCGCTCCGAGCGCTGTGGGAGGAGTACTACTCCCGACCGAAGAAGAGGACCGTCACCGATTTCGTGCCCCCTCGAGATTTCTGAGATGGACTCCGATTCGGCCGATCGAAACACTCCCGGTGGAGCGTCCCCTCGATTCCCAATTCGGTCCCGGTAGAGTCGTTCGGAGCGGAGGAGGCGAGGGGTGTCCGGTTCGAGCGCGCCGATCATCTCCGACATCGCCGCCGTCGCGGAGGTCGCGATCGCGGTCGGCCTGGTGATGGGGATGTTCGCCGTCCGACGCGGACATCTGCGGCTTCACATGTACCTCCAGAGTTCGTTGGTCCTGGTGAACCTTCCGATTGTTCTCGTCTGGATGGTCCCCCAGTTCGTCGTCAACATCCTCCCCGATCTGCCCGGAGAGATCGCGACCCCGTACTACCTCCTGCCGACGATCATGCTGTTCGCGGGCACCGCGGCCGAGCTGCTCGGCGTCTACATCCTCCTCGTCGCCGGCACCAACCGGATCCCGGAACGGTTCCGGTTCCGGAACTACAAGCTCTGGATGCGGACCGAGCTGGTCCTGTGGTGTTCGGTCGTGCTCTTCGGGCTCAGTACGTACCTCTCGTGGTACGTGCTGGCCGCTCCCGCGGGCTCCTGAGAGCCACCCAGTTCCCGCGTCCCGGGGGGAGCTCGGCGTCCCGCGGCGACGCACCTCGGTCTCCCTTATCGCTTCGTTTGCCATCCCCACGATCGGACCATGAGCGCTCCCAAGTTTTGGACCTGGGTGATCCTCGCCGTCACGATCGGGGCCTCGGTGGGGGTCGCCGTCGGTTCCGTGGGCGCCGCCGCGCCGGCGACGATCTCACCGGGTCTCCACTACACGGTCCGTTCCACGAATTGGGCCGGCTACGCGGTGACCGGGCGCAACGGGAGCGTCATCCAAGTGACCGGCTCCTGGGTGCAACCCGCGGTGACCTGCACCCACTCTACGACCTACGCCGCGTTCTGGGACGGGATCGATGGATACACTTCCGCCACGGTCGAACAGGGCGGAACCCTCGCCTACTGCTCGGGAGGCACCCCCCACTACTCCGCGTGGTACGAGTTCTACCCCGCGGCCTCCGTCACGATCGGATCGATCACCGTCCACGCGGGAGACAACATCTCCGTGACCGTCACGTACAACTCGACGTCGTCCAAGTTTTCGATCAAGGTCCAGGATGGGACCCACGCCTTCACGAAGAAGGGAGCCGTCGCATCGGCCAAACGAAGTTCGGCCGAATGCATCGCGGAGCGACCGGAGGTGGGCACCGCCCTCACACATCTCGCGAACTTCGGGACGGCAAAGTTCGGCGCGGACTACACCTCGACCATTGGCTGCAGCGCGACGGTCAGCGGCACGACCGGAACGTTCGGGAGCTTCGCGACCGCCACGGCGATCAACATGGTCGACTCCGGCGGCAAGACGCTCGCAGCCACCTCGGCGCTGTCGGTCGACGGCTCCAGCTTCACCGAGAGCTGGAAGGCGTCGAGCTAGCCCGGGCCAACTCCCCGGTCAACTCTGCGGACGGGCCGGGGTTTGCGACCTTCCCACAGCCCCCCGGAGCCAGGGGGAGAATGACCATCCTCTCGGAGCCGCGCCGGTCGGACCTATGGGCGAAGCCGCCCCATCGCCACTCGCTCACGGGGCGCCACCGGGGTCCTCGCCCCCAGTGCGCGCCGCCGCCTCCGGGCAGAGCGTCACCTTCCGCGATTCGTAGAACTGATTGATGGCACCCACCGGGAGTGCATCGGTCCCATCTCCGGTTCCGAGTATCGCCGCAGCGAGGGCCGTCGATTACGCGGTCTAGTTCGCTCCCGCCCCCCGGGCCCAGAGATCGGGGGGGTTCATCGGCCGGACGAGAAGAGCCGGGTCATCTGGCCATGCTCCTCGTGGAGTCGCTGGAGTTGATCCACGAGCCGAGCATGGGTCCAGCGCCACGGCTTGGGCACGACCGGGGTCACGGCTCGCCCCGGGACGCATTCAACGACATTCTCGAAGCGCCTCCGAATGTGCCTCCTTGAACTCTCCGGCTCGACACGCTGCTAGACACAGGTTCCAGTCACTTCACCGACAAAGGGCCCCAGGCCCGTGCCGAAGGCGACGAAGATATCCCCCGTCGGTGAGGTGCCCGCCGAACCGTTGCTCGGGGTAATTTGGAGCACGAGGGAGTCGGTCGAATTCATCGGCGCGGGGAGCGTCGTCTCGAGGGTCGATCCCTCGGAGTGGCAGAGGCCGCTCGATGTGTGGGGACAGAGGCTCCAGCTCCCCGTGGACGCGGTCGTCGTGTACTGGGCGACCGCGTTCCCAAACTCGTCAAGTAGGGTCACGCTCGCGAAGGACAGAGTAGTGCCTGTGTCGGATTGCAGCGCAAACCGGATGTCGGCTGTGGAGAATCCGCCCACAGACTCAACGAACCCGACCCGCTCGCAATAGACGGTACCGCTCGGCCCGGTGCCCGATGCGCAACCGGGGGCAGCCACCCCACCGTGAGGGATCGCCAACGGGGTAAAGCGTCCGAACCCGAATGGCGCCCCCAGAGGACCTCCGGTGCCCGGGGTCGTTGGGGGGGATGGATAGAAGGCGACCAGCAGTACCAGCGCCACCACGCCAGCGACCGCGAGGACCGCGGTCCAGATGACCCGGCGGGAGCGCCGCAGGCGCAGGGCAGCTTCGGGCGGCGGGGGAATGCTCGGTGGGACTCCTCCCATGGAGTACGCAATACGGCGGCTTACTCGATAAATGCTGGCATCGGCGAGTCATTCCTCCCCGGCTCCGTCCCCGCGGGCCCGAGGCTCGACACCGGCCGGGCGAGCTCGGACGTTCGAACCGATCGATCTCCCCGCTCCTTCTCCCGCGAGGTGGGCGCGGCCAGATTCGAACTGGCGATCTTCACCATGTCAGGGTGACGTCATGACCACTAGACCACGCGCCCAGCGACCGCGGCCACGGTCGGCCCCCTTTAAGGGGTTGCTCTCACGACCTGTCAGCCGTAGCCGCCCGGATAGCGCGACGGGTCTCGGTTCTCATTCCAGGTGTAGTACCCCATGCTCTGGCGTTGGGCCTCGGTGACGTCCTTCTGCATGCCCCCCTGGAACGAGCCGTAGGCGTCCCGGATCTGTTCCTCGATGGAGCGCGCCCGGTCGAGGGCCTGCTTGACGTGGGCCGCCTCGAGGTGCTGGCTCCCCGAGATCGTGGCGAGATCGCCGGCGGTTCGGATGAGTCCTCCCATTTCACGCAGACGGAGCGTGAGCGCATTCCGACGGCCATCGATCCGCTCGGCACGGCGACGGGACTCGATCAGCAGTTCGACGATCGCTTCGCGGGTCGCGGGCCGGAGCCGACCGTCGGTCGCGATCTCCTGCGCGACGAACTGGGCGAATCGCAGCTGGTTCCGCTCCGTGTCCGGCATCGCCGTGTCGAGAAGCACTTCGTACCCGCCCCCTGCGATCCTGGATCGGAGGGGCGAGAGGACCTGCTGGATGTCCTGGATGTTGCAGGCGGCGACGAGGAGGAAGTCGCACGGTACACTGTCGACCCGCACGCTCGCCCCGCCGGATTGGGGATTTCGCCCGGAGATCGGGAACCGCTTCTCCTGCATCGCCGTGAGGATGAACCGTTGCAACGAGCCAAGATGGGGGAGCTCGTCGAGAAAGAGGACGCCCTCGTGCGCCTCGTGGATCGCCCCGGGGATCACGCGTTCGAACGGAAGGGTGCCGAGTTGAGGATGGCCGCCGTACGGATCGTGCCGCACGTCGCCCAACAACTCCGTCTCGCTCGCCCCCGTCGCCATCACGAACGTGTTTCGGTCGATCTTCACGAGGACCTTGTGGGGGCTCTCCCGCTGCTGCTGACGTCGGCGCTCCAAGGAGCGCTGGTCGAGCACACGGATCCGGTCGCCCGCTCGTTCGTACGCGACCACCTCTTCCACCCCGTCCTTCAGACGGGTCGTACGGACCGACTCCTGTGGATTGCCGCCGGGGCTGACCGTCAGCTCGAGGATCCCGCCGACGAGGTCCCGGAACGGGTTCCCACTGTTCGGGGCTCCGGGGAGGAGCTGCTTGGTGTTGCCACAGCTCGGGCAGTACCGGTCGGCCGGAGTCGAGTAGAAGGAACACCGCGCGCAACGGTACCCGAGCCGCTCGGCGACGGAGGCGGGCGCCTCCTTCGCATCGATGACCACCCCTTCGGTGGTCCTCGCGGCCTCCCGCTCGTGGAGCACCTCTTCCCGGGCGAGGACCTCGATGGAGGGCCGCTCGGGATTCTCGGGGTTGTGGACGACCCGGATCTCGGAGTGGGGTCGCTCCAGGTGCAGCGCGAGCGCCTGGGCCGTCATCGACTTGCCAATCCCGGGGGGGCCGACGAGGAGCAGGTGGCGGCGCTGGTACGCCGCGATCCGGGCGATCTCCACCGCCTTCTCCTGTCCGATGACCCGGTCGAGCGGGTCGGAAGGGATCGGGATCTCGTCGGAGGTCGTGACCTCGCGGAGGGACGCGGGTCCGGGAGGGCGCCTCCCGGCGGCCGAGGGCGTCTCGCCGATCGTCATCCGCCGCTCCTACGGCGCCGGTACGGATGAAGCCCTAGCGGGGCGACGGGCCCACATCCGCGCGGGTGAGGACGCGCACCGTCTCCGGGATCTTTCCGACCGCTCCGAGGCGGTTGCCGACGACCGTCTCGAGCCCCTTCTCCTGCGCGACGTCGAGGAGCCGCTGGCTCACCACGCCGTCGAAGACGAGCGTCTTGACCGAGCCATCGATCGTCGCGAGCCGGTCGATCATCTCCTTCACGGGGATGTCGACGAGCACCGCGTCGTCCGCGCCCAGGAAGAGGGAGCGCGCCGTGTTCTCGATCCCCCCGAGCATGGTGAAATAGCCGGCGATGCGGGGCGGCAACGTCGCGGCCGCCGCGGGGGGCGGCGGGGGCGGCAGCGGCACGCCGGCCGGGGGCGGGCCCCGATCGTGCTGGTCCCGGTCGCGCCCGCGCTCCCGGTCATCGCGGCGGGGCGGCGGACCGCCGCCCCCTCCGCCTCCCCCCTCGGAGCGGTCCTCGGGGACCGGCGGGCGGCTCGCGCCCGTCGACTCGAGCCCGCTCATCTCGAGGAACTGGTTGATCGGGATCTTGTTCCTCAGGCACTTGAGGAGCTGCTTCTGGGTGAGCTCCTCCACCTCGGATCCCCGCGGCGCCCGGGCCACGAAGTCGATGTCCATCGTCTGGAGCATCTCCCGCAGGATCAGTTCGCCCGCCCGGTCCCCGTCGGTGAAGACGGTGACGGTCTTGCCCCGCGAGAGGTCCTTCACCGTCTGCGGGACGCTCGTCCCTTCGACCGCGATGGAGTTCTTGATCCCGCAGCGCAGCAGGTTCAGCACGTCGGAGCGTCCCTCGACGACGATCAGCGCGTCCGCGCCGTCGACGTTCGGTCCCGCGGGCAGGTGCTCGGGCCCGTAGGTGGTGATCTCCTCGACCTGGACGGACTTGCGGACGGCCTCGGCGATGTCGATGCCGACGCCCTTCGAGTCCTCCTGGATGTGGCTCAGGATCGCCTTCGCGCGCTCGACGATCTTCTGGCGTTTCGCGACACGGATATCCTCGACACCGGTGACCTCGATCTTGGCCCGGCAGGGGCCGATCCGGTCGACGGTCTCGAGTCCGGAGGCGAGGATCGCGGTCTCGACCTGGTCGAGCGAGGAGGGGATCTGCACCTCGCCTTCGGTCTTCCCCTTCTTCGAGTCGATCTCCACTTCGATGCGGCCGACACGGCCGGATTTCTGGAGGTCTCTCAGGTCGAGTTCGTCTCCGAGAAGTCCTTCGGTCTGCCCGAAGACGGCTCCGACGACGTCGGGTTTGTCGATCACACCGTCGGCGGTGATTCGGGCCCGGATCAGGTATTTGGCGGCGGTTGGGTCGTTGCTCATGTGTATTGTTCTCCTTTGGTTGTTGGTTGATTGGCGGGACCGGTGTGGTCCCGGGGTGCCAACCCCAGCGCAAAAATCAGAGGACGCGATCGCGCAGTGGCACGTCGTCTCGTGAAGCGCGAACGAATCTCTGGGTAAGCAAGGATCGTCGGTTCATGAATCGCGTGCGACGCGAGGCATCCGCCTCCTTCGTCGTCAAGGTCAGTCCGACCAATCTATGCCGTTCCGCTATTTAAGCGAGAGCGAACCTGAAATGTCCTCTCTGACGGCGGGTCGAGGTAAGGAGCCACGGAGCCGCCTCGACGGTCCTGCGCGCTCCGGTCGAGACAGAACCGACGAACGTCTTATTATCGCCCACCGCTACGCGCGCCTAGGTTGTTCCATGGCCCGACGCCGTACAGTCCGCCCGGCACCTCCGCCCTCGAACGAGCCTGAGCCCTCCTTCGAAGCCCTCCCGGAGGACGATTTCGTGGCCTCCCTCAAGGCCGAGCTCACCCGGACGCAGAAGTCCGTCACCGAGCGCCCCGGCGAGGACCTTTCGCGCCGCGCCGGCCTGAACCGCCGGATCCTCCAGGACGTCTGGGAGATCCACAACCAGTTCGAGGACTCCGCCCTCCACCTGACCGTGGAACCGTCCCAGACGCTGTTCGCGACGTTCGTCGACTATCCGCACCAGTGGACGTTCAAGGAGACGTTCGACTTCAGCGCGGTCAAGACGATCGAGCTGCGGGACCGCAGCCAGGGCTGGGTCGGCTTCACGCTCCGCTTCTGGTACTACCAGACCGCCGAGGGACATCCCCACTTCCGCGGCATTTTCGAGTGGTGCGATGGCGAATCGTACCACCGGTACACCGGCTGGATGCGGATGATGAGCCAGGCCGTGGTCTACGAGGCCCCGGAGAACTCCATCAACGTCCGCGACCTGCACCGGGCGTTGAAGGACGTCGTCGTCGCCTGGTACTCCGCCCACGTGAACAACTCGCCGGAGTCGCTCATCATGCACCTCCGCGAGAAGTACCCGAAAGGCGCGTCGTACGCCAAGGAATCGTACCGCTCCTAGGCCCGTCCCGGCGCGTCGGCCGAGCGGCGCCACCCATCTGAAATAGGGCGCCGAGTTCCGCGTCGTCTCCCGCTTCGTGTCGGTGCGCCCGGCGTCACCGGGGGAGGGTTTCGGCGATGCACGAGCACCTCATCCGATACTTTGCGGAGAACCGCCGTCTCGTCTCGCCCGACGCCCTGGAACGTCTCAGCTCGACGCCCGAACCGCTCCTCGCCTGCCGGATGGTCGTCGAGCGGATGCCCCCCGAGGAGATGTTCGTCACCCTCTCCATCGTCGAGACGGTGCTCCACCCGCCCGCGGGGTCGGCGAGCGCCCCGACCGGTCGCTCCTCGCCGGGGCCCGGCGAGCCGACCCGGACCGGATCGGTCCTCTCCGAGGGTCCGTTGTTCTCGCTGATCTCGGAGGGATTCGCCCCCGGCCCCGGCGGACGGGCTCCGCTCGAGGCGTACGGAAGCCTGTTCACCGCGCGATACCGCTCGCTGGGCCGGCTCCTCCGGGGCCGCCCGGACCTGCCGAACGTGACGCCGATCCGGGACCTCCGTCAGCGGCCCGGGGCCGCCTCGATCGTCGTCATGGTGCGGGAGGTGCGACCGCTGCAGCGCCGCCGGGGGCTCCGCCTCAGCGTCGAGGACGAGACCGGGGCGGCCGAGGTCATCGTACCCGACGAGATCCCGGCGTCCCGGGTGACGTGGATCCCCGACGAGGTCGTCGGCATCCACGTGGGGGTGCCGACCGATCTCCACCGGTCGGTCGTCGCCAAGTCGGTCGTGCGCCCGGATGTGCCGACGGACCGGCCCCGCCACCGCGCCGGCCGACCGCACCGGGTGCTCCTCCTCTCCGACCTTCACATCGGCAGCCGGTCGTTCCTCGACGAGAGCTGGGCCGGGCTCCTTGCGTTCCTCCGGGGGCAGGACGTCGCCCCCGACGTCGCCTCCGAGATCCGGCAGGTCGTCATCGCCGGGGACCTCGTCGACGGGATCGGCATCTACCCCCATCAGGAGAGGGACCTGGCGATCGGGGACATCGTGGAACAGTACGCCGAGCTCGGTCGACGGCTCCGCGAGCTCCCCGCCGAGCTCGAGATCGTGGTCGTGCCCGGGAACCACGACGCGGTCTGCCCCGCCGAACCGCAGCCGGCGATCCCGACCGAGCTCACGACGTCGCTCCCCCCCAACGTCCGGGTCCTCGGCAACCCCTCGACGTTCGCCATGGGGGGCGTGGTGATCGAGGCGTACCATGGCCGGAGCTTCGATGACCTGATCCCCGCGCTCCCCGGGGCGAGCTATTCGCGGCCGACCGAGGTAATGAAGACGATGTTGGCGATGCGCCACCTCGCGCCGATCTACGGGTCGCGCACGCCGCTCGCGCCCCTCCCCCGGGACGGGCTGGTCATCGATCCGGTCCCCGACATACTCGTCACCGGTCACTCCCACACCTACGGCGTCGACCAGTACCGGGGGACGTTGCTGGTGAACGCCTCGACGTGGCAGGGAGAGACCGGCTACCAGAGGATGCGGAACATTACGCCCGTCCCGGCCCGCTCCGCGATCGTCGACCTGACCGACCTGAGCGTCGCCACGCTCGACTTCCTCAGCGGTCGGGGGAAGGAGATCGTGCTGTCGTGACGGCGCCCCCGCTCGACCCAACCGGGGCGGACCGGCGCGTGCGCCTCGTCTTCTGCTCCCTGCCGGATGAACCGACCGCCGTCGCGATGGCGGACGCCGTCGTCCGGCGCCAGCTCGCGGCGTGCGCCCAGATCTCCCCGATCCGTTCCACCTACTGGTGGCGGGGCCGGGTCGAGACGGCGTCCGAGCAGGGGTTGTGGATGAAGACCACGCCCAAGCGGCTGGGGGCGCTGTTCGCGTACCTGGCGAAGCACCACCCGTACGACGTGCCCGACATCCACGAGATCCACGTGCCGCGCGTACACGAGCCGTACGTGAACTGGCTCCAGGCCGCGATCGACCCCGCCTCCCGGGAGGGGCCGGTCGCCCCTAGGCGTCGGGGAGGACCGCGAGCCCCGGGAGCGTCTCTCCCGCCACGAACTCGAGCGCGGCGCCGCCGCCGGTAGAGATGTACTGGAACGCGCCGTCGACCCCGAGGTCCGAAGCGACCCGCGCGGAGTCCCCGCCCGCCGCGACGTGATAGCCGGCGATCGTGCCCAATCCGGCGAGGACCTCGCGCGTCCCGGCGGCGAACCGGCGGTCCTCGGCGAGCCCCAGCGGCCCGTTCCAGAAGACGCTCTTCGAATCCTTGATCACCTCGTAGAACCGGTCCCGGGTCCGGGGCCCGATATCCCGGGCCACGCAGTCGGCGGGGACGGTCGTCGTGGGGGCGGGCACGACGCTCGAGGAGCCGTCGTCTTCGGTCCGTTCCGTGAGCCAATCGACGGGCAGCTCGATCCGGGTCCCGAGGGACTCCGCCTTCGCCCGGAACGCTCGGACCGCGTCGTCGAGCCCCGGCTCGACCGACGAGGCCCCGAGATCGACGCCGTCCGCGGCGAGGAACGGAAACGCGAGGGCGCCCCCGATCAAGATCGCATTCGTCCGACCAAGGAGGCCTTCAAGGAACGGCAGCTTGTCGGCGACCTTGGCCCCGCCCACGATTGCCACGTACGGCCGTTCGGGAGCTTCGACGAGCCGCCCGAGCTCCTCCATCTCCCGGGAGACGAGCAGGCCGGCGTACGAGGGGAGCTTCTCGGGGATCCCGACCGTGGAGGCGTGGGCCCGGTGCACCGCCCCGAACGCCTCCTCGACGAACAGCTCCCCGAGGCTGGCGAGCTCGGCCGCGAAGGCGGGATCGTTCGCCTCCTCTCCCGGGTGGAACCGCAGGTTCTCCAGAAGGACGCAGCCGCCGTTCTCCACGGCGGAGGCGGCGGCGCGCGCCGTCGGTCCCACACAATCGGGGGCGAGCGGCACCGGTTGTCCCAGGTACCGAGAGAGCGCGGCGGCGACCGGTCGCAAGGAGAACCGCGGATCGGGTCGTCCCTTCGGTCGGCCAAAGTGGGAGAGCAGGATCGTCCGGGCCCCCTGCCCCTGGAGCCAACGAACGGTCGAGAGCGCCTCGAGGATCCGGTGGGGGTCCGCCACGAGCCCATCGGCCCCGATCGGGACGTTGAAATCCACTCGAAGGAGTACACGACGGCCCCGGACCGTCGCCGTCCGGACGCTCCGCTTTTCGGGCAACGGGCCGGCCAATGGCTGGCCGTCTATGAACGTTGCTCACCCGGCGGCGCGGCGGGTTCCCGGGCCTTGAGCCGGTCGTACACTCGGCGGCTCGCCGGCAGCTCCAATCCGTGCGTCACGCCCCGTCGGAGGATCTCCCCCGTGATCGCCTCGACCTCCGTCCGGTGGTTCCGGCGCACGTCCTGGAGCATGCTGGAGGCGTTCGCCGCGGTCGCCCGCACGATCCGCCACAGGTCGGCCTCGATCTCGGAGTCGTCGAACGAGATCCCCTCGGCCTCGGCCACCGCTTGGGCTTCGTGGAGGAGGGTCTCCGCCTGCCCCCGCCACGGGTCCCTCGCCAACTGACCGTTCAGGACGTCGTGGTCCGCGGTGACGGGGTTGATCGCCGCGTTGACGATCACCTTCCGCCAGCGCTCGCGGGCGAATTCCCCCACGCGTCGAACGGAGAAGCCCCCGGAGGTCAGCAGCCCTTCGAACCGGTCGGCCGACGCCTTCGATCCCGCCTCCGAGGGGCTCGGCAGGATCACCTCGCCCTCCGCGGCGTGGAACAGCTCCCCCGGGGCCCGGCGGGTCACGGCGACGGTCGAGATTCCCGGCGTCACCCGGCCCGGGGGCGTCGGCGATCCCTCGGCCCGCAGTCCATCGAGGATCTGCTCCTCGATGCCGAGACCGTTCTGCAGCGCCAGGAGCGGCGGGTGGGTCGGAAGGAACCTCCCGATCTGCCGGGCGGCCTCGTACACGTCGTAGCTCTTCACGGTGAGAACGACCGCGTCCGCCTCCATCCCCATCACCAGGCCGTCGAACGACGACGGCTCGAACGTGCCCTCGGTCCGACCCGACACGTGCAGGCCCCGGCTCCGCAGGACCACGACGTCGTCGAGCCGGGCGATGACGACGACCTCCCGGTCCCCTCCCAGCAGCTTCGCGGCGACGAGGCCGCCCACGGCCCCGGCCCCGAAGACGATGACGCGCACGGCCGCACCGGATCAGCGGAACTGGCGCACGAGCTCGCGGAGCGGAGGGCGGCGGTCCCAATCCCGCTTGAGGTCCCTCAACAACCGCTCGTAGTAGCGCACCTGCTCCCCCGCGCGCTCGATCTGCCGGGACAAGTACGCCTCCTCGCGGGACAAGGCGCTCACCTCGGTCTCCAACGCGGCGCGCTGGGAGTCGAGGGCCGCGCGCCGGCTCGGGAACACCGGGAGCGAGCGGGGCTCAGCGAGCATCGACCGCTCCGGCGGCGGGCGGACGACCGAGGCGGGCGAGCTCCCGGTTGAGGATCTTCAACCGACGTTCCGCGTGCTGGCGGCGCGTCCGCACGTCCCGCAGCGCCCCTTCCAAGGTGGCGAGCCGGCGTCGCCACTTGTCGCGCTCTTCCACACCGAGAAGAACCGTCCGAACGTCCATCGCCAAGGGCCCGAGAGTCGGTCCCGGTTGGAAAAGGTTTCGATGGACGACCTCGGCCGATTTTCGACGAGAATCCGCCGCAGCACGCTAGACCGTCGCGTCAGATCGTCGTCCGCTCGTCGGGAATCGCCAAACCTTAAGTCGCATCCGTCGGTGGCAACCAAAGTGATCGCCCGGCGGGCGCTCGCCCTCGAGATTTCCGGGATTCGCCGCATGTTTGAGGCGGCGCCTCCGAACGCGATCAACCTCGGTCTCGGCGAGCCGGACTTCAATCCCCCGGCGGTCGTCCGGGACGCCCTGTGCGAAGCCGTGCAACGCGGCGACAACCATTACGGACCTTCGGCCGGACTTCCCGCGCTGCGGGAGGCGATCGCGGCCCGGTACCGTCACATCACGCCCGAGATCGGCCGGGAGAGCGTGGTCGTCACCGCCGGCGGCTCCGAGGGGCTCGCCGCCACGGCCCTGACCCTCTATGATACCGGGGACGAAGTGTTGGTGCCGAATCCCGGTTTCGTCCTGTACCCCGCCCATGCGAAGATGTGCGGCGCGACCCCGGTCCCGTACGATCTCGACGAGCGCCGCGGATTCCAGCCGGATCTCGACTCCCTCGAACGCCGGATCACCAAGCGTACCCGGGCCATCGTCGTCAACTCGCCGGCGAATCCGACCGGCGGCGTCCTCTCCGCGTCCGCGGTCGCCCGGATCCGCAAGATCGCGCAGGAGCACGATCTCACCATCGTCTCGGACGAGGTGTACGAGGAGATGGTCTATGATGGGAAGTTCCGCTCGTTCTGGGGGACGCACGAGCGGGTCGTGATCGTGCACTCGTTCTCCAAGATGTTCGCCATGACGGGCTGGCGCCTCGGCTTTGTCGTGGCGCCGCCGCCGATCGCCGCGGAGATCAACAAGATCCACTACCACCTCATCGCGTGTCCCCCCACGCCGGCCCAGATCGCCGTCTTGGCCGGGCTCGAGGCCGGCCCGTCCGTGAACCGGGCGATGATCGCCGAGTTCCGGGCCCGCCGGGGCCTGATCGGGAAGGCGCTCAACCAAGTCCCGGGACTGCGCTGCACCATCCCCGGCGGCGCGTTCTATGCGTTCCCCCAGTTCCGCTGGCCCGGCTCGGCCGGCGACGTCGCCAACGCCCTGCTCCGGCGCGGCTTGATCACGACCCCGGGCGACGCGTTCGGCTCGCTCGGAGCCGGTCACCTGCGACTGTCGTTCGCCAACTCCCGGGCGAACCTGCGGCGGGGGATCCGGATCCTCCACGAGTACGCCGAGAGCGTGGGCGCATGAAGTACCGTCTCCTCGCCGCGATCCTCTGGGCCGCCTCGATCCTGCATCCGGCGGCCGAACGGACGGCGTTGCGTCAGTTCGCCAACGAGGTCGCCCGCCTCGACCTTCCGCCTTCGATGACCTCGCGATAGACCTCGCGGTGCATCTCCATCGATCGCCGGAGGCTGAACTGCTCGACGTACTCGCGGCTGAACTGGACCATCGCCCGCGTGGTCGCCTCGTCGTCGAGCGTCGCCTCGATCGCCTGAGCGAGCGCCGCGGCGTCCTCGTACGGGACGAGTCGGCCCGCCTTGCCGTGGGCGAGCACCTCCGGGACCCCTCCGACCGACGTCGCGACGATCGGGGAGCCGGCCACCATCGATTCCAACAGGACGAGCCCGAACGCCTCGTACTCGCTCGGTAGTACGAAGACGGTCGATCGCCGGACCACCCGACGGTACGACGCGGCACCTTTCAGATGGCCGAGCCAGATCACGCGATCCGCGACCCCGCGCGCGCGGGCGAGCTGTTCCAACGACGCCTGTTCGCCCCAATCGCGACCCATCACGACGAGAGGGAGCCGGTGGGAGCCCGTCAGGCGCGACAACGCCTCGATCAACGTGCGGAGCCCCTTGTTCGGGGCGATCCGTCCGGCGAACAGCAAGTACCTCTCGGGTAACGGGGGGTCCGTCGCGGTGGTGGGCGGGGGCGCCTCCTTCCACGGGGCGAGGTCGATGCCCGGCGGAACGACCCGGATCTTCTCGGCCGGGGCGAACTCTCGCACCTGTCCCGCCTCGAACTCCGTCTCCACGATGAGCCGGGCCGCGATCCGGTACGCGCTGGCACCGAAGAGAAAGTCCTGTCCCCGGAGGAGGTCGGCGCGCCACGGGGTCTCCCAGGAGCTCGCGGGGTGGTAGTGGGTCGAGATCACGCTCTGGCCCCCGGAGGACGCCGCGGCGGCGGCCGAGGTGAGCACGTGGCCGTACCGGTGGGAGTGGGCGTGGATCAGATCGTGGGGTGTCGTCCGGAGCGCTTCGGTCATCCCGACCGGTAGGGGCAGCGTCAGTCCCGGGATCAGCCGCTTGTAGACCGGGAACCACCGGACCGGCACCCCGTCGACCTCGTCGGGAAAGTCGGTCCGGCGCTCCCATCGACCTTCGTTGAAGAGATCCGTCGCGTAGACGGTGACCTGGTCGCCCTGCGACTTCAGGTATTGGGCGAGCTGGCGGACCGTCGTCTCGACGCCCCCGGGCGCGTCGAATCGAAGGGTGACCAGGGCGACGTTCACGGGTGGTCCACCACCGTCTGGAACAGCTGTTGGATCTCCGCCGCCACCCGATCCCACGAGTAGCGCGGGACCACCTCGGTCCGACCGTACGCGCCGAGACGAACTCGCTCGACCTCGGAGTCCCAGAGTCGCAGCAACGCCTCGCTCAGGGCGGGGACGTCGTGGGGGGGCACGAGGCAACCGGCCTTGCCCCCGTCAAGGACCTCCGGGATCCCCCCGACCCTCGAGGCGATGACGCACCGGCCGTGGCCGAGCGCCTCCAACAGGACGAGACCGAACGCTTCGTAGTCGCTCGGCAGCACCACCAGCTGCGCGGACCGGAATGCCGAGGCGAGGAGCGCCTCGTCCTCGACGTGGCCGGTCCGTTGGACCCGGCCCGCCAGCCCCCGCTCCCGGATCCGCCGCTCGACCCGGTCCCGCATCCCCCCGTCCTCCCCGATCAGCACGAGCGAGGCGGTCGGGTCGTGGCTCGCGAGAGGGACGAAGGCGTCGACCAGCCCTTCCAACCCCTTGTTCGAAGCGAGCCGTCCGACGAAGAGCACGTACGGTCCGTCGAGCCCAAGGACCCGGCGCATCGTCTCCTCCGGGACCGGGGGGGGCAGCGGTGTATGGCCCGGAGGGATCCGGACGACCGGTGGCAACGTCGGGAGCACTTCGCGCAGCAGCCTCTCCTCCTCCCGGGTCTGTACGATCACCCGGGCCGCATTCGCCACAATGGGGGCGGCGAGCCGGCGATCGTAGAACCCGCGCAGTCGATGGCGGGCGGCCCCCCCTTCGATCGACCAGATCGGGTGGAAGTGGGTCGTCAGGACGAACGGGGTCTTCGTCCGCCTCCCGTACCGCCGGGCGACGGCGACGTGGTGCGTCCCGTACGTGTGGACGTGCACTACGTCGGGTTCCGCCCGGCGCAGGGCGGCCCCGAGCCCTAGGAAGAACGGGTAGTGCATCTCGCCCGGCAGCGAGACGACCCGCAACCGCTCCACCCGGACGCCCGACTCGTTCGAGCGGCGCGGGACGCTCGCGGGGAACCGTTCCCAGGGGAACTCTCGGTACAGGTCGCTCGAGAAGACCCGAACGTCGTCGCCGCGGGCCGCGAGCCGGTGCGAGAGCTCGAACACGTGACGTTCGACCCCACCGGGCCCCGGCGGGTACCGGGTCGAGACCTCGGCGATCCGCACGACCCGGCCTTATCCCGCGGAGCGAGGGGAGACCATCCGCTGGGCGTACTTCTTGAAGATCTCCGAGGCGCGCGCCACGGCCTCGATCTTGACGTACTCGTTCGCCTGGTGCGAGAGCTCCTCCTCCCCGGCGCCGAAGATGACCACGCGCGGGTTCACCTGGGAGTAGTGGACCGCCTCGGAGGCGTGGACGAGCACCGCGGTCTCGGCGGCCGCGACCTCTTGGAGAAGGCGGACGTGCTCGGCGTTCGGATCGATCTGGACGGAGGGCATCTGGAGAATGCGTCGGAGAGTGAACGGGGTCTTGTTCCGGCGGAGATGCTCCTCGATCTCGCGGTACAACTGGTCCGGCGAGTACGGCGGGGGGAACCGGATATCGACCTCGGCGGTGCACTTGTTCGGCACCACGTTCAGTCTCGTGCCGCCGTTGAACGTGCCGACGTTCACGGTGACGACGCCGAGCTCCGGGTGGGCGATGCGTCCTTTGAACCCCTCGAGTCCCCGGAGGATCCGCATCATCTTCGAGATGGCGTTCTCCCCGAGGTGGGGCATCGCGCCGTGCGCGGCCTTGCCCCGGGTCTCGATGGTCAGGTCGAGGACGCCCTTCTCCGCGTAGGCGACGCGCAGACCGGTGGGCTCGCCCACGACGATCGCCTTCGCGCGCCGGATCGGGAGCGTCTTCGAGAGCGCCATGGCGCCCTGCATCGTCGTCTCCTCATCGGTGCTGAAGGCGAGACAGACCGGGATCTTCCGGGCGACCAGGTCTTGGGCGGCCTGGAGCATGGCGACGACGGTCCCCTTCATGTCGGCCGCGCCGCGTCCGTACATCCGGCCGGCCGCGACCTGGCTCTGCGAGAAGCTCCAGTAGTCGCCGATCGGCGGCGTGTCCAGGTGGCCGGAGAAGACGACGCCGCTCTGGCCGTACTCGGCGAGGAGGGCGGGCGCACCGGACTCCCCAAAGAGGGTGTTCCGCATGCGGATCTGGTCGGTGAACGATTGCACGTAGTCGAGGATCTCCTGCTTGTCCGCAAAGGAGTCGCTCGGGATCTTCACCAGATCCGAGAGCATATCGACCATTTGGCGCTTCAACGATGCGGTGTGCCTCCCCCGCGCCCACGACGGGAGCGCCGGTTCCTACGGCTCCCGCAAGGGGGCCCTGCTCTTAACCCTCTGCGAACGGCGACCGGGTCACGCCGGGGCCCGGTGGACCGGGGACTTCGACCACGCCCGGCTCTGGTGGAACGCCCGCAGGTAGCCTTCGAGAGATCCGACGGAGCGCCACGAGCCGACCGATTGCGTCAGCACGAGGGCGGCCACGCGGCCTCCGCCGGCGAGCAGCTCGCGGATTGCGTCGGTGACCTCGAGCTCCTTCGGGTGGTCGCGGCGGCGGACCCGGTCGAGCGCGGTGAACAGCTCCGGGGAGAACGCGTAGACGGCGGTCGCCGCCCACGCCGACTTCGGCTTCGCCGGCTTCTCCTCCATGCGGACGACGTTCAGACGACGGTAGCCCCGGTATCGTCCGGCCGGCGTCCCCTCGACGACCCCGTACCGTCGGGGATCAGCGACGTGACGGACCAGGAGGACGGCGTCCAGCTTCTCGGCCTCCCGTAGCGCCGCGAGCACGCGGAGCGTGTGGCCCCGGGTGTGCTCCCAGAGGACGGCGTCCGCGGCGTGGAGGAGGAACGGCTCGTGGCCGACGGCGCTCCGCGCACGCAGCACGGCGTCGCCGAAGCCGAGCGGTTCGGGCTGGACCTCAAAGTGGATCTTGAGACGGCTCAAGGTGTCGTAGAACTGCTGGGTCTCGGAGAGCCGCTCGCGGTGGTGGCCGTGCCGCTCCAGGAACTCCCGATCGATGGAGAAGTACGACTTGGCGGTCGCGATGTCGCGCAGCGAGACGACGAGCGTGATCGAGTCCGCGCCGGCGCCGACCAGCGACTCCAGCGCCAAGTGAGCGACCGGCTTGAGGATCGTCGACCCGTCCTGCCCCTGGTCGTGCAGCGGGAGGAACTCCTTGCGCAGCCCGCGGCTCCACGGGAGCATGCGGGTCCCCTCGCCCGCGAGGGTGAGGACGCCTTCCATCCCGCCGTTACTCCGAGGAGGGGACGCCCGTCGGCGAGGCGGCGGCCGGTGTCGCCACCGGGGCCGTCACGGTCGACGTCGGAGCGCGTCCATGGACCGCGGAGCGGTTGTCCCCGGTCGCCCAGCGAACCACCGGCGCGATGGTGTGTCGCTTCGCCTCGATCCGGCGGCGGTACCGTCGGAGGTCCGCGAAGATCTCCCGGATCACCTCGGGGAGCTCCCGGGAGCGCCGGTAGCCCAGCGCCGGGAGCGCTTCGTGGATCGGATGGTAGAAGTGCCTCTCCGCCTCGTGGCGGGGGTCGGGCGGGTGCTCGATCGTCGCGGCGATCCCTTTCTCGGCGGCGACGGTCTGGGTGATCTCCGCGAGCTGGTTCACCGAGTACTCCTCGTCGAACTGGTTCCACACCCGGTACTCCCCCGCCGGCGGCGGGCTCTCGACCGCGATGCGGAGCGATTGCATGGAGTCCTCGAGCGCGAGGAAGCCGCGCCGCTGCTCGCCGGCCCCGTAGGGGGTGATCGGCAGGCCGAGGAGCGCTTGGACGACGAACCGGTTCAGCGCGGTGCCCCAGACCTCGTCGAAATCGAACCGGGTCAACAGGCGGTTGTCCGTGATCTCGGGCGTCCGGGTCCCGTAGACGACGCCTTGCATGACATCGGTGGCGCGCAGGCCCCAGATCTTGCTCGCGAACATGACGTCGCCCGAGTCGAAGACCTTGGACCAGTGGTACCACGAGCCGCCTTGGCGGGGGAACGGCAAGAGGTCCTTGCGTCCCTTGTACTCGATCTCGAAGAACCCCTCGGGGATCTCGATGTTCGGGGTGCCGTACTCCCCCATCGTGCCCATCTTGATCAGATGCGCCTCGGGGGTGTGCTCCCGCATCGCGTAGAGGATGTGGAGGGTGCCGGTGAGGTTCTCCACCTGCGTCGTCACCGCGTGGTGGACATCGATCATCGAGTACGGGGCCGAGCGCTGCTCGGCGAGGTGGACGATGGCGTCCGGCTTCTCGCTGCGGAGCACCCGGTCGACGAACTCGTAGTCCCCGAGGTCGCCCTTGTGGAACCCGATCGTCTTGCCGGTCAGCTCCCGGACCGCCTCGATCCGCTTCGGGAACGGCTTGATCGGAGTCGCGGAGTCGGCGCCGACCTCCTTGACCCGACGTCGGGTCACGAAGTTGTCGATCCCTACGACGTCATGCCCGCGGGCGAGCAGATGCAGGGCGAGCGGCCAGCCAGTGTACCCATCGATCCCCGTGACCAAGACCTTCATGAATGAGTTAGCAGGAACCTCCACCCACTTGAAGGGGACGGCTCGCGCCCCAACCGCCGCCGCCTCGAAGGATATTTAAATCCTCAGCCCCGCTGAGGGGTCGATGGCGGGAGCGCACCCGGACGACCTGCATGTCGTAGAGACCCGGGACGAGCCGCTCAACGGCGCCATGATGATCGTCGGCTTCCCGACGCACGGGCTCGTCGGCTCGGTCGCCGCGTCGTACCTCGTCCACACGCTGGACATGGCGACGATCGCCTACCTGGTCAGCGACGGCTTTCCCCCGACCGTGATCATGGAGGAGGGCGTCGTCGGCGCCCCGATCCGCGTGTACGCCAGCAAGATCGTCTGCGGCCCGGACCGCCGCTGCGACCAGCTCGTCGTCGCCATCTCCGACATCCAGCCGCCCGCCGAGCTGTTGAACGCGCTGAGCCGCGTCCTCCTCGACTGGGCCGAGTCGAAGGGGATCCAGCTCGTCGTCTGCGTCGAGGGCCAGCCCCTGGAGGACGAGACGAAGACCGCCGACGCGCGGGTCGTCGCGATGACGAACCGGGCGGCGTTGCCGATGCTGGAGAAGTTCGCGTTCGAGGCCGCCAACGGCGTGGTCACCGGCTTCTCCGGGGCGGTCATGCTCGCGGCGCTGGGCCGGCCGCTCCCCACCATGTGCCTCGTCGCCCAGGCGCACCGGGAGTATCCCGACGCCCGGGCCGCCGCGAAGGTGATCGAGGCGATCAACCCCCTCGTGCCGATGCTCGTGCTCGACACCAAGCCGCTGCGGGAGAAGGCCCGCCAGATCGAGGGGGAGGTGCGGAAGAACCTCCAGACACAACGCCAATCCCTCGCCAACATGCGCCAAGCCGAGAGCGAAGGGCCGGGTGAGATGTATCGCTGAGTCCGTCCCCCACTCCCTGTCCCCGATCCCGGGCGCCGGCGGGAGCACTCGCCTCCGGAGCTTCGAGCCCGCCGACCTTCCGACGATCATCGAGATCGTCGCCGAGGCGCTGCGGGAGCGCTACGACGCGTCCCTGTACTTCTCCCTCCGCCAGGCGTGGCCGGAGGGATTCTTGGTCGCCGTCGACTCCCGGGAGCGACCGGTCGGATTCCTGCTCGGCGTGAGCCAGATCGAACGGGAAGGGCGCATCCTGATGTTCGCGGTCGACCGGAACCAGCGGACGCACGGCGTCGGTTCGGCGCTCATGTTGGAGTTCCTCCAGCGGGCCCGGACCAAGGGGCTCCGTCGGGCGACGCTCGAGGTGCGGGTCGGGAACGTCACGGCGATCCGATTCTACAGCCGGTTCCAGTTCTCCGTGGTCGACCTGCTCCGGGCGTACTACTCGGACGGGGAGAACGGGTACCAGATGGCCCGCGACCTCCCCTGACCGGGACGGCGAGGGAGCTCGAGGCCGCTTCCGAAAGACTAAAGGCTCTCCCGAGCGCCCCGGGCCCTGCCATGCCCGGAAACTGGCCGACCGCGCGCGACCTGATGACGCCCCGACCGATCACCGTCTCGCACGACGCGCCGCTCTCCCACGCGCTCGGGCTGATGCACAACAAGCACTTCCACGAGCTGCCCGTGCTCCGACGGCGCGCCCTGGTCGGCATGATCACATTCGAATCGATCGCGCGGCGCACGAACCTCTCCCTCTCCACGAAGGTCGAGCACCTGATGCTCCTCCCGCCGTTGATCACCGAGGGGACGCCGTTCCCGGAGCTCGCCGAGCGCCTCCTGGCGACCGGCCTGCGCGCCGCCCCCGTCGTCGGGAAGAAGGGCGATCTCATCGGGATCGTCTCCCGCACGGACCTCGTGAAGTCGCTCCCCGACGTCGCGTCCATCGCCCAGTACCGCGTCGAGCAGATCGCGAGCCCCGTGACGCTGGTCCTGAAGGAGTCCGACTCCATCGATCATCTGCTCGGACAGATCCGACTCCTCGAGGAGCACCCGGTGCCGGTCGTCGACAAAGCCGGTCGGCTCGTCGGCGCCGTCGGCCTCGCGGACCTCGGCCGGGTCCTCTGGCGACCACTGAAGGCCGGCAAGGGGGACGCCTCTCGCTCCTCGACGCGACCGCACCGGGCGTTCGCGGTGTCGGTCGGCACGATCATGCACTCCCCGGCTGTGACGGTACCCATGGGCACCTCCGCGGCCCAGGCGGCGCGCCGCATGAGCAGCGAGGCGATCTCCAGCGTCTTTGTGGTCGATGGGGGCCGTCCGACCGGGATCGTCTCCCAGGCGGACCTTCTCGGGTTGGCGGTCGGCCGCACCGAGCCCGGCGCGGCCCGGGGCGCCTCCGACGTGTACGTGCAGATCCACGGGCTCCGCGGCAACGCCGATCCCGAGCTGCTGGCGGAGATCGACCACGTGATCGCCCAGGGGATGCACCGGATCTCGCGGCACGTGCAACCGCTGCTGCTCAACCTCAACATCGCCCCGCACCAGAACCGCAAGACCGGAGGGGCGACGGTCCAGGCGCGGCTGCACACGGACCAGGGCATCTTCTACGCCTCCGAGACCGAGTGGAACTACTTCGCCGGGATCGCCGGGCTGATGGACGATCTCTCGGAACAGGTCCAGCGCACCCACGAGGAGTCGAGGGACCGCAAGCGCGCCCGCGGACGCCAGGGGAAGGCGAAGCCGGACGACGAGGTCCCCGCCGACCCGGAGCTCGAGGCGCGGCTCCGGCGGCTCTCCCGCGGCGACGGCGACGAGTGACCCTCTCCTAGGAGTCCACGATGATCCCAGGCGGCCGGATGAATCCGCGCCAGATGCAGCTCATGATGAAGCGCATGGGGCTCACCTCCGAGCCGATCTCGGGCGTGGAGGAGGTCATCGTGCGCACCGCCACCGAAGAGCATCATTTCCGAAAGCCCGAGGTGACGATCCTCACGGTCCAGGGCGTCAAGACCTACCAGATCGTCGGCGAACCCGAGGTGCGTCCCCGCGGCGCCTGCGCGCCGGCCGAGAAGGCCCCCTCGACGGCGCCGACAGCTCCGGCCGCCGCGGCGGGCCCTCCCGAGGAGGATGTCGAGCTCGTGATCTCCCAGACCGGCGTGGACCGGCCGACGGCGATCTCCGCCCTCCGCGACGCCCACGGAGAGCCCGCCGAGGCGATCCTCCAGCTCCTCTCCCGTCGGGGCCCCGGCGGTGGATGAGCTCCAGATCGACCAGGAGTGCGTGGAGGGGTACGTCTACACCCCGGCACCGTTGCGACTTCTCGTGCTCCGCCGACCGCCCCCTCGCGGCCGCATCTGGGTCCCGGTCAGTGGGAAGGTCGACCCCCGCGATGGAGCTCGACTGTCGACGCTCCGACGAGAGCTATGGGAGGAGACCGGATTCGCCCACGTGGAGCGGTACCTGCCCCTCGGATGGACCGTGGTATTCGAAGGGCCCGATCAACGACGGTGGCGCCTCGAGGCGTGGGGCGTCGAACTCGACCGGGCCGCCGCGCCCACGCTGAGCGACGAACACGATGCGTTTGCGTGGGTCTCCGCGCGCGAGGCGGTCCACCGATTCCACTACGAGGACAATCGGGGCGCGGTCGCGCGCCTGCTGGAGCGGCTCGGAGGCCGCGCCTCGCCACCCCAAACGAGATAGTCTCCCCCCGGCGATCCGGTCTCCGATGGCCGTTCCGACCCCTTCTCCCTGCTTTCCCACCGTGGGGGAACCGCTCTTCGCGGAGCTTCGCCGCCACGGATACCGTCGCCTCGCCTTGCAGGTGCCCGCCGGGCTTCTGCGCTCCGCGGACGAGACGGCCGCCCGGATCTCGGAAGCGACGGGCGCGCGCGTCGCGGTACTGGTCCGAGCATGCTTCGGGGCCTGCGACCTGCCTACGGCCTCGGAGATCGGCGGTGCGGAGGCCGCGATCGTTCTCGGCCACGCCGAGATCCCGAACGTTGTCGCCCCGGTGCCGACGTTCTTTGTGGAGATGCGCCAGCCCGGCGGCGATCCCGAACGGCTCGCGCAGGTCGTGGTCGATGCGGGCCTCCCGCGCCAGCTCGGGTTGGTCGCCTCGATCCAGCATCTCGACCTCGTCGACCCGCTCATCGAGTCGCTCGGTCGCCGAGGCGTGACCGTCCGGATCGGGAGCGGCGACCGTCGGCTCCAGTACGCCGCTCAGGCGCTGGGATGCAACTACACGACGGCCCAGTCGGTGGAGGAGGACGTCGCAGGATTCCTCTTCCTCGGAACCGGGCGTTTCCACCCCCTCGGCCTCGCGTACGCGGTGACGAAGCCGGTGTGGGCTCTGGATCCGCTCCAGGCGATCCTCGAACCACCCTTGGACCGAGCACGCCTGGTGGCCCACCGCCAGATGTTGGTCGCCCAGGCGAGCTCGGCCCAGCGATGGGGGATCCTCGTCTCCACGTTCGCGGGCCAGAGCCGCCGAGGAATGGCCGAGTCGTTGGTCCGACGGGCCGAGGCCCACGGGCGGAGCGCGTCGCTCGTGCTCGGCGACCGTTTCGATCCGCGAGACCTCCTGGGACGTGGCTGGGAGGCGTTCGTCTGCACCGCGTGCCCCCGGATCGCGCTCGATGACAGCGAGATGTACCCGGCGCCCGTGCTCACGCCCCCGGAGTTCCTGATGGCGATCGGCGAGCGTCCGCTCGACCAGTACCAGTTCGATACGTTCCACTGAGCCCGCACCGCGCGGCCCGGCACGAGTCGAACTACCGCTTGCGCTTCGGGCTCGACTTGCCCGGAGGCGTCCGCGCGGGGGTCGAACGACGACCGCTCGGGGCCTTCGCGGCGACCGGCGGCCGGAACGAGGCCAACCACAGCGCGTGCAGCCGGGAGTCCGACGTGAGCTCCGGGTGGAACGTCAGCCCCCAGATCGGCCCGCACTTCACCCCGACGAGCTCCTCACCCCGGCGGGCGAGCGGCTCGACCCCAGGTCCGCACAAGAGGATCCGCGGGGCACGGATGAACACGCCGGGGAACGGAGCGCCGGAGATTCCGGCCACCACGATCGGAGCCTCGAACGAGTCCCGCTGGCTGCCGTAGTCGTTCCGTCGGAGCGTCACATCGAGCACCCCGAGGCTCGCGGGCTCGTGACCGGTGGGGCCGGCTTCCAACCGGCTCGCGAGCAGGAGGAGCCCGGCGCAGGTCGCGAGAACCGGCAGTCCAGATCGGATCCGCTCCGCCAAGGGGGCCGCGAGTCCGGAGCTGACGAGGAGTCGCGCGTGGGTCGTGGTCTCGCCGCCGGGGAGGATGAGCGCCTCGATCGTCTCCAGGTCCTTGGGCGTGCGAATGAGAACGGTCGGCTCCGCCGTCACCCGCGCGATCGCCCGTCGCTGTTCCGGATAGTCCCCCTGCAACGAGAGGATCCCGATCGTCATGCCGCGGCGCCTCCGCGACGGAGCTGGAGGATCTCCTTGGCCCGATCGATCCGGATCATGTGCTCCTCGATCATCTGGGCGACGATCGCGTCCACTTCCTCGGGTCGAGCCCCGGCGGTCGCCGCCACGTTCCGGGCGTGCAGCTCCATGTGACCGCGTTGGATCCCTTCCGTGGCCAAGGCCCGGAGCGCCGCGAAGTTCTGGGCCAGTCCGACCGAGGCGATCACTTGGGCGAGCTCGGCCGCGCTGCGCACTCCGAGAAGCTTGACGTTCGCCTTCGCCGTCGGATGCACGGCGGTGGCGCCGCCGATCAGCCCGACGGCGATCGGCAGCTCGATCGTGCCCACCAGGTCCCCCACGGCGTTCGTTTCGTACGTGGTGAGGGGCGCGATGATGCCGCCATCGACCGCCCGGAACGCCGCATAGGAGTGCGCGCCGCTCTCGATCGCCCGGAAATCGTTGCCGGTCGCCACGACCACGGCCGAGATCCCATTCATGATCCCCTTGTTGTGGGTGGCGCAGCGGTACGGATCGACGCAGGCCAAGGCGTACGCGTCGAGAATGGCATCGACGACCTCGGGCCCGGTCCGGTCCGCGGTCGCGAGGGCGGCGGCGGGGAACGTCGCCGAGGCCCGGGCCAGCCGATGGACCGCGAGGTTCGAGATGATCCGCAGCACCGACCGGCCGTGGGCGAGCTCGGCGAGGCGGGGGGCGAGCGACTCGCACATCGTATTGACCGCGTTCATGCCGCCCGCGTCCCGGGCATCCACGAGCAGGTGGACCACGAGCATCGTCCCCCGCGAGGACGGGAGGATCCGCACTTCGAGGTCCTTCGCTCCGCCGCCGGCCTTCACGAGCATCGGGTCCTTGGTGTTGGCCATCTCCAGGAGAGCCTCGCGCTGCGCGAGGATCCGCATCCGCGCGCCGGAGGGGTCGGCGACGTCGAGGATCTGGACCTGTCCGATCATCACCGGGGCGGTCGTCTGGGCGTGGAACCCACCGGCCGCCCGGGCGACCTTCGCCGCGTTGGAGGCGGCGGCGACGACGCTCGGCTCCTCGATCGCCATGGGGATCAGGTAGTCGCGGCCGTTGACGCGGAAGTTCGTGGCGATGCCGAGGGGCAACGAGAACGTCCCGACGACGTTCTCGACCATCCGGTCGATCATCATCGGATCGATCCCGGGGGCGAACGAGTACGACTCCATCTCCTTCTCGCTGAGCCCGGCCCACGCCTGGATCCGCTTCTTCCGTTCGTCGATGGTCAGCTTGTAGAGTCCCGGCATCTCGGAACTACGTTCGTCGGTCATGGAGGCTCCTTCGAGACCGCCGCGGCCGCGGCG
>JAKIVR010000016.1 GCA_022750455.1 Thermoplasmata archaeon | reverse complement strand
GAGCATCCTCTCTCCCGCGAACGTCGTGATCGCGACCGTTGGCGCAGGGGACCTCCCCACGGCGCTCAATTACAGCACGGCCGCCTCCCAGATCTACGTGGCCAACGCCGCTTCGGACAATGTCACCGTGATCTCGGGGTCGACATCGGTCGCCTCCGTCCCCACCTTGGGAGACCCCACCGCGCTGGGCGCGAGCCCCGCCTCGGGGGATGAGTATGTCGCCGATTCGGCGGCGTCGCGCGTGACGGTCATCTCCCCCTCCAACAGTGTCGTCGCCACGTTGAACGTCGGCGTCGACCCGGATGTGATCGGATACAATCCGGTGAGCCACTACCTCCTCGTCGGGAACGACGGCTCGTCCAACGTGTCGATCGTGACCCCCTTCAACACGATCGGGGGCTCGTCCATCCTTGGCGTCGGGGCGGTCGACTTCGCGTTCGATCCCACGACGGAGAACGTGACCGTGGTGGGCCCGGGCTTTGCCGGGGTCCTCTCGGTGTACGCCCAGCTCGGAAGCACCATCGACGAGCCCGGGTCCACGGAGTTCGGCAACTCGAGTTCCGCCGGCGACGCCTACAGCCCGGTCACCCAGGAGACGTACTTTCCCTCGTACTCCGAGAATTATGTTTTCGGATACCTGGCGAACGGCAACTATGGTCCGGAGCTGTACCTCGGGAACCACGCGAACCCGACGGCCATTGCCTACAGTCCCAGCACGGAGGACCTCTACATCACGGATTCCGGATCGGACAACGTCTCGGTCCTCGGGCCCTCGGACTCGATCATCAAGACGATCGGGGTCGGCGTGGATCCAACGAACCTCGCCTACAGCCCCACGACCCACGACATGTACGTCGTCGACACCGGGAGCAAGAACGTCTCGGTCATCGGCACCTCGAACACGGTCGTCGCCAATCCGAACACCGCGGGGTACCCGACGAACATCGGGTACAGCCCCGCTTCGGGTGACATGTACACCATGCAGACGGACGGATACACGGTCTCGATCATCGATTCGTCCAATGACGAGCTCTCGACGTTCGAAGTCGGCGCCAATCCGTACGCCTTCGTCTACAGTCCGGCCACCCATGACATCTACATCGCCAACGAAGGATCGGACAACGTCACGGTCGTCTCCTCGACCAATCACGTCGTCGTCGACGGCATCCCGGTCGGGGTCGACCCGACGGCCCTGACGTACAGCAACGCGACCCAAGAGGTGTACGTCGCGAACAAGGGCAGCGCGAACGTCACCCCGATCAGCGATGGGAACTTGCCCTTGCCGGGGCTTCCCGCGGGATCGAAGCCTTGGGCCATCACCTACGATCCCGGTCTCGCCGCCGTCCTCGTGGCGAATTGGGGCTCCGACAACGTCACCGCGTACGGGGGGGCCACGAACGCGGTCTTCGCGAACCTGCCGACGTATAGCGAACCGGACTTCGTTCTGGTCAGCCCGGCGAACGGCGAGATCTACGTCTCCAACTGGAACTCGGGGTACATCTCGGTCTTCGGATTCAACTACGGCGGCAATTTCTTCTTCATCTACCCGGATAACGGGGTGTACAGCCCCGCGACCGAGGACGTGTACGTCCTCTCCCTCTATTCCAACAATGTGACCGTCATCGGTCCGAACGACGAGATCGTGACGGAGATTCCCGTCGGCAGCTATGCCTCGGGAGCGGTGTACAGCCCCGTGACGCAGGATGTCTACGTCCTATCCGGAGGCACGTCGCTCGTCTACGTCATCGGGACCCACAATACGCTCGTCGCGACGCTCGCCGTCGGGGCCGGTCCGTACTCGCTGATCTTCGGCCCGGCGACAGGAGACATCTACGTCGCCGACTCGGGGAGCGGGAATGTGACCCTGATCGGGAGCGCCAACACCGTGGTCGGATCGGTGGGGATCGGCGGCCGCCCGTACCAGATGATCTACGACCCGGCGTCGGAGGAAGTGATCGTGGCGAACGAGCTCGGGGGGAACGTGACCGCGATCGGACCCGCGAACACGGTCGTGGCGAATATCAATGTGCCCGGGTGGGAGAACTACGCGAACGGCAATCCGTTCGCGTACAGCCCGGCGACCTCCGATGTGTACCTCGCCGGGGGATACGGCCTCAACGTGAGCCTGATCGGCAGCTCCAACACGGTGGTCCGCGGAGTTTCCACCGGTTTGTCGCTCCCGCTCTCGCTGGTCTACAGCCCGATCACCCAGGACGTGTACTCGTTCAATGACGAGATCTCGAACCGGTCGCTCACGAACGTCACCGTGATCGGCGCCGCCGGCCACGAGGTGGCCAATCTCCCGGCCGAGAGCTGGGGTTCGATCTCGTACTGGCCGACCGCCAAGGCGGTCGCCGTCACGCAGAGCTCGAGCATCTCGCTGCTCGGACCGGGGAACACGATCGTCGACGATCTGCCCGTCGGGGAGGAACCGGGACCTGGCATCTTCTCGAACTCCACCGGGGACGAATTCGTGCCCGAGGAGGTTTCCGGCACGGTGTCGGTCATCGGGGTTCCGTACACCGTGACCTTGGAGGAACATGGGTTGCCCTCCGGGACGGCGTGGTCGGCGACCGTCGACGGGATCGCCAACGTCTCGACCTCCACGTCGATGATCTGGTGGTTCGGGAACGGCTCGTACCCCCTCTCCGTGGGCTCGGTCCCGGGCTACCTGGCGGCCCCTATCTCCGGCACGGCGGACGTCACGGGAACTGCCTACGTCGAGCCGATCGCCTTCTCTCGACCTTCGCCCTCGACCTATCCTGTGACGGTCACGGAGACCGGGCTCGCGACCGGGACGGCGTGGACTGTGACCTTGAACGGGACCGCGTCGCCGACGAGTTCGACCTCGACGGTGACGTTCTCGGAGCCGAACGGCTCGTACGCGTTCTCCTTGGTGGCGCCGACCGGGTACACGGCGAATCGCACGAGCGGCACCGTGATCGTAGCCGGCCAACCGGCCTCGGTCGCGATCGCGTTCACGCCGACCACTTCCGGCCACGGCTCCAACAATACCTCGGAACCGCCGTCGGGCACTTCGGGAAGCGGCCTCCCCGGGTGGCTGTGGATTGTCGCGGTCATCGTGGTGGTGGCGATCGTGGCGGGAGCGATCCTCGTGCTGCGGCGGCCCAAGAATCCGTCGTTTTCGTCCCCGCCGCCGACGTCCGCGCCGGCCGCGTGGAGTCCGGCAGGCCCACCCTCTGGCTCGATCGGACCCCCGCCTCCGATGGGACCCACACCTCCGGGTCCTCCTCCGGGGGCCGTCTAGACCGGGAGGCCCCCCGACTCCCCCGCTCGGGGCGCGCTGGATCCTGGTCCGCGTTTCCGTTCCGAGGGAGGTTATCAAGAGGGGCGCCGCATCGGGGAGTCGGACGCGGAGACGTTGACCGAGGCCCCGGCAAACCCTGAAGCCGCCGCTCCGCCCGCGTCGCTCACCCACGAGCGGTCGTTGGGGTTCAGCTCGAGTGCGGTCTTCATTCTCACGATCCTGATCCAGGGGATCGGGTACGCGGCGACCTTCTTCACGAGCCACAAGATCGGTGGGACCGGCGCGGCCGGCCTAATGCTCCTGAGCATCGCCGGATTCTACCTGTTGATCGCCTCGACGATCAACGGCCTCGGGGACCTGCGGATCGGCTCCGCCTTCCAGTTCCAGGTCGCGCGCGGCGCGAAGGCCGAGGACAGCGCCGGAACGTACTTCGCGCTCCGACTCGGGATGGTGGCGGTCCTGGGCGGCGTTCTGCTGGCGGTCAACCTGCTCGTGCCCCTCGTCACCGGCGGAAACCTGTTCATCGGACAGATCTCCCCGTCGACGGCGTTCTTCGTCTTCGGCATCTTCCTCCTGATGCCGCTGTTCTGGTCTCCCGGGGTCGTCTACACCAACCTGTGGATCGCTCGCGGCGACTCGATCCGCGCGCAGTATCCGCTGCTGATCCAGGCGATCGTGCAGACGATCGGCCTGATCACGACGACGTTCATCGCCACCGGGGGCAACACGGCGTTCCTCGGGGTCACCCTCTCCTACCTCGCCGGCGCCCTCGCGTCGGCGGCGTTCTGCCTGCCCGTGGTCTTGGCCGTCTCCCGGCGCCCGAACTGGGTCGCCGCCCGCCGGATGTTCCTCTACGCCTGGCCGTTGATCGGCGGGCTCCTGTTCCAGTACGTTCTCCTGAACACGATCCCGTTCTTGGTCCAGGCGGACTTCCCGGGCAAGCTGACGATCTTCTTGGCGGCGAACGCGTTCCGGATCGTGATCCTCGGGATCTCGGGGGCGGTCGCGATGCCGCTCTTCCCCCACCTCGCGAACCTCCACGTCCGCCGCGAGTACGAGGCGTTACGTCGCCGAACGTGGTCCGCGCTCCGGTACACGGCGATCCTCGTCGTGCCCGTGACCGTCTCGATGGTCGTCTACCGCGTGAACCTGTTGGATGTCCTCAATGGCGCCAACTACACCGGCGGCTCGGTGCCGCTCGCCATCCTGGCCCTCTCGGCCGTCCCGGCCGCCTTGACCCAGGTGATCTCGACCGCCCTGACCTCGGTCGGCCGTCAGCGCCTCGAACTGTACCTCGGAGCGCTGCAGGTCGGCCTCATGTTCGGCTCGGCGCTGTTGTTCATGCCCCCGTACGCGCCCCTCGGGGGGATCACGATCACCCTCTGGAGGTATAGTGTCAATCTTGGCCTCATGAACGGGGCCGCCATGGCCGTTCTGATCGCGGCCGTCGGGGGATTGGCCCTCAACGTCTACTTCATGGAACGACTGCTCGCCGTTCGGATCCAGCCCCGTCCGATCCTCCTCATCATCGCCAGCGCCGCCTCCAGCTTCTACGCGGTCTCTCTCCTCAACAACTACATCGACCCGACCCATTGGTACACCCTGCTCCTGGCCGCCGTGATCGGCTTCGCCGTCTACTTCCTCGTGCTGGCCGGTACGGGAGAGTTCTCCCGTCAGGACGTCCAGAAGGTCATCCAGATGCTCGGGCTGCCCGTCAGGCTCGGCACCGTCCTGGGACGGTTCTGCTGGCGGGTGGAGACGCGGGACGCCGGCGAGATCCTCCTCAATGGCCGGGACCTGGACAGCGACGGGCATCTCGACCAGACCCGGGGTACGGGGATGGATGATTCCCGCAAGCAGAAGCCCGGGAACTGACCGCGCGACACAGTTCCTACGGGCCGGCCGTAGGTCCGGCGGGGGAAAATCTCCGTCGATTCGTACGAACGCCATTTAATCCCCCGGACCACACCCCGCACGGTCGAGGCCCTCGTGGACAGCACTACCGCCGTCATCGCACTCTCCCTGGGGGTGCTCGCCCTGCTTCTGACGTTCATGTGCGTTCGGGGCGCTCGCAAGTACCTGACGAGTCGGCGGTGGACCGAGCTGGCGTGGTCGACCGGCCTCGCCTTTGCCGCGGCCGCGATGGCGATCGAGGCCTCCGTCTACGTCGGCTACTCCTCCAGCCTCTTGTTCGAAGGCTACCTCTTCGCGTCGGCCGCGATCGTGGGCGTCCTCTCCCTAGGCGCAACGAAGGTGCTGCACAACCACCGGATCGAGATCGGGTACGCCGCCTACACGATCGTCGCGTGCGCCGTGGTCGGTGTCGTCTGCTTCCTCACGCCGCTCTCGGCGTCGAACATGGTGACGAATCGCATCATCACCGGCGATCCGACCACCATCGTGATCGTCTCCTCGTTCGTCACCATCCCCGCCACGGTCGTCCTACTCTCCGCGTCCGTCATCGCCCTTCGCCGCTCCTGGCGCTGGCAGACGCTCCTGATGATCGCCGGAGCCCTCACCCTGGGGACGGGCGGGTTCCTGTACATCGCCTCCTTCCCCGTGCTGCTGTACTATGCGGAGTTCATCGGGATCATCTTCCTCTTCTTCGGTCTCATCAGCCTCCCCCAGGCGATCCCCGATCGGGCGGCGGCGCCTACCGGGCTCGTGGTCCAGTAGGCCCACGCCGTCGGGGCACCTCGAGGTCCCATCGACAGAGGGACGGCGGGTGGTTACGCGAGGGTTTCCACACCCCGCCATGCTTAAAATGCCACCAAGCCATTACACGTTCGTCGGAGGATTCCCATGAGCATGCAAGCACAGACCAAACCCAGTGAAATGGAACACGCGCCGAGCCTGCATCTCGAGGTCACTCCGGGAGCCGTCCAGCAAGTGCAGCGCCTGCTGGCCGGTCAAAAGCCCGGCCTGGCCGTGCGCCTGTACGCCCAATCGGGTGGCGGCGGCTGCTGCGGGGGGGGATCGAGCCACGTTCAGTTCGGTCTCGCCTTTGCCAAGCCGCGCGCCGATGACGAGCTCGTCTCGGTGAACGGCGTCTCCCTGATCGTCGATCCCGGCAGCCGTAAGATGGTCGACGGGGCGATCGTGGACTACGTCGAGACGCTGAAGGAGTCGGGGTTCAAGGTCACGAACCCGACGCTCCCGGAACCCGATGAGGCCGGCCTCTCCGGTGGCTGCGGCTCGTGCAGTTCCAGCTCCACCAAGGGCGGCGGCTGCGGCTGCGGCGGGTAGACTACCCCCGGGCCGCCCCCTCTCGTCTCCCGATCGCGCCACCCCCTTCGCACGTGGCCCTCCCTCTCGGGACTTCCCCACCACCCCGCCCGTCGCGGGGACGACGTCTGGCGGCGATTCTCCGTTAAATATCTCGGCCGGGGTCGGCCACGGCCATGGCCGAGGACGCGCTCTGGGCGCGCGATGTTCAGAAGCGGTACGAGCGCCGCGGCACCCAACCCGTGGATGCCTTGCGAGGCGTCTCGCTCTCGATCCGGCCCGGAGAACGGGTGGGACTGCTGGGGCGGAACGGCGCCGGTAAGACGACGTTCCTCCGGATCGCTTCGACGCTCCTCTGGCCGACGTCGGGAGAGGTTCGGGTCTTCGGACACGACATCGTGAACCACCCCGAAGAGGGGCGACCGCTCATCGCGGTGGTGCCGCAGGACGGGAAGCCGTTCATGCATCTCACCCCGTACGAGCAAGTCTACACCTATCTGCGGACGCGCGGATTCGACCGGGCGACCTCCAAGCAGCGGACGACGGAGGTGCTCGGCCAGATGGGTCTCACCGAAGTCGCGGACCGGCTCAACCTGGCCCTGTCGGGGGGCCTGCGTCAGCGGGTGATGGTGGCGACGGTGATCGCGACGGAGGCGCCGCTCCTGTTCCTGGACGAGCCGACGATCGGCATGGACCCGTTCGCCCGCCGCGAGGTCTGGGAGTGCCTCCGACGTCTCTCGAAGAAGGGATCGACGCTCCTCCTGACGACCCACTACCTGGACGAAGCGGAGCAGCTGTCGGACCGGCTCTACATCATCGACCGCGGGCGCGTCCTAGTGGAGGGTTCTCCGGAAGGGCTCAAGGCCCAGATCGGGGGAACGATCCGCGTCTCTCTCAAAGGCGGGATGCGGCTCAAGGAGACGCTCGCGACGTTCGGCACCGTCGCGACCGACGGGCTCGACGTCCATGTGATCCTCGGCCCCGACCGGGTCGAGGAGGTCCTGCAGCTCGCGCTCCGGGAGAAGCTCTCGGCGACGGTCGGCCCGGTCTCGCTGGAGGAGGCGTTCCTCCGCGTCGTGGGCCGATCCATCGATGACGAGTCGTGAGGGGCGATGGCGTTCTCGTTCGTGGATCGATACACCTGGGGGTACACGGTTACCCAGCTCCGGGTCCAGCTCCACGACTTCAACGTGGTCATCGCGCCGATCCTGATCCAAGGAGTCCTGCTGATCTTCGTCTACATCCTGAATCCGGCTCTGATCACCTACGCCCTGATCGGAGCGCTCGTCTACTCGATGTTCCAGATGGGGCAGCGGGTCCAGAACGAAGCGGCGTACATCCGGGTCGATAGCAAACTGCCGGAGCTCTACCTCCCGGGGCCGCTCACTCCGGAGGGGTACTTCGTGGGCATGTCCCTCGGCATCCTCGGATCCAACGTCGGGACGTTCGCCGTGCTGGCCGGGATCCTGGAGTGGACGCACCCCCTCAGCGCCTTGGCGTGGCTGGTGCTGGCGGCCGTTCTCTTCGCGGTCTTCCTGTTCACGGTCTCGCTCGGGTACTTCGTCTCGACGCTGTTCGAGGACGACCGGGCGATCCAGCCGTACGCGACGATCATCACGAACCTCTTCGGGGTCCTGCCGCCGGTGTTCTACCCGCTCTCCCTGCTCCCCACCTATTGGGGCCCGCTCGCTCTCGTCCTCCCGACGAGCGCCGCGGCCGCCCTGGTGGAGGCGGCCGAAGGAGGCCTCGTATCGATCTCGAGCGGCGGGATCGCCCTCGCGGCGATCTCGCTCACCCTCGAGGCCCTCGCCCTCTTCCTCTTCACTCTCGCGTGGGCGCGACGCAGCGCCCGGGAGCGGTGAAGATGGCGATGGCGTACGAGAGGCCCCCGCAGGTCGGCCGAATCCTACCAGGATTCGCGATCATCGGCTGGCGGTGGATCAGTCGACATCCCGCGATGGTGATCGGGCCGGTCCTGGTGCCGTTCATCTTCCTGTACTTCCTGCGTCTCATCTCGCCGCCCCAGGACTTCCCGCTCCAGGTGATCGGCGCGATGTTGTTCACCACCCAGAACATCGGCAGCTGGGTCCTCGGCGACTCCGCCACCTACCGCCTTGAGGCGTACCTCGAGGAGCTGTTCATCGCGTCGCCGGTGACCCGTCTGCAGTACATGATCGGCCTCTCGCTCTCCAACCTCATCGCCGCCGTGCCGGCGCTCGTGGTGCTCGCCATCGTCCTCGCCCTCGTGACCCCCGTCCCGTGGTACGCGTGGCCGGTGCTCATCGCGGTCATCCTGCTGCTGTGGGTCCTGGTCAGCGCGATCGGGATGGCCGTGTCGACGAGGATCCGCTCCCGTCGCGTCGTGTGGCCCGTCGGAAGCCTGGTGTTCACCGTGCTGGGAATGCTCTCCCCGTTGTACTATCCCCTCTCCGTGCTCCCCCCGGCGTGGCAGACCGTGACGCGCTTCTTCCCGGCGACGTACGCCGCGCTGCTCGTCCAGGGGACCGTCGGCGTCCCCGGGACGGTCAGTTCGAATCTGTGGGTCGATGCCGGCCTTCTCGGGCTGTTCACCACCGTGGGGACGGCGGTCGCGCTCTCGTTCTATCAGTGGCGGGACCGGTGAGCGCGCCGTCCGTCCCGGCCGTCAACATCAAAACCCCCTTCGCCTTACCACACTTCGATCGTTGAGGGACATCACGCAGACGTACGTTGACGCACCCGGGCCCGTCGCCGCCCGGGTGTTCCCGCCCGCCCCCCGTCGAATCTTCGCCGGTATCGTTCCGATCGATCCCGCGGGGGAGGTCTAGATCCATGGGGAACAACGAGTTCGATGAGATCCTCTCCGCCCTGGACCGGGAGTCCGCCCGGATCCGGGTGCGGGCCGAGCCCCGCCGCTACAACAAGCCGGCGACGGTGATCTCGGGCTTCCCGCCCGGCGTCGATCTCGCCGAGACGGCGCGCCAGTTGAAGAACCGGCTCGCGACGGGCGGTTCGGTCGTCGACGGGGAAGTGTACCTTCAAGGCGACCACCGGACCCGGATCCGGGCCGAGCTCGCGAAGCTCGGCTTCGACGCGGAGACGGTCGAGATCTCCAACGCACAGCTCCCGAAGCGGGGTCGGCGCGGCTGAACGGCCGCGCGGCCGCCTGAGTTTCACCTATCGCCCCTACGATAGGCGCCAAAACCGCGCACGAACGTCATTCGTAGACGCACCCATACGGGCTTATCTCCCCGGCGGTGGGGGGGTCGATTGAGGCAGGTCATGACAGCACAGTACGCCAACCAGGAAGTCCTGGTCAGCACCGAATGGGTGAGCCAACACCTGAACGACGGGAACGTCCGCATCGTCGAGGTGGATTACGATCCCGCCGCGAACTACGACCTCTCGCACATCCCGGGCTCGGTCCTCTTCGACTGGCGCCGGGACATCAACGACCCGATTAGCCGCGACCTGCTGTCGCAAGACCAGTTGACGACCCTTCTGCGGCGCTCGGGGATCTCTCCGGGGACGACGATCGTTCTCTACGGGGACTTCAACAACTGGTTCGCGGCCTTCGCCTTCTGGGCGCTGCAGTACTACCACATCGGCCAGCTTCGGATCCTCAACGGCGGCCGCAAGAAGTGGCTCGAGGAGGACCGGCCGGTCTCCAAGGAGGTCCCTGCGTACGCCCCGACCACGATCCAGGCGGGAGCCCCGGACGAGACGATCCGGGCGTACTACAACGACGTTCGGGGGCTGCTCGGCGATGTCAAGGCCGGTTCCACCCGACTGGTGGACGTCCGGGGGCCGAAGGAGTTCAGCGGCGAGGTCACCGCCCCGCCGGAGTATCCGAACGAGCAATCCCAGCGGGGAGGGCACATCCCCGGCGCCAAGAACATCCCTTGGGCGAAGGCGGTCAACGACGACGGCACGTTCAAATCCGCCGAGGAGCTCCAAGCCCTCTACGGGGGCGCGGGCATCTCGCCGGAGAAGGCCGTGGTCACGTACTGCCGCATCGGGGAGCGCTCGAGCCACACCTGGTTCGTGCTGAAGTACCTGCTCGGGTACCCAAATGTGCGGAACTACGACGGCTCCTGGACCGAGTGGGGCAACCAGATCCGGAGCCCGATCGAGAAGCCCTAACGGGCCGGTTCACACGACCCCGGTCGACGGAGAGCGGAGCCGCGGCCTCGGATGAGGTTCCTTCCGGACGAGGAAGCGGTGCAGCCCACCCTCCGCCCGGTGCTCGAGGACCGGGTGGCCGGTACGGTCCGACCACCGTACCATCTCCATCGGGCTCGTCGGGTCGTCGCTGACGAGCAGGACCACCTCCTCGGGCCGCCGTCGCGCGAGCTCGTCATCGAGACGGGCCAGGATCGCCGAGCACTCGCTCCCGATCTCGATCATCTCGGCATCGGGGAACGCCGCGTAGCACTGGACCTTGCGCTCGAGGACGAACGCCTCCAGAAGATCCCGCGCCGCGGCCCCGTCCGGGAGCGCTCGGGCGGCGGCCGGGACGGCCGGGCGGAATCGCGCGATCCATCCCCGATCGTACGGCGAATCGTTCACCAGCTTGGGATGTTCGGAGAGCGCGAAGTTCCTCTCGGTGATCGTGCCATCCACCGGCAGCCGGATCGCTCCGGTGGCGCGGACGCTCTCCAAGGTCGCCAGGCTCTGCCCGGCGAGTACGCTCCGGTTGAGGGGGCGGTAGCGGAGCGAGAGGAGCCGGCCCACGAACGCGACCATCGGGGCCACGAGCCCCAAGGTCCACTCCTCCCCGCTCGGACCCTCCCGGATCCAGACCCCTTCCTCCACGACGTATCGGCAGTCGTCGGGGAACGGACAGCCGTGGAGATCCATGGAACGGGCCAGTTCCCGGCCCTGCCATTACCCCTTCGCCGGGGCGCTGCCTATTTGACGGTGGGTTGGTGGGAGGGGTCGTGGCCGAGAAGGTTTCGGGGGAGCCCACCCCCGTCGTGGCCCGGAACCGGTGTACGTGCGGCCACTACCCGGTCGACCATCTGAGGGTCCGGGCGATCCGCGACATTCCCGGGGGCAGCTTCGAGCTCGCCCTCGATGGCCCGTGCCGCCGCTGCGGCGAGTCGTGTGCGAAGTTCCAGTCCACGTCGTGAGGCGAGCGACCGTCCGTCAGCCGTACGCTTCCTTGATCAGGAAATCCTTCAGTCGGTGGAGCCGGTCGTCCCAGAAGGCGAAGTGCCAGGAGCGCGCCGCCTCCCACTCGTCGCCGTACGCCCAGCCGGTGTGCTCGAGCGTAATGTCGATCCCCTCGGGGGACTCTTGGAGCCGGATGTACGCCTGGGTCTTCGGCTCGGGTCGGTTCATCAGCGCATCGAACTCCGTCGGGCCGTACCAGGAGAATCCGATGTCGATCTCGGGGGTGAGCTGCGTGACGCGCCCGGGACTCACGTGCGCCGGCGGCCCGGTCCACGACAGCTCGTAGACGCCACCGACCTTCGCCTCGATGCGCGCGGCATCGCACAACCACTGCCCGACCTTGGTCGAGTCGGTGAGGGCGCCGTGGATCATGGCGAGAGGCAACGGGACGGTGACTTGGATCAGGATCGGGTCGAGGTCGTCCGGAGCCACAGAGGCTCCCGCGGGCCTCCATGACTAAAAGGGTTGCGAGCGGCCCCCGCGGGCCTCCAATTCCCTCGTCGGCGGCGCCGGCGCCACCGGATCGTCAGACGTACTGGGCGCAGGGGAAGCAGTAGTAGCGCCCGTACTGAGGCACCCACGTCGCCGTTCGTTGGCACCGAGGACACGTCGAGGCCGAGAACGGGACGGGGACCGACGGAGGCGAGGGAGCCCCGGGGACCGAGCCGGCCATCGCGGGGGCCGAGGGAAGACCGAACGAGGGCGTTCCATACGCTCTCCCTCCCATGGAGGCCTGCTCATTGACCGCGTCCTTGGTCTTGACCCAGGTGACGATCCAGATGATCCCGGGGATCAGGAACGTAAAGATCCCAATGATGCCGAGGATCAAGGCCCACGTGCTGGCCCCGGCGTAATCCCCTGACTGGATCTTCTTGTACGCGAACTTGTACCCGGCATACAGGAAGGCCAATCCCACGATGATCACGACCAGGAAGATCGCGGCGATCGTGACCCCAAACCCCCCAAAGCCGGCCGATATCCCACCCAGGATGCTCAGGAGGAACACGCTGGCGAGGGTGAAGATCCCCTGAAGGATCAAGGCGACCAAGGCGAGGGACTCCGCCGTCGATCCCGACGGTGGCTTGGGTTGGGGGACGCCTCCTCCCGAATACATGGTTCTAGGCCAGGCTCCCGCCCGTCAAGAGAAGGGGGCTCCCTGCGACAGCGTCCGCTCCGGCCAAGTCGGGTCCGAGGGCCGGCGCTGGGAGCCTTCTCTGGGCGCCATCTGCTTCCGAGCGATCACCAAGAGACGCGGAGCTCAGGCCGGGGGAGGGGGCGCGGCGAACTCTTGGACCCCTACCTTGGGGCGGGTGAAGTAGTACACGATCGCTGCGGGCCAGCAGACGAAGATCAGAACGACCAGCAGCCACAGCTTGTACTTTCTCTTCAACTTGACCGGACCCGCTGCCATTCCCGACGGAGGTGCGCCTGCCACGTCGACGGGAACTGGTCTCGCCTATATAGTCGTTCGCAAAGTTCACGGGCGCCCGCGAGAGGACTTTGGAGCGTGGAAACGAGCCGCGTCCGTGGGAGATCATCCTCTCCCACCACTTGCCGCACCGCTACGGGCGGACGATCGGGGTTCGGATCCGGGGCCGAACGGTTCGATTCTGTTCTCGATGTTCGGGGCAGCTCCTCGGCGCGGCGACATTCCTTCTGGTGGCGCTCCTTCGAGCCGATCTTCCGTTCTCGCTCACTGCCCTCTCGGTCCAGCTGCTGTTCGCCGGTGCGCCGCTGCCCGCGGCCCTCGATTGGCTGCTGCAATCTACCGGCCGCCGGGAGTCGTCGAATCCGGTCCGGCTCCTGTCGGGTCTTCTGCTGGGATTTTCGCTGACCGACGTTCTGTTTCTCCTCGTTACGAGAGCGTGGCTGTTCGTCGCGGGCGCTCTCCTCATCTTCGTCGTGTACGTCGTCGCCGTTCTCCTGGTCCTGCGCCTCACCGGGGGTTTGCGTCAGGTCCTCGACGAGCACTTCCCCGGCTGGGAATCGGAGGCGACCCCCTGAGGCGCCAGGAGGGCTCTCGCGTCGTCCCGTCCGACCCAGCCCTCCCGACCGCGGGCCCGGGGCGACAGGTTTTTTGCCATCGTGCTGTGCTGAAGCAATGCGCGCCTCCCCCGGCGTCGCGATCATCGCCCTGGTCGTGGTGCTCGTCCTGTTGCTCCCCCCGCAGCCGCTCCCCGGGAATTCGCCCTCTTCGAACTCCGCGATCCACCTCGCGGACGCCACGGCCCCTCCGAGCCCGCCGTCGCCTCTGCCTCCCGTGCCGCCGTCCGCGGCGTATGCCGGAGCCTCCGGAGGCAGCTGGCCGGAGTACCTGGGGAGTCCCGAACGGACGGGGGCCAACTTCCAGGAACGAACCCTCGCCCCGTCGAACATCTCGCATCTGGAGTTGCAGTGGGACGTCCCCTCGAAGAACGGCTCGATCTACAGCTCGCCGGTCGTGATCAACGGGACGGTCTACGTCGGCAACGGAGCCGGGTACGAGCTCGCCCTCCGCACCTCGGATGGCCGGATGCTGTGGGAGACGGACCTCGGCGAGCAGGCCGGGTGCGAGGAGTACTACGGGACCCCGTACGGTACGATCTCCGCTCCCGAGCTGTGGAATGGAACGTTGTACCTAGGCGGGGGCGACGGAGACTGGTACGCGCTCAACGCGTCGACCGGAGCGGTCGATTGGAAGGCGGACCTCGCGAGCGACATCGCGTTCGAGGACAACTGCGACTACTCCAGCGCTCTACTGTACCGGGGGGCCGAGTACATCGCCCTCTCGACCAATCCGGAGTACTACACGAGCTCCGGCGAGCTGATCCAAGTGAGCTTGACCGGGAACCACTCGATCGAGAACAAGTTTCACGTCGAACCGACCGGTGGCATCGGCGGTACGATCCTGGGCACGCCGGCCCTCGATCCCTCCGCCAACACGATCTGGTTCACGACCGGTTGGGGGTATGATCCCTCCGACTCGAACTACAACGCCTCGCCGTACAGCTCCTCCATCATCGCATTGAACGCCTCGAACCTTCACGTCGTAGGGAGTTGGCAGGACCCGAACGCCTACGTCGGCCTCAGCCCGCCGATCCTCCTCACCGACGCGACCGGGCGACCGCTCGTGGTGGTCACGGACGAGGCCGGGAGTACGTTTGCGCTGAACCGGTCGAACGTCTCGAGCGCGGGGACGTGGGGACCGGTCTGGAGCGAGCGCACCGGCTATTCGTACGACTCCGAGCTGACCAGCCCGACGGCGTCGTTCGACGGCCGGACGCTGTTCGTCGTCGGGGGGGACACGTACACGTCGAACTTCACCTGGATCCCGTACGAGGTCGTGGCGATCGATCCGGTCTCCGGTAGGATCCTGTGGAATCACACGAGCTCGGAACCGGTCGTCGGGGGTCTCGCCTACGCGAACGGCCTCGTGATGGAGGCGACCGAGACCGGGCTCGAGGTCCTCAGCGCGGCGAACGGATCCCGCCTCGCCGACTACGATGTCCCCGGCTCCGACGAGATCCAGGACGCACCCGCCGTCGCGGACGGACGGATCTACTTCGGCACCGCCGCCAGTGGATACAGCCTGAACGCCGGTACGATCTATGCGCTCGGCCTCCCGCTCGCCTCCGCCTACGGGACCGACGATCGCGCGAACGGGAGCGCGCCCCTTCCCGTGCAGTTCCGCTCCGTGGTCGCCGGCGGAGAGCCGCCGTACACCTTCGATTGGCAGTTCAGTGATGGGACCAACAGCCCGAGCCCGTCGCCGGAGCACGATTTCGAGTACGCCGCCCTGTTCGCCGTCGAGCTCACGGTCGAGGATGCCGCGGGGAACGTCCGGTACTGGAACTCGACCATTTCCGTGACCCCCGCCTCCCCGGAGGCCCCAGCGTTCACGGTGTACTCCGGCGCCAGTCCCCAGATCGGCGCGGCGCCGCTCCACGTCCAGTTCACGGCCAAGGAGGGGAACGGCACCGCCCCGCCGTACAGCTTCGCGTGGTCGTTCGGCGATGGGACGGCCCCGGGTCTCGGCGCCTCTGTCGAGCACACGTTCGGGGCTCCCGGCTCGTACGCCGTACTCGTGACGGCCTCCGAGGCGAACGGGACCGTCGCCACGGCGACCCAACTGGTCCACGTCGTGACGCCCCTCTCGGCGACGAGTTCGGTGACCCCGATCTTCGGCACGGCTCCGGTGAAGCTCGCCTTCGCCGCCTCCGCCGAGGGCGGGCTCGGACCGTACGCGTACGACTGGAACTTCGGGGACGACTCGCCGAACGCCGAGGTCGCCAATACGACCCACACGTACCCGAACGGAGGGACGTATTCGGCTGTACTCACCGTCACGGATTCTCTGGGAGCGGTCTTGAGCCACAGCACGGAGCTCGACTTCAACGCCCCGGTGGTCCCCCTCTGGGTCAACGTCTCCAAGGTCGCTCAGAGCTACAATTGCACCACCGGTCGCGGGGTCGTCGACCTGACGGCGAGCGCCACCGGAGGGGTCCTGCCGATCGATATCTCTTGGCAGTTCGGGGACGGATCTTCGGCGGTGACCGGATCGAACGTGATCCATGCGTACTCCGTGTTCGCCCCGATCCCCGTGACCGTCACAGCCACCGATGCGGCCGGAGTCAGCGCCTCCCAACACGCATCGATCCCGATCGCGTCCACCGACTGTCCCCACCCGTACTCCGGCGTGGACACGCCGCTCGGTCTCGTGGCGGGGCTCGGGCCCTGGGGGAGCCCGAGCTTGGTGGGGGCGGCCGTGGCGATCCTCCTGGGAGACGCGTTCCGCCGGCGACACCGCGATCCGAGAGTGCCCACGCCGTGAGCCCTCGCGGGCGGACGGCGCCCACGAGGTCTCCCGCCACGGCCGCCGCGCCGGGACGAGGTCGACTTCGCGGTCGCTAGTTCTCGTTCGGGTCCTTCGCGGTACCGGCCGAACCACTGGATCCCGGCAGGCCAGTCGGCCCCACCGCGCCGGCCGATCCGTTCGATCCCGCCGTCCCATTCGTGCCGTGGCCGGTCCCCGTACCGTCGGTCCCTCCGAGACCTCCCGCGCCTCCGGGTCCCGCGGTGCCTCCCAGGCCTCCCGCGCCAGGGCACGCGATGGAGATCGCACAGTTGTCGATCCCTCCAGAACCGGCCGTGGTCGCATCGAGGGAGAATCGGCTCCCGATGTCGAGCTTCGGGCTCTTGCTGTGATAGAACGCGCCGCCGGTCGCATTGCCTCCCGCCCCTCCATTGCCGGAATCGCTTCCGGCGCCTCCGGTTCCACCATCTCCGCCGGCACCTCCACCCCCCCCGCGACCGCCGGCCGCACCGCCCGTTCCACTGCCCCCGCCCGGGCCGCCCGGGCCTCCGGCGCCCCCGTAGCCTCCGGCCCCTCCATCCGTCCCGTAGCCTCCCGCTCCACCGGGCGCTCCGGAGCCTCCCGTGGCGGTGTCGCTGGCGAACGCACTATCGGCGAGGGAGAGGGTTCCCGAACTGTAGATCGCGCCTCCCAGAGCGACCCCCCCGTTCCCCCCGAGCCCGCCCGCTCCTCCGAGGCCCCCCATTCCACCGTTGCCGGCCTGTACTCCCGAACCGCCGGCGGAACCCGGAGTTCCGCCGTTGCCGGGAGAATCGTATCCTCCGAGCGCTCCGCCGCCGCCCGGGCCCCCCGCGCCGGCAGAACCGCCGGATCCACCGTCGCCACCGGAGCCGGCAGCCGCGCCGGCGCCCCCCGAACTGGAGTCCGTGGAGAGCGTGTCGTTCCCCACGATCGCCGTGGACGAGCTGTAGACGGCTCCGCCCTCCGCGGAGGCGCCCGCGCCGCCGGTACCGCCGACGCCGCCGGGGCCGCCGTTGGCCCCGTTCTCGCCCGAGTACCCGGATTTCCCGGCCGATGCCGAGCCGGCGGTACCACCGAAGACGCTGTCTCCCCCGTAGCCGCCGGTACCTCCCGAACCACCGGGACCACCGCTCCCTCCGCCTCCGCCCGGTCCCCCGGCCGCTCCGGTGCCCCCCGCGCCGCCGACCGCCGTGCAATCGGAGAGTTGACTCCACGTCAGAACGAGGTCGCCCGTCGGGTCCCCATTGAACACGGCCCCGCCCCGAGCGGCTCCGCCGGCGCCGCCCGGTCCTCCGGCTCCACCGGCTCCTCCGAGTGCGGCGTTCCCACCGTGAACTCCGGCCGTCGCGTCGCCCCCGTTCCCGCCATTCTCCGCGGCCCCGGCTCTCGGAGCCATCCCGGAGCCGCCGCCTCCGGCGGAGCCGCCGTGGTCTCCCTCACCGGCGGTACCGCCCAAGCCTCCATAGCCGCCGCCCCCGCCCGAGCCTCCGGTTGCTCCGGCGGCTCGATCGGAGGTGAAGATGGAATTGTTGATGGTGAGGCTCCCTACGTTGAAGATCGCCCCGCCTTGCGCGAGGCCGCCCGCGCTGCCCGAACCCCCGACGCCTCCCGTGCCCCCGCTCGCCGAGGCGGTTCCGATCGCGGCGGAGCCCCCACTCCCCCCGTTCGATCCGCTTCCCCCGGTCGGGGCCGCGGCGCCGGCGTACCCTGGCCCTCCGGCCGGACCGCCGCCGCCGCCGTCCCCGCCATCGCCCGCGGCCCCGGGCTGGCCGCCACTCCCCCCGTATCCGCCCGTCGCGGAGTTGATCTCGAACGTGGTGTTGAGAATCAGGGCAGTGCCGGAGTTGTACAGGGCGCCGCCGTCAGCGGGTCCCCCAACGCCCCCGGAGCCCGCGGTCGTGCCGTTGCCCGCGGGCCCGGCGGCGCCGTTCGACCCCGCCTTGCCTCCATCGCCCCCGTTCCCGCCTCCGGTCGGTGAGCCCCCTTGGCCGCCGGAACCTCCAGAGCCCGCATCCCCGCCGCTCCCCCCGGCGCCGGAGCGGAACCCGGAACCCGCGTTTCCGCCGCGCGCCGAATCGTCCTCGAACGTATCGTTGATGAGAGTCAATGTCCCCGCGTTTTGGATCGCCCCGCCCTGGGCGGCTCCACCAGCTCCCCCGACGCCCCCCGGACCACCGGTCCCGCCCGCGCCGCCGCGACCGCCCGCACCGCCAGCTCCCCCGGGGCCACCGGCGGTGCCCGCCGTACCGGTCCCTCCCTGACCCCCGGAACCTCCGGTCCCCCCGTAGCCTCCCGAGCCGCCCGCTCCGCCCTCGCCGCCGGTCCCGCCGGTGGCGGTGTTGGAATTGAACGAATCGAACGACAGCACGACGACCCCGCTCTCGATCCAGATCGCGCCGCCGTCCGCGGCGCTCCCGGACTTTCCGTTGTCCCCCTTCGCCCCGTTCTTGCCGCCCGTTCCGGCGCCGCCACTCGTCCCCGCGGCCCCCGTGCCGTCGGCGCCGGATGTCCCACTCTTCCCTACGACCCCGTCCGCCCCGGCGGCACCGGAGTTCCCGGCCGCGCCGTTGGACCCGGTGGTCGAGCCCGATTCGAGCGTGATGCCGGTGATGTTGAGGTGCCCGCCCTCCACGAGGAACAGTTGGGTCGCTCCGCCCCCGTCCCATCCGACTGAGTAGCCCCCCGAGCTGACGTTGACCGTCAAGCTCGACGGGATCGTGATCGCCGTGGTGAAAGGGACGTTGGGGCACGACGCCGAGTACTGCACGGTCCCACCGCCGGAGAGGGCGGTGGAGAGCGCGGCTTCGGTGCAGGTGGAGAGCATCGTGACCGAGGGGGGCGAGACGAGAAGCCGCGCGGGAGCGGGAGACGAGTCCGTCGAGGAGGCCGGGGCAACGTGGGGAACGAACGCCACGAGGAGGACCAACGCCAGGATTCCGACGACCGCCACGCGCCCTGTGTCTCGTCCCTTGATCGGCATGCCGACTCTCGGCCGCTAGTACGGGGTCCCGCTATTAAAGGGCCGGAAAATTTCCGCTTCCGATGGTGGAGGGACCCGGGCGCGTCCGCGCCGGTCGGGGTGGCGTCTACGCGGAGAGCCCGGAGATGCGGGGTTCTCCGGCCGGTTCGGCGACGCCGGTCGGGTGACCGACCTCCGGATCGGTGAGTGGGTCCGGACAAGGCACCCGCGGTCACGTACCTGGCCTCGCTACTGGGCGGAGCGATGGGATCCCGGCCGTCGCTGGGCTTGACGTCCCATGCGATACCCCATGGCGAGGGCGCCGGCCGCGAGAACGAGGGCGAGACCCCCAGCCAACGGCCAGGTGTCGTACAGCGGGACCGGCCGGGTGACCGGAGGCAGCGTGATCGCGGCCTTCTCCGATACCGGGAGGATCGTGGGAACTCCGCTGGGGGTTCCGGCTACGGTGACGCTCCCCGGGGCGAGCGCTCCATTGAATCCGGCCGGGAACGACGCGGACATTCGGAACGTACCGTTCGGAAGCAGGAAGGAGATCGTGTTGGTGGTCGAACTCTGGGTCTCGTTGAACCCGATCGAGAGGTTCCAGACCGTCAAGCTCCAATTCGCCCCGACCGGCAGTCCGAACTCGAAGAACACCGCGAGGAACGTCGGCTCCGAGAAGGCGACAGGGATCGTCACGTTCGTTCCATTCACTTCGGCGGTTCCGGAGGGGACCGGCTCATATCCGGCGAGCGTCGGGATCTCGAACTCGAAGGTTCCGTTCGATTCCGAGAACGTCACGGTGCTTCCCGTGGTCGAGCGCAAGGTACCATTCACGAGGACGGACCAGCCGGTGCCCGGAGACAATCCGGCCTCCGTGAAGTTCATCGAATAGATCCCGTCCAAGGATCCGCGGAAATCGATGGTCCGATGAGCCTCCACTCCCGCGATCGAGACGTTCCCCGAACTCGGCGTCGCTTGGTACCCACCGATCTCGCCTACGGAGAACGAGTACGTTCCGTTCGGAACTTCACGGGTTTGTGCGCCCAGGTCCGAGCTCCAACGCGACCCGTCCACCGTGACCGCCCACGTCGTTCCGAACGGGAGACCCACGGCGACGAATGTGAGGGGGACGGTGTCGGGAGGGGAGGAGCTGTTGCTGACGGTCAGTTCGGTCGAATCCGTCGCTCCGTTCCCGCCGGAGTCGTTGACGAAGACGCTGACGTTGAACGTCCCCGGTTCGGCCGGAGTGCACGTGAAGGTGGAGCGATTCACCGCGAGGCATCCGCCGGGGAGCCCGGCATATCGGTAGGTCAACGGCCCGACTCCTGTCGCTGAGACATTGACGTCGAACGTCGTATTGGCCCCGGTGCGGACCGTGGCTGGGTCCGCCGTGAACTGGGTGATGACGAACGGGGCCACCGTCAAGGCGGTGGTCGCCGTCGCCGTATCCCCCTCACTGTCGTTCACTGTCACTCGAATCGAGTAGAGGCCTGACGTCGTCGGAGTGCACCCGAGATCGGAACTGTCGTCGGTGAAGCAGCCGCTCGGAAGCCCCGAATAGGTGTAGCTCCACTCGCCGTTTCCCCCCGCCACATCGACGTCGAAGCTCGTGGGGGAACCCACGCTGACCTCAGCGGGCTGAGCGGTGAAGGAGGCTATGTCCGGGTCCGCCGAAGCCTCCCCGAGGAGGCTGACGCTGTCGGCGCCGAAATTGGTGACGTACACGAGCGAGTTGTCGGCATCGAACGTCGCGTCGACCGGATCCCCTCCGACCGGGATCGCCTGGGGAGCGGCCGTCCCATTGAGCACCGTCACATTGTTCGACCACGGGACGGGGAGGTAGACGTCCCCGTTCGTGGTGTCGAACGCGGCGCCGCCCACGGCGGAATACCCTCCGGTCGCCAGGGTGGCGACGACCGAGGTGCCCTGGATCACGCTGAGGTTGCTCGGGTTGGACACGAAGACATCTCCGGTGATCAGATCGACCGCCGAGATGTTCGGGGACCCTCCGACCCGAATTGAGATGGAGACGGACGTGCTGTTGATCACCGAGACGTTGCCGCCGGCCCAGTTGGCGACGTACACGTCCTCGTCCACGGGGTCGTACGCCGCGGAGGCGGGGCAATACGGATCGGGGATCGAGCTCACGGACGACGTGCCGTTGAGCACCGAGATGTTACCATCGCACCAACCGGCGAGAGAGACGTTCGAGTTCGGGACGTAGACGTACCCGCTTGCGGGATCGAAGACGGCCTCGGCCGGCTGAACCCCGACCGGGATCGTGGAGGCCACGGCGGTCCCATTGATCACCGTGACGTTGTCCGAGCCCGTGTTGACGACGTACGCCTTCCCGGTCGCGAGGTCCACGACGGCCGCCAACGGGTCGTACCCCGTCCCGACGGTGGCGACGGACGAGAATCCGCTCACAACCTGGACCGCGCCGGTGGCGCCCGTTCCACTGATCACGTAGGAGACGTAGATCAACCCATTGAACGGGTCGAACGACACGCCCGTCGGATAGCCGCCCACGTTGATCGCGCCGATGACCGAGCTTCCGTTGATCACCGAGACGGAGCCGTTGGTCGATCGGTTGTCGGAGGGACCGCTGTTCGCGACGTAGACGTAGCCGTTGTCGGGATCGAAGGCGGCACCGATAGGTCCCTGTCCGACCGGAATGGATTGATTGTCCGCCAGCTCCCGGATCGGATCCCGGGGCCGGGCCGTGGAAGTCGGTGAAGGTGAACGCGTGGTGGGAAGAGCACGGGTCCCGGAGTTGGGGTGAAGGAGCGTCGGCGCGTTGGTCGACGGGGGAAGTCCGAAGGAGGTGGTCTGGGCACCCAGGATCAGCGCAAGAATCAGAAGAACGATCCCGAATCCGTGACCGAGTGCCGTCCAGCGGTCCCCTCGGCGGGTCGCCCATCCTCCCGGACCGATCTCCATTCTCTCCATCCGTGATCCCCCCGTCGAGCACGGGGGTTGACGGGGATAAGCCGGGGCGCAAGAACGCGGTGAGAAACCTGCACCCCTCGGTGGACGCACGGCTCCGGGGGGCCGCCTTCGGGGAGGACCGATCTCGAAACGAAGGCGCTGCGCCGGGGCGTCCGAACCGGTCCCGAGCGTGTCAGACGTACTCTTGCTTGGCATCTGGGCCGAGGAGACCGAACGCCTCGAACCGGAACGACTGCTTCAGGATGCTCCCGATGGGGAAGAACGGAATCCACACCAGCGCGTCCTTCCGTCCCATGCGGAGCAGGAAGTACGCGAGCGGGACGGCCCGGGTCGCGAGGGCGAGGAGCAGCAGGTAGCCGACGTCGACGAGCGCCGGCACGCCGAGGATCACGATCAGAAGCCCGAGGAACAGGTAGACGAGAGTTCGGACCCCCGAACGGGCGAACGTCAGGAACCAGAGCAGCACGCCGACCCCCGTGAACTCCGGGTAGTCGCTCACCAGCGACGGGAAGTGCTGTCCGTTGGCCATCAGGATGCCGCGCGCCCACCGGACACGTTGACGTCGCAACGCATCGTAGTTCTCGGGAACGTCCTCGTACGCCCGCGCCCCGAACTCCATGCGCACCCGGTACCCCAGTCGTTGCAGTCGCATCGAGATCTCTGTGTCCTCTCCGTTCCACGGGACCCACCCCCCCATCGCCACCAGGTCGCGCCGACGGAACGCCGAAAAGAGCCCGTCGATCACTTCGCCCGAGCGGGCCCCCATGATCGCCGGCCGCTGGAAGTAGTGCCCCCACGCGATCTCGAGGGCCCGGAGCTTCCGCGTCCATCCGGCCTTCTGGCGGGGGAGGATCGACCCTTGGACGCCTCCCACCTCGGCGTCCGCAAAGTGGGGGATGATCGCCGCGAATCCGAGCTCTTCGGAGATGAACGTGTCGGCATCGCACCGGATGACGATCTCGCCGGTCGCCAGAGCGAGCGCGCCGTTGAGGGCATTCGACTTTCCGCCGTGGGGCAGGTCGACGACCATGCCGGTGGCGTGCTGAAGACCGGCGATCGCCGTTCGGGCAAGCTCCGAGGTCTGGTCGACGGATCCATCGTTCCCGACGATGATCTCGACCCGGCCCGGATACATCCCTGCCGCCACGTCGGCGTGACGGATCGACTCGGCGATCCAGCGCGCCTCGTTGTAGGCCGGCATCACGATCGAGACCGGAGGATGGTATACCGCGACGGTCGGGAGGATCCGGTGGCGGAGCTGGCGATAGTACAACGGACGATTCACGGCGATGAAGATCTCAAACGTGACGAGCGGGAGCATGAGGAGGAGCGTGAACGGCAGGAGGATCCCCGAACCTCCGACGAGATCGTCGAAGGCGAAGAGGGCGCCCCCGGCGAGGGCGAACGAGAGGATCCCCGTACCGAAGAACTGCACCAAGGTCCCCGTATCGTGCGGAAATCGAGCCTTGACGCGCTGGGGCGCGGGAAGGAAGATCGTGCAGAAGATCAGGAACGCGAGGAAGAAGCCCCCCGTCAGGCTCCGAACCACGATCGCGACGTCGCGGATGTTCTGTCCGGGGATCGTGAAGAACAACGCGTCGAGCACCACCTCGACCGCGATGTACACGAGCACGACGAGGAGCGCGAATCCTCGTCGGCTCGCGGGCAGTGCAGGGCGGCGGTATACGAGCCCGCTGGCGAGGGCGAACGCCGCCATCGCCGCGAGGTACATCGGGAAGATGTAGTCGGGGACCACGAGGGACGCGTTGGTGATCGTGTACACCCCGGGCCAACCCAGAGGCCAGTAGAGCGCGACGCCCACGTGACCGACGAACTGGTCGTACGGGAGGAACAAGCGGCCGAAGAACCCGAGGACGAGGATCGAGAAGGCGGCGAACGAGAGCACGAGCGTCGCGAGGTACACCCGCGCGCGAGGGAGGGGGGCGTTCGGCGACTTCCCCGCACCCCGCAGGTAGACGATCCGAGTTCCCGCCGCGCTGAACACCTCGACGGGAACGCCGTCCGCGGCCCTCGGATCCGCCGACGCGCCGGCGGGGAGGTCGGAGGGGACGACCGTGATGGGGATGGTGCCCGCGACCGAGGTCGTCGGCCGGCGTCGGAACCATTCGAACGCGGCGTAGAGCGCGCCTCCCATCACCAGTCCGACGAGGACCCCCCCGAGGGGGATGCCCAACGACTTGAGCTGGCCCTGAAGCAGATCGAGAAGCATGCGGGTTCACGCCCGGTCGGCCGAGGGGCCGGGACGGGACGCTTTCGGGTCGGCGTTCGTCAGTGGGTTCCCCCGCTGCGTCGCCGGATCTGGCTCATCACGAGGAATCCGCCCCACACAGAGACCCCGATCCAGAACGCCACGGTCAGCGCCTGCGTCCCGAGGGCGATCACCAAGGCGGCGGACGGTCGGCTCGAGGTGAGGTGGAACACGACGGGCAAAGGGGCCACCGATCCGGCGATCGTGACATTCCCGTGGGACGGCACCGAGTAGTAGCCGGTCGGGGCCCCGATGTCGAAGGTGTACGTCCCGTTCGGCGAGTAGAAGCCGGCCGCCCCTCCGGTCGACCCGCTCGTCCGATTCCCGAACCGTACGGACCAGAGCGTCGTGGGCGCGAGGCCGTTCGCCTCGAATGTGACGGGGAACTCGACGATCCCGAACTGGATCGGGACGGTGATCAACGATCCTTGGACCTGGAAGTTCCCTGCGCGGGGAACGACCCAGTATCCCGCGGACGCGGCGATCGTGTACGAGTACGACCCGTTCGGCATCGTGGTCGAGACCCACGCCGAGGTCGCATTGATCGGGACGCCGTCCAACTCGACGCTCCAGTTCAACCCGATCCGCGTCCCGCTCGCCTCCCAGATCGTATGGTAGACGGTCGGGACGAACGGGATCGAGAGGGTGAACGATTCGCCGAGGACCTCAAACGTCTTGTTGGGAATCTCCGGGTGGAAGCCCGGAACATCCCCGAGTCGGTACGCATAGCTTCCGTTGGTGAGGGGGAACGTCGCGACCGTGGCCGGCGTCGACACGGTGCTGTTTCGGATGGTGATCGCCCAGACGGTTCCCTCCGGGAGTCCCGAGGCGACGAACGTCTCAAGGAAGAGGGGCAGGGGAGGTCGCAACGGGGTGAACTGGACGATGACGATGAGACCGTAGCCGACGACCGTGAATCCTGTGTTCGTCGGCGCCGAATGGAAGCCGGGCACCGGGTCGATCGACAGTCCGTACGACCCGACGGGCTCGTACAGCGTCAGCGTCGACGCGTTGCTCTGGCTCTCAAATCCCCGGACCACGACAGACCACGGGGTCCCGGCCGGGAGGCCTGACTCCTCGACGTAGACCGGCAGGCCGGGGACGAACAACGCCTTCTCTGAGATCGGTCCGGTCGGGACCAAGGTCGCGATCCGGCCGGTCCCGTTGTAGCTCCCCGGCCCCCAGCCCGCCCATCGGTCGAACGCATACCCCAACGTCGGGACCGCCGTCAAGTTCAGCGGCTCGCTCACGTTGGCGAACGACACAGCCGGTTCGACCACTCCCCCATCGCTCGGGGACGGCGTCACCGTCACATTCCACTGAGGTACGAAACTGATGGAGACGTTCTCGTCGTCCCCGGAGACCGTGACGGGGGAGCTGACGAAGCCGCCCAACTGCTCCCTTGGCGTGAACTCCCTTCCGCCGATCGGCAACGGGATCCCGACCGGTTGGACCGGATACGACCCGGGCGGCAGCAGGAGGGAGAAGTTGGTCGCCGTCGTGGTGTAGAACTGGCTGCCGACCCCGGTGAACCAGCGAGTCGAGGCGGGCGCCCCGTTCTCGACGACTCGGACCACGGAGGCCCCGGCCGGATACATCTCGAACAGGACCATGCTCTGCCGCGGGAGGGTGTAGTTCGCCGGCAGTCCCCCGGAGAACTCCTGACGCACGGGGTACGGCGTCAACGGCTCGACCCAGTCGGTGTCGTTCGCGGCGGTCGAGTGGACCTTCCCGGCCCACTGCCACGACTCGACGGTGGAACTTCCGTTCGACTCGGCGAACTGCGGAGCGAACGTGACGGAGTTCGTGATGTTGTCGTTGACGACCAACAGGTCCCGACGGCCGTGGTCGCTCGGATCGATCGTGTCGATCGCGTACAGGGTCTGCCCATATCCGGGGAGATCGACGGGGAACGCCTCGGTGCCGAGATGGCTGAACAGATCGGTGTATGCCTCGTAATCCGGACGTTCCTCCCCAGAGGGACTGAACCACGAGTTCGACGTGTTCAGCTCCACGCAGAACAGGTCGATGTTGGTCAGGTTCTCGTCCATCGCCTGGGTGATCTGGGAGGCGATGCTTAACGCGCCGGAAAACGCGTAGCTGTACTGCCCGTAGTCGCTATGCGACAAGGCCGAGCCGAGCTCGCTGATGAAGACGGTGACGTTGCACTTGGGGCACGACTGATCGACCGCTTGCCTCGCCGCCTGGACTCGGGTCGGGATGCTGGCGGCGCCTTGGATCGTGCCGTAGAAATCCTTGAGGCTCCCATCGCCGGTGCCCAACCATCCGGCCGGGTACTCGTGGAACGCCACCGCCTGGATCGACGACCCAACGACGCTCAAGACGCCGGAGATCCACTGCGAGAACGTCCAGTACCCGCAGGTGCACCCCGACGCGGGCAATCCGAGGATCGGGGTCGTCGCGTCGACGGCCCGGATCGCCTTGGTGTAGTTCTGGACCAGATATCCGAACTCGGTCGGGGTGATCGTGTTCCCGTATTCGTACGGCCAGTCCACCCACGGGATGTCCCAATGCTCCCAGAGCTCCGGTTCATTGCCGATCATCCAATACGCGGGGGTGAAGCTCAGGTTCTTCTCGGTGTACTCGACGATCTTGGCAGCGAACGCCGGATCATCGATCTCCGCCGGTACCTGCATGATCGCTTGGCAGTGGATGGCGCGACACATCTCCACGAACTGGCTCTCGTTGGTGAGCGCCGGCGTCGCCACTCCGGTATACGTGTCGTAGTGGGTGTTGGTGAACGGATCGTAATCCTCTCCCGCCATCGCCCCCGGCCAGACGAGCGTGCGAGCCGGCGTGGCGTTCACCATGTCGGTCTCGCCCCGGAGCACGTGGACCTCGTTCGTCACGGTGGCTCCCCAGAATTGGCTCGAGAGATTGACCGCCGTCCCATTCACGGTAAGGTTCACGTTGGTGGTCGCCACCGGGGCAAGGCCCGTCTCACCGGCCGTATCGAGGTCGAACCCCCCGAAACCCGCTACGCTGCTCCCGACCCGGGCCCCTGCGGATCCGATGTTCGAAGTAAGGTTGGGCGGGAGGATCATCAGGAGAGCTACGGCGACGGCGAGGAGCGGGACGAATCGGAGCCGCGGGATCCGTCGGCCTATCGTGGGCGTCTCGCCTCCATGGAGTGGATCGGGGGCTCCCCCCGAAAAGTTTCCGTCGGGACTGGACGGGTCGTTCGGACCTCGCTCCCCGCAGCTGTGGTCTCCACGGCTCCCGCTCCCCCAGAAGGGGCTACCCTTCGTCGGGAATCCTACAGGGCTGTGGTTCTTGAGTCTTCGCGTTCGGCCGGATTCTGCGCCTTCAATTCTAGCTCAGTGGTGCCAGCGGCATCCCGTACCGAAAATCCGAAAGGAGAGTTCCATTCGGATGGCTAGACTTGGAAGGTGGGGTCGAGCGGCATGGTAAGGGCGGCAACGCGGCGCTAACGTCCCGACCCCCGCTGGCTTTAGGTGCGTGCTGGGCGCGACGAGGTATTCCGTGGTTTGGAGCTCTTGTACAGCGGTTTCCAGTGCGGTTATCACCATATTCCGGGCCTACGTGTGCGATTCGGGTCCCGGGTGGGCGATGACAAGGGTGAGAAGGAGACGGCAACGATCGCTGGGATTCGACCGTTCCCCTTGGGGACCGAGAGCGGCGGGATGCCTCTCCCGAGGTCCTTCGCTACGGGATCATTCCAAGTCCGAGAAGGTGTCGGGTTCGTCACCGTCCGGTCTCGTTCCCCCCGGAGTGGGTCTGGGCTCGGAGTCGAACTTACGCTTGCCTCCCAGGACGACCGGCTCGGTCTCGGGCGTGATTCGATACGAGGGTTGTGGATCGGAATCGTGGGGCCGTTGCCTACTCCGGCGCATGCAGTAGCCCGCCAACAGTCCTATCGCGACGACAGCAATGGCGACGCCACCTCCGACCACCAGGGAGTCGAGAAGTGAGAGCGCACGAGTTCCCGTGGGAGTTGCTACGGTGGAACCCCTTGAGACGGTGATTACGGTCGGACCCGAGCTGGCCCGGCCGGCCACGACTAGGGTGCTCGATGCGAGAGTTCCCACGTACCCCGGCGGCACCATCGCGGAAATTTCATACGTCCCATTTGGGAGGTATAATGTGATTGAGTCCGTCGTCGAGCTATGGATCTCGTTGAGGCCCGTGGTGGCGTCCCAAACGGCGAGGCTCCAATTCGTCCCCAGAGGAAGTCCAAGTTCGATGAAGAGGACAAGATACAATCCGGCTGCAAACCATACGGCGACGTTCGCATCCCTCCCGTTCACAACCACGTCGCCAGGAGAGGGGATCAGTTGCCCGACGATGGGCTCGATCGCGTAGGCAAAGCTCCCATTTTGCTCGATGAAGGTCACCAGATCGGTAGAGGCGGTATGTATGGTCCCGCCCACTGAGACCGACCAGGTCGTTCCGAGGGGTAACCCAATCTCCGTAAAGTTCACAGAGTACGCCGCCCCGGGGACGACCGTAAAGTCGACCAGAATCTGGAGCGGCTCTCCAATTACCACCGCAGCTCCGGACTGGGGGCTCGCGGAGTAGCCGCCGACGAGTCCAACCGAAAACGAAAGGGTCCCATTCGGCTCGTTGGATGAGATGGTGCTAGTCTCCAAACTTTGAGGCGTTCCGGCCAACGTGACGGTCCACGGAGTTCCCGAAGGCAATCCGAACTCTGTGAAGTTTAGAAAGAACGTCGACTTGGAGGCGAAGTTGATCCAGATCGTGACACGCGCTCCATCCACTCGGATAGTGCCGTTGGAGGGGGTGATGGAGTAACCGTCCTCTGCCCCCACACCGAACCCGAACGTCCCGTTCGGTTCATAGAAGGAAATTGTCGAGCTGGTGGAACCGCGAGGGATATTCGCCAGTCCCACACTCCAAGTGTGCGCCAGTTCGGTCGGAGGCAGACCCGTCTCCGCGAACGTCACCTCGTACTCGTGTGGTGCGGGAGCCACCGACAGAATCGACAGGGTCCCTTGGCCGGGGTTGCTCACGTAGGCCAAGTTTCGGCCAGAGTCATAGGTGATCGCGCTCGGATTGGCTCCGACGGAGAGGTTCGCCATCACTCGGTTGGTGGAATCATTGATCACCGTCACCGTATTTGATCCGTAGTTCGCATTCAGGATCTCGCCGTTCTCGAAGTTGTAGGCCATCGGCGAACCGGTGGTTCCCCCCGTCACTTGAGCCACCAGCGTGTTCGTCGTGTCGTTGACTACACCGAGACCGGAGACGCCGTCCGCCACGAAGACCTCCCCCTTCCGGCTGTCATAGACGAGGCTGCCCGGCGGGCCAGGGAGGGAAATGCTCGCAACAATCGAGTTCGTCGAACCGCTGATCGACGTGAGGTAGTACCTCGCGGGACCACTCGAATTGTTCCAGCCAGAAAGGAAGATTTCGTCCGTGCCGCTGTCGTAGACGATCTCCCCGGTCACATACTGCACCGCGAGGGTGGTCACGATCGAATCTGTGGTGTCACTGATGACTACCACCCTACCGGGGGTGGGGCCATAGCCACCCGCGACCGCGTCGAAGATCTCCCCCGTCATGTGGTCGTGCGCGAGCGCGCCGAGCCCCGTATCGAGGGTCCACACCACCGTGTTCGTGGTGGTGTTGATCACCGTCAAATCCGGTGAGCCCCAACTGGGGACGAAGACCTCGCCCATTCCGCTGTCATACGCGGGTGAGCCGGGTATTCGCCCACCGGAACGGTGGCGACCACCGCCAGGGTAGCATCGTCAATCACCGTCACCTTGCTGGAGAGGGAGTCGGAGACGAACATCTCACCGGTTCCACTGGCATAGACGATGGCGTCCGGATCGATTCCCGCCGCGATCACACCTGTCACTTGATTCGTCGTGTCGTTGAGCACGGTGACGGAGTTCCACGGCGGACCCGATTCGGCAGGGTACACCACGAAAAGTTCTCCCAATTGATTGTCATACGCGACTTCGCCAGGCGGCACATCCAAGTCGACCGACCCTACGACGGTGTTGGAGTCGTCTGAAATCACGCTGACATTCCCCGAGCTCCAGCTACTGACGAACACTTTCCCCATCCCATCGTACGCCGCCCCGTAGGCTCCGGTCCCCATCCCAATTGTCGCCACGAGGGAATTGTCGGTGTCGTTCACGACCATCACGCTGCTTCCGTCCACGATGAAGACCTCCGCCTTTCCGGGGTCGTAGGCGATGTTCCCTGGGGAGCCCGTGAGGGGGATTGTCGCCACCACCGAATCATTGGTGTCGTTGATGATGCTCACCGCTCGGCTCGAATACAACGAGACGAAGATCTCGCCCCCCGCGGGGTCGTAAGCCATGCCCTGAGTGTTGCCATTGCCGCCGACTCTTACCGTTCGAACCACGGAGTTCGTCGTGTCGTTGATGATGCTCACATTCCCATCCCCAAGGGTGACGAGCATTTCCGCCTTCCCGCTGTCATAGGCAACATCATAACCCGCAACTTCGACCGGAATGGTCGCCACCACCTGGTTCGTCGTGTCGCGAATGACGCTCACGTTGGACCCTCCCGCCAAATTGTCGGCTCCGATGCCCGTGACGAAGATCTCGCCTCTCGCGCCATCGTACGCGACGCCGTACGCGCCGGTCGCCACGGGAATATTGGCCAACACGGCATCCGTCGAGTCGTCCACCACAGTCACATTGCGTGAGCCAAAGTTGGCGACGAACACCTCCCCCAGTCCTGAGTCGTACGCTACCGCCTCCGGTTGGATTCCCACCGGCACCGTTGCGACTACGCGATCGGAAGAACTCCAGATCACGCTCACCGCATTCGAATCCTCGTCCGCTACGAATATCTCCCCGGTGCCTGAGTCGTACGCCTCCGACACCGGCCCCAATCCGTTGGCTGCCAGAAAATTCCCCGAAATCAGAGTCTGGTTGGTCAGATCCAGGGTGGCCGAGACGTACGGGAGCAGCGTCGCGACGGTGGCAGGAGCGAGGCCGACGCTCGCTTCCGCCGGGCTCCGGGAGTCCACCGGGACAGGGGGGCCACCGCTGGAGTGGTCGCGGACGGCTGACCCGGTTGCCAGTTCCGTAAATACCAGCAGACCGACCACGTACGCAACGAGGAGGGACCTCGGCCAGGTCCACCGATAGCCACGCTTCAAGCTCCGGTGCGGGGTGGGCCGGGAGGAATCGCGGGTCGCCATTGACTTCTCGGACCAAGACCCGACGTGACCTAGATAAGGCGGCGCGCAAGACAGCTCAATGATTCTTGCCCGTGGGCAACGGTCGGACGAGGAAGGAGTCCAATGATGCTCGCAGGTCGTGCCGACGGGAGTTCCCACTCGGTGAGTCCGGCGACACGGCTTTCAACTCTCATGGCAAACAGGTAGCGGCCGACCGGTCCGAGGTACGAAGATGAGGAAGTTGACGGCGCACATGTATACGACCCTCGACGGCCGCGCGGAGTTCCCGAAGTACCCCGGTTCCTCCACACCGTCGAACAAGCCCGATCCGGCGTTCATCGAGATGTGGATCGACCGGTACGACGCAGTCGACACGCTGCTGTTCGGTCGCCGAGCGTACGATGATCAGGCGGTCTACTGGCCGAGCTCCGCGAGAAAGCCGTCGGACCCGAAGTTCGTTCGCGACTTTTCCCAATGGAAGGACGGGGTCCAGAAGATCGTCTTCTCGCACTACCTCACAAAGACCGCGTGGCAGAATTCGAGGATCGTGAAGGGAGATCTCACGCAGATCGTCGCCCGTCTCCGGCGAGAGCGGGGCAAGGACATGATCCTGGAGGGCGGACCGTTGCTCACCCAGCAGTTCCTGCAGCGGGGGCTCATCGACGATCTACGGATTCTGATGTTCCCGGTGATCTTGGGAAGCGGGAAGAACTGGTTCGGCGCGATGCTGAACCAACAGACCCTGAAGCTCCGGTCCGCCAAGGGCCTCAAGGGCGGCGAGCTCCTCTTGCACTACGAGATGATCCGGTAGGCGGGGAGCTTCCGGCCCGCACCCGATCGAGCGCGTTCCCCCCGATCGGTCGGGAAGCGGACGTGTCGGGGGCTCCTCCGACCAGTGGGTAGCGATTGTCATGGACTGGTCGGAGTCCAATAGCTAGTGGGTTCAAGTCCCGCCAATTTCGGACGATTTGGGTGGCGAGATGGAAGCTATTGGGTGCGCGTCCTGCTCGTAATTGAGCCGCAGAATCCTTGTCTTGGGCCTAATGCTTAGGACGGGCCTTGGTACGTGGGCCCATCCCCCTGATTCCAGTGTGATCTCATCCGTACTCGGACTAGTTTGGCCCTTCACCTGCATTCACGATGCGGCAAATCCTTAAAACCCGTCCTTCCATAGGAATTATGGAGACCTACCATGGGCGCTACGACAATCTCCGTCTCACAGGAGACCCGGAAGCTGTTGGAGCACCTCAAGACAGGTGGTGAGACGTACGACGATGTAATTCGCGGGCTCATCATCTCCCACCCCAACCGACTCACCATTGCTGAGCTTGGCCGGCGGGTTCGAGAGGGGAAGAGGCACCCGATCGAAGAACTGATTACGAAGAGTCGGCAGCAGGCGTTCTGAGGAAGCCTTGCCATTCCGCCTCGAGAGTATCGAGGAAGCGGACGCCGAGTTCCTCAGCATTCCTCCAGCGATCCGAGAAGTCTTCATCACTGCCTTTCGCGAGTTGGCCATAGCCCGAACACCCACAATCCGTGGCCCAGGTTGGTTTGTGGAGGAGTTGAGACAGAACCAACGAATCGCTCGGGATGGGTTGTTTTCCTTACATGTGGGAGAGATGTGGCGCGGGGCATTTGTGAGAGACGGCGACTCCCTGGCCTTTCTTGGGTTCGGATATCGCATTCCCGAGTTCTACAACAAGCTCGACAGACTTCGTGGAACCCTGGAGAAGCGCTCTCCTTGATCTGCGCATCGAAGCTCCGGGCTTTGGCAGCTGATGCGCCCCCAAGATCGCCTCGCCTTGACAAGGGGGACCCTTTCAGACGAAACAGGACCCTTGACCCTCACATCCCCGGAATACGGACGTACCAATACGAAGTGGTCGGCCCAGAAACGGCCCCAGAAGCCACATTGACTAGCCACTCGGCGGTTCCCATGCACGGGCCCGCCTCATCAGCCGTCATTGATGGGCATGACGGACCGGAGGCGGCCCACTGAACTGTGAAAACGTACTCGTAGATCCCGGTCGTGTTTTGGTCCAAGCCGCTCCAGGAGGCGTTCTGGGTGCCATGTTGCTGGACAAGTGAGTAGAATGCCTCGCTGGAACAGATAGTATTCCAGCCATCGATCACATTGGCTTCCGCCTTTGATTGCGCGGGGTATGCGCTCGGGCCCGGAGGAGTTTGGTTGATTACGCCCGATCCCGGCCCTGACGAATTTCCATCCCCATCATAGAGATGGACGATTCCAAGCGTGAGGTTCGCATTCGACTCGATCTGGGCGCAATTTGGGCCAGGAGAGTTGGGGGGGAGCTGGCTCTGCGCTGCGACAAGTACAAGCCCGGCTACAACACCCCCCAAGGCGGCAAGGCCGGCGTAACGCATGGTGGTCCCTGGCCTTCCTTGGGCATCCATGATCTTGCGTTATTCCTAAGAGGCACTGGAACGGATGAGTTGGAGGTGCATTCCTGCAACGACATCGTGACGCTATTCATTCTTCAAGTTGGTCTCGACGAGTATTAATTTCCGGCCGGATTGGGTGGCGTGGCGCCGATGCTGGAATTCCAACCCTCCATCGGCTCAACCGAGATTTGCGTTGTCAACCCTACCCGTGAGGCCCGGCTGAATCGAGGAATGCGATTCTTCGTGGGCACTGCAGGAATCGGTGGGGTTTTGGTCGCCGCCTTCGCCCTGGTTTATGGCCTCTTCTACTGGCCTAGTTCGGCTCAAGTTCCTTGGCAGTTTCGTAGGCATTCACGTTTGTGGCGGTCCTGAGGGGACCCCAAAGGCCGGGTAACCACGTCCCTGCGTTGCGTCTCGTATCACCTT
>JAKIVR010000015.1 GCA_022750455.1 Thermoplasmata archaeon | reverse complement strand
TCTCCGTCGTCGCCCCGACCCCTACGATCCGATACGTACCCACGTTGGTCCCACCGTCCGGTCCGACGTTGATCGATGCCAATTCGTCCGCGCAGGTCGTCTTCTCCGAGGAGTACCTGGTCACGATCGTGGCCAGCCAAGGTGGGAGCCCGGGCACCGCCACCCAATGGGCGAACCAGAGCCAACGGCTCGATCTGTCGGCGGTCGCCGCCAGCGGGTACGAGTTCTTCGGCTGGAACGGCACCGGCTTGGGCTCGTACTCCGGCAGCACGGCCTCCGCGAACGTGACGGTCCAAGGTCCGATCATCGAGGCGGCCGAGTTCGTTCCGCTCGCCTCGAACACCAGCGTACCGCCCACTCCCTCGACGAACGGGAGCTCCAACCTCGCCGGCCTCCCGGTCGCCTTGGCCGCGCTCCTCGCCCTGCTCGTGGTCGGTGTTCTCGTGGGGTACCTGCTCCTGAACCGACCTCCCCGGCAGCCGCCGGAGGACCCGGAGGGGAGCCCCACCGACGAAGGCGGCGCCCTGAGCGACGACCCGGAGCCGTCCAGCGGGGCCGAACTCCCCCCTGACTCCGAGTGAGTGGGCGGCGGCGCGGAGCCGGCCCACGGCCGACCGGAGCCCCACCGGGCACAACGGCTATTTGGGGAGCGGTTCCCGTCCGTCCGGTGCCTGACGTGACCGACGACGTGCCCCCGTGCGAGACCTGTCACTCCCCGGTCCTGCCGGGCTGGGGTTTCTGCCCGCAGTGCGGGTCTCCCCGCCTCTCCGCTCCACCGGACCGTCCTCCGGAACAGGTTCCGGCGTGCAAGAACTGCGGAGCCGTGTTCCAGTTGACCGGAGCGTTCTGCTGGAAATGTGGGGTGCCGCTCGGGACGGGCCGTACCCCGCCCCGGCCCTCGCCGAACGCGAATGCGGCGGCCTCGAGCAGCGGACGCTCCCCCACCACGTCCACCTCCTCGGAGACGACCCCGGTGCTCCGCGTCTACCGACGAAGCCTCCGCTTGGCGTACATCGGAGGGATTGGGATGGGGGTGGCGTTCCTCGTGATCTTCAGCGTCTTCCTCCCCATCGGCTCGGCTCTCTCGCAACTGGACGTGCTCGGTCCGGGGAACGGCAACTCGTCGCCCCCGTCGGAGGTGGGAGTGATCACATTGAGCACCATCGAGTTCCAGATCGCCTACTCGGACCCCTCGGACCAGTGGCTGGGCCCGGCACATCAGAACGGTTGCTTGCTCGTCAGTTGCCCGATCGAGCTCAACACCACGCTGCAAGGCGGGTTCGGACAGGTCATCGTCTATCTGACGTCCAACTGGACGGATTCGTCGAGCCGGACGTACGCGGTGACCGGCGTGAGCTCGCCGTTCGTGACCTCGACCGAGAATGAGATCGCCACGGCCGGCCTCAACGAGCTCGTCCTCTACCTGACGTACATCCCACCGCCCGGGGGTTCGTACCACCTGACGATCGATCTCTCGGCCTGATCGTCGGCGCTTCCTAATAGGTAGGCAGAGTCGGGTCGATCTCGGCGGTCCAAGCGTCGAGTCCTCCCCGCAGATTCCGGACGTGAGTGAACCCAAGATCCAGCAGAAGACGGGTCGCCATCCCCGATCGTCGACCCGACTTGCAGTAGACGACGATCTCCTCCGCCTGCGTCAGTTCCGAGATCCGCTGGGGGAGCTCCTCCCGGGGGATCAGGACGGCGTTCGGCAGGTGGGCGATCTCCCACTCGCCCGGCTCCCGCACGTCCAAGAGGAGGGGGGGCGACGGGCGGGCGAGCCGCGCCTCGAGCTCCTGCGGAGAGATCAGGGGCAATCCGTCCGTGGGGGACGTCGGGTCCTCGGCCTCGACCCCACAGAACGCCGGGTAATCGATGAGGTCGGTCTGGCTCGGGTGAGCGCTGCAGATCACGCACTCCGGGCTCTTCCGGAGCGCGAGCTCTCGGAACTGCATCGTCAGAGCGTCGTAGAGGAGCAGGCGACCGATCAACGGGGTCCCGATCTCGAGAAGGAGCTTCACCGTCTCGGTCGCTTGGATCAAGCCGATGGTCCCGGGGAGGACTCCCAGCACCCCGCCCTCCGCACACGAGGGCACGGACCCGGGCGGCGGAGGCTCGGGGTACAAGCATCGGTAGCACGGACCTCGCCGGGCATCGAACACGCTCGCCTGTCCCTCGAACCGGTAGATCGACCCGTAGACGTTCGGCTTCCCGAGGAGCACGCAGGCATCGTTCACGAGGTACCGCGTCGGGAAGTTGTCCGTTCCATCGATGACCACGTCGTACGGCGAGAGGATGCTGCGCGCGTTCTCCGAGGTCAAGGGGCCGGCGTGCAAGGTGATCTGGAGCTCCGGATTCAAGGCATGAAGCCGAGCCCGGGCCGCCTCCAATTTCGGTTGCCCGACGTCGGAGGTGACGTAGAGGACTTGTCGCTGGAGGTTCGAGACGTCGACCCAATCGAAGTCGACCAGGCCGATCTCCCCGACGCCGGCGGCGGCGAGGTAGAGCGAGATCGGGGAGCCGAGGCCGCCCGCTCCTACGATCAAGACCTTGGAGGCACGAAGTCGTTCCTGGCCCTTCAACCTCACCTCGGGCAGGAGGACGTGGCGGCTGTATCGTCGGAGTTGTTCGGGGGTCAATCCGCGGGCCAGGGAAGCGGGGTTCGACCCCCCCGACTCCTGCGCCGCCAATTCCTGCGTCATCTCCGGATCAGGCCTCTGCGGAGTCGGTCGGAGAGGCCTTTCACCATAATGGTTGCGAGGGCGGCACCCGCTGCGGGCCGGATTGCATCGCGTGCACCGGCTCGACGGCGCGTCAGATCCCTTTGAACAGGTCCGATTGGGTCAGGATGCCGATCGGGCGACCCCGCTCGGTCACCAGAACGGCCGGCACGTGGCGGAGCAGCTCCGCCGCGACGCGTCCGGAGGTGGACGCATCCAACTGGGGGAACGGCTCCTCCATGACCTCTCGAACGAGGAGGCGGTCCAACCGGCCGGCGGTGGCGGGATCGGCGATGCACTCGACGACGCGCCGGTCGGTCAGGGAACCCACGACGACCCCGTGGTCGACGACGGGAAGCTGGCTGATGGAGTGCCGACGGAGCATCCGCGCAGCTTCGATGAGAAGCGCCTTCGATGGAAGGTCGACCATGTTCCGGGTCGCCAGCCGGCCCGCCGTGACCTCCTTGACCGCGTGGGCGAGGCGGTCCTCGAGCACCGTCAGCAAGGCCGTCACGTTCCGGTAGGAGGGCTCGACCCGTCCACGCTCGATCTTGGCGACGTGGGACTGACTCAGCCCGGCGGCCCGGGCGAGCTCTCCTTGCGTCATACCGGCCGCGACCCGCCGGCGACGGATCTCGGAGAGGGGGACCGGAGAGGCGCGAGGGGCGATGTTCTCCAACCCAGGCATGCCGAGGCATGGAAACGATTAGTCTTAAAGGAATATTCCAGACCCTCGGCATTATGGCCGTTCAGGATTGAGGACCTCGGGTGCGCCACGCACCGTCAGGAACCATGGGAGGCAGTACGGTCGAGCCGGTCGTCCGAGAGTCAGTCGGTTCGGCCCCCGGAAATCTAGCAATCGCCAGTCTAGCCCGAACTCTTCGGTGCGTGGAATGCGGTCACGAGACACGGCTGGAGGTCCACCAGAGCTGCCCCGCCTGCCTAGGACCCCTCGCGGTGACCTATGACCTCTCGACGCTCCGAGGGAGCGTACCGAGCGATCGGCTCTCCGGCCGTCCGCGGTCGATCGGCAGATTTGCCGAGTTGCTTCCCCCCCTCTCGCTTCCGTGGTCCGCGAGGCTCGACCTGGAGACCACCCCGCTCCGTCCTGCTCCGCGTCTGGCCGAGTGGTTGGGCGTGGAGACCGTATGGCTGAAGGATGACACGGTGCTCCCGACCGGTTCGTTCAAGGACCGGCCCGCGTCGGTCGCGGTGGCGTTCGCGGCGGCTCAGGGACATCGGGCGGTCGGTTGCGCCTCGACGGGCAATCTCGCGGCCGCGACGGCCCGCGCGGCGGTGCGGGCGTCCCTTCCCTGTTTTGTATTCGTCCCGGCGGGACTGCCCGATTCCAAACTGGATCCGGTGCGCCAGTTCGGGGGCCAGATCGTCGAGGTCGAAGGACCGTACGACGTGGCGAACCGAGTGGCGAACCTCGCCGCCGAGGCGGCGGGTATCGGTGTCGTGAACATCACGCTCCGACCGTACTACACCGAGGGGTCGAAGACCCTCGCGCTCGAGACGTTCGAGGCTCTCGGGTGGAACCCGCCCGACGCGATCGCCCTCCCGCTCGGCTCCGGCGCCCTCCTAGCCGCCACCGAACGCGCCATCTCGCAGCTTCGGGAGATTGGATGGATCCCCTCGGGGCCGGGGCCAGCGTTGCTGGGCTCCCAGCCGGACGGATGCGCCCCAATCGCCGACGCGTTCGACGCCGGGAGCGACGAGATCGTCCCGGTGGAGCACCCACGGACCATCGCCGAGAGTCTCGCGATCGGGGATCCGGGTTCAGGGTACGAGGCGCTACGAGCAATCCGAGCGTCACGCGGGGCCGCGGACAGTCCCACGAGCGAGGAGGTCATCGCCGCGATCCGTGCCTTGGCTCGGACCGAAGGGATCTGGGTCGAACCGGCGGCGGGGACGGTGATCGCCACGCTCCGGCGATTGCGCGAAGCTGGAACAGTTCGCCGGCAGGACCGGGTCGTGGCCTTCTTGACCGGCGCCGGCTGGAAGATCTCGCACGCCGTCGCTCTTTCCCGCGTGGGGTCAGCACCCATCCATCTCGACCCAGTGCACCCCGACCTCAGCCAATTGCACGTGGGTCCTCGACCCGAAGCGTTGGGAGGAGCGGAATGACCACCTTGGTCCTCGCCTCCGTCCTCCGTCAATCAGCGCCGTCGCTCCACCAGAAGGAGTACGACGGATTCCGTGGTTCACTCCTCGAATTCCTCAACACGGTCAGTGCCGAAGGGGGTCCCTCGTTTCGGGGACGGATCTTCGATGGCGACCGATTGCGGCGGTACCTGAATGTGTTCGTGGATGGGACGGACGTTCGGTATCTTTCGGGATTGGCGACTCCAATTACTCCGACGTCGAGGGTGGATCTGATCCCAGCGGTGGCGGGCGGATGACGAAGCCTCTCGCGTCGCTCCCGACGGGGGTCGAGCCGTTGCGGCTCGCGCTCGTCGGATTCGGCTCGGTCGGCCAGGAGGTCGCTCGGCGGCTCCTCGAACCAAACTTCGCACTTCCGGATCGACGCTCGTGTCGGGTCGTGGCCGTCGCGGATTCCAGTGGTTGGATCATTAATGACCGGGGGATCGACCTGGCGGGCACCCTTTACGCCAAGCTCGCGACGGGATCCATCGGGGGTGTTCCGCGAGACGCCTCCGGGCTGTGGAGAACTTTGCGCCCTCACGTGGTGATCGAAGTCGCGCGCTCCGACCCCCGCACGGCCGAACCCGGAACGACGATCATCTCCACCGCCCTTGAGGCCGGGATCGATGTGGTCACCTCGGACAAGCTGCCGATCGCCCACCACGGCCACGAGCTCCAGGGGAGGGCGCTCCTGAAGGGCAGCGAACTTCGGCACTCGACCACCGTGGGCGGGATCGTTCCCATCCTCTCGGCGCTAAAGGAACATCTGCGGGCGGCCGAGGTCCTTCGCGTGGACGGGATCGCCAATGGTACGACCCAGTTCGTCCTCGATTCGTTGGATCACGGGAGCAGCTTCCCGGCGGCCCTCTCCGAGGCGCGGCGACAGGGATTGACGGAGAGTGACCCTTCCTGGGATCTCTCGGGTTTCGATAGCGCTCTGAAGGGAACGATCATCCACAATCTGCTCTTCGCGCCGCCGATCACTCCGGTGCAGGTCGAGCGAGAGGAGGTCGACCCCCGGCGGGTCGAGGAGGCGACCAGGGACTGTGATTCCTCTCATCGGGTCGCCGCCTTGTTGGAGGTCGAGCCCCAATCGGTACGGATCCGGCTCTGCCCGGTGGTCCGCGGGGGACCGTGGGATGTCCGCGAGGCGACGAATGTCTTCCGGGTCGAGACTCGGCATGCCGGCACTCTCTGGTTCCGGGGAGCCGGGGCTGGACCGGAGGCGACGGCGAGTGGAGTCCTCGCCGACTTGCTCGGGTTGCGTTGCCTGCAGTCATCGGGGGGATGGACCTCGACGACCGTCCCCGCGACGTTCGTCGCTGAGACCCTTCACACCTCGCCGAAAGCGGTTCCGCCGACTCCGGGAGCGTGATGGCGACCAAGACCCGCGCCCGAGCGCAGTATTCCCGGCGGGCACGCCCCACTTCACCGGAGCTCCCGACGCTTCCGTTCTCCCTTCCGTCGCGTCGCGGCCGCCCGAAGTTGACGATCTCCGTACCGTACAGCATCGCCAACGTCGGACCGGGCTTCGACCGATTGGGGTTGTGCTTGGACGGGCCACAGGATGTCTTGGAGATCGAGAACGGAGGCCCCGAGCATCGCTTCCAGATAGGCGGTTCGGCGGGCGTCTCCGCGGTCTGGGAGCGCAACGTCGCTGGCATCGCCTACCAATCCCTCTTCCGACGCTCGGGGGTCCCGCTCCCTCCGAGCTCCGTTCGTCTGAGCAAGGGGTTCCGGTCCGGTACCGGGCTGGGATCCAGCGGAGCTTCTGCAGTCGCGGGAGCGCTCGGCGCCGCGTTCACCCTCGGGCTTCGACTTCGAGCGCCGTCGGAGGTCGCGTCCGTCCTTGCGGCGGCCGCCGACGGCGAGCGGGCGGCCGCTGGAGCCCCGCACTTCGACAACGTCGCCGCCAGCCTCTTCGGGGGGTTCATCGCCATCGAGTCGTTGGACCCGCTTCGGATCGTCCGACTGCCGGCTCCTCCGGCGCTTTCCATCGCCCTCGCCGTCCCCACACGACCCATCTCCACCTCGGACTCCCGGCGCGTGGTCCCTCGGGAAGTGCCGTTGGGAGATGTGGTCGCCAACCTCGGGAAGGTTTCGGGGATCGTCGGCGCCTTTGCCCGGGGCGACGTACGTGCGATCGGTCAAAATCTCGAAGATCGGGTCGCGGCGCGTCACCGGGAGTCCCTTGTACCTGGCTTGTCTAAGGTCCGTCAGGCGGCGATCGATGCGGGGGCTTTTGGGGCGGCACTGTCAGGGAGCGGACCCGCCGTCTTCGCGCTGGCACCGGCGCGGAGGATCCGGGCCGTGACCCGGGCGATGGTCCAGGCGTTCGAGCACGCGGGAGAGCCGGCGGACGGGTTTGAGGCTCGATCCGGCACGGGCCCGAGCGTTCAGGGGGCTCGATGATCGGGGGACGTCGGACCCTCGCTTCGGCCGCCGAACCTCGAGGTCGCGCGTCCGCCCGGGGGTCGTCCGCACCGAACCCGCCCGCGCCGCGGATCCTCAAGTTCGGAGGGGAGGCCCTGGCGTTCCCCGAGGCGGCGGTACACTACCTTCTCGGGCGCCTCCACGACGGGATTCCCTCGGTCGTGGTCGTCTCGGCACGTCCGGGAGTCACCGACCGCTTGGTGGCGGCCCGGAACTCCGGCGAGGCCGGGGAGGATCTTCGGCGGTTCCTGCGATTGTCGTACCCCGAGCTGCCGGAATCCGACTTCGATCGGCTCGCCGCGCCTGTGCTCAGGGGGGGGTTCCGCCGGGCGGAGGATCCTCCGAAATGTCTCGAGCACGAGTACGACAACTTCGTCGCCGTGGGCGAACGACTCTCGGCCCGCTGGTTCGCCTCTCGACTCGCGGCCTCCGGCACCGCGGCCCGCACCTTGGAGGCGGACCTGATCGGGTTGCGGACGGATGGAGTCTCCCATCACGGGACCATCGATCTCGAAGCCTCCCGTGGGGAGGTCTCCACAGCGATCTCCCGGGCCCTCGCGGATGGCGTGGTCCCGGTCGTGACCGGTTACTTCGGCCGCGCACCAGATGGCTGTGCGAATGAACTCGGTCGAGGCGGCTCAGATTACAGCGCCGCGGCCCTCGCCGCGATCCTTCGCGCCCGGTCCGTGGACCTCGTCAAGGGGAGCACCGCGCTCTGCTCCGCGGATCCGGATCTGATCCCGACGGCCCGCCCGATCCCGCGATGCTCGTACGAGGATGCCGAGCGACTGGCCGTGTCGGGGGCCCGGATCCTCCATCCCCGCACGGTGGTCCCGCTTCGAAGTGCCGGGATCCCCCTCCGGCTGATCTCCTTGCAGGATCCGCAGCTGGTGACGCGGATCGATCCCATCTGCCGCCGCACCTCGCGAATCCTGACGTTGACGTTCCCCCCGGGGGAAGGCACTCAAGCCCGACCACTGGCGCGCATCTCGATCGTGGGGAGGGGCGTGCTCGACGAAATCGACCAGCTGCCCCCGCCGGTCCTCCACCGAGCCGTGGCCGTCTGGGGCGACGCGAATGAGATCTCGGTGCTGGTTCCGCAGGCCGATGGCGAACGTTCCCTGGCGGAACTACATCGTCGATTCGTGGAGTCCCGGGACCCGTTGGGCGTGCGGGCGAAGAGCCCCCGGATCAAGCGGCACGACGATTCTCCTTCCCGCGCAGCGCCGAGGGGATCACGGCGACGAGGAGCAAGATCGCCGACAGCGTGAACACGGTGTGGATCGCACGGAGGAACGGCCCGACCGTGATCGCCGGGTTGGACGCGACCGAGCCGGTCCCCGTGAAGATCGCGACGATCGTCGCCAGCGGCATCGCGGCGGAGAGGATCGCGATGCTGAACGCGAAGCTGAACGTGTTCCCCGAAGTCAACAACGTGGTGCTCATCCCGGAGGCGACCCCACGGCGGTTCGGCGGGACCGAGTTCATGATCGACGACCGGTTCGGGGAGGCGTAGATCCCGAACCCCGCGCCGATGAGGACCAGCGCCGGGAACAGGGTCCAGAACGTCGTCGTCGCCCCGGTCTGAACGGCGAGGATGGCGAATCCCGACGCGGTGAGGAGGAGGCCGGCGGTGGCGAACGGACGCGCCCCGTACCGATCGGACAGGTACCCGCTCGCCGGCGCCGTGAGGGCCAAGGAGAGGGAGACGGGAATGAGGTAGACGCCGGCCGAGAGCGCGCTCAGGTCGTGTGGGGGGCCCTGGAGGTAGAACACCATCACAAACGTGAACGCGCCCCGGGCCAACGCGTTCAGGAAGATCGAGATGTTCCCCGCGGCGAACATTCGTACCTTGAACAAGCTCAGGTCGAACATCGGGGAGGCGACGTGCCGTTCCACCCACACGAACGTCGCCAGGGAGGAGACCCCCGCCACCACCAGGAGCACGAACCACATGGTGGAGATTGCCTGGAGCGGGTACAACGTCACCCCGGCGAGCACCATCGTCAGCCCTCCAGCGAACGAGAGGTTCCCCGGCCAGTCGATCCCTTGCACGTGGTCGACAGTGGCGATCTCCTTCAGGCGCCAGCGCGCCCAGAAGACGGCGAAGATCCCGATGGGGACGTTGACGAAGAAGATCCAGCGCCAGCCGACGAGGGAGGTGAGCGTGCCTCCCACGACGAGGCCCGAGACCGAGCCGACGACGATCGAGACCTGGTTGATGCCGAGCGCCATCCCCCGCTGGTCCGGGGGGAACGCGTCGGTCACGAGCGCCGCGGAATTCGCGAACAGGAGCGCCGCCCCGGTCGCCTGGACCATACGGAATCCGACGAGCTCGATCCCGGTCTGAGAGAATCCGCAGAGGAACGATCCGAAGGTGAAGATGGCGAACCCGAGGGTGAACAGTCGCACCCGTCCATGCATGTCGGCGAGCCGGCCGAAGCTCAGGAGCAGGGTGGCGGTGACGAGAGAGTAGCCGATCAGGGTCCAGAGGACGGTGACGACGGTCTCGCCTGGAAGCTGGCGGGCGATCGTGGGGAGGGCGATGACGACGATGTTCGTGTCGAGGGACGCCATCAGCGTCCCCACGGTCGTGACGGAGAGGACGACCCACGAGTACTTCATCGGGGTTCGAACCCCCCTCGGGCGGCCCGGGCTCCCGCCGGAGGAATCACGGCGGCGGGGCCTGCATCCGGCCGATCTCCGAAGAGAGACGATCGACGTACTTCCGGAACGCCGCGAGCACGCCTTTCGCGGTCACGATCCCGACGACCTGCCCCCCCTGGGTGACGACCATCCGGCGGATCCCACGATCGGCCATCATTTCGACCAGGTCGTAGGTGCTCGTCTCGCTATCGACCGATACCAACGGTGAGCTGGCGATCGTCTCCACCGTCGTCCGATCGGGGTCGATGGAGGTGGCGAGGACCTTGTGGAGGAGATCCCACTCCGTGACGATGGCGAACGGTTGGCCGTCGCGAACCACTAGCGCGTAGCCGGTCCGGGCCGCATCCATCCGCTGGACGCACTGCCGGAGGCTCGTGCCCGCGTCGACCGTCAACAGTTCGGTCTGCATGATCTCCTTCGCTTGCAACGTCGCGTGCCTCTCTGGCGGATCACCCGGCCCGGGAAGGGAACCCGGATTTTAACGTCCCGCGACCCCGGCGGGGACGATCGGACCCCGTCACGCCGTCGGAAGTACGCGCGCCTCTTGCAAGGCGATGGGGAGGGAGAGCGTCGCCTCTGCCCGCCGGACCGTGACCGGAACCCGGTGACCCACCGAGATCTCGGAGAGACGGCGGAGCAACTCCGTCATTCCCCTGACCGCCCGGCCGTCCACGGCGACGATCACGTCCCCCGTCCGCAACCCGGCCGCCTCGGCCGGGCTCGACTCTTGCAGATCCGCCACCACCACGCCTTCGACCCCGGAGAGTCGGGATCGCCGCGCGAGCTCCGGGGTGAGCGTCGCCCCGATGATTCCCAGCCACGGTCGGATGACGCGACCGTGATCCACGAGCGACTGGAAGACGCTCTTCACCGTGTTGATCGGGATCGCAAATCCCACGCCCTGGGCGTACGGCACCATCGCGGTATTGATCCCCACGACGTCCGCGTTCAATGTAGCGAGCGGTCCTCCACTGTTGCCGGGGTTCACGGCCGCATCGGTCTGGATCCAACCCTCGAGTTGGAACTCCGTTCCCGGAAGTGGTCGCGCGGTCGCGCTGACGACCCCGAGGGAGACGGTCGGGGCACCGGGAAGGCCGAGCGAGTTGCCGATCGCGATGACGAACTCCCCCGCACGGAGAGTATGGGAATCTCCGAGCCGGGCCGCCGGACCCGCGAGCTCGGGGGCGTGTACCACGGCGAGATCCGTGACGGCATCGAAGCCCAGGACGCGACCGGTGGCCGCTTCTCCCCCCGCGCCGGCGACCTCGACCTGCGACGCCTTTCCGACGACGTGGCGGTTCGTGACGACGTATCCGCCGGAGTGAACGATCAAGCCGGTCCCGGTGGCGACCGACCGCCGGGAGGGCGAACCGCCCGGTGCGTGCCCGGCACGTTGCGTGACCACGACCACGCTCGGAGAGACCGCGGCGACGGCATCCGGAACTCGATTCTCAAATGAGCTGGCGACCGAAGGAGGCAACATGCCGGATTTAGGGCCGGGGAGGACTTAGTGACCGGGTCTCCCCGATCCCAGTCAAATTTCGCGTCAGATCGCCTCCCAAATGGCCGCGTGCCGGACTAGCACCCAACACGGATTTTTTGTTTATATACGTCTGCCAGACGTCCGCGACGCGCTCCCTCTCGTGAAAATCGCCCCGGACCCCTCCTCTTCCACTCGAATACGGGGCTATATGTATGACACGTGTCTGACAAATGGATAGGAGCGGTGCAATGTACGACCCCAAGTTTGACCCGGCGACATTTGGGTGGACGGCGGCGATCGCGCCTTGGTTGGTGATGGAGGAGGCTCCTCCTCCCGAGGAACCGGATCTTCCTCCCAGCGTCTGGGCCGCTCCGGTGTGGGTTCGCCTCCCGCTGGTGGCCCGCGTGCTTCCGGAGCCTCGCGAGGGGGCATGACCGCCGCGTCCCGACGCGAACCCGCGCTCCTGGAAGAGACGAAGCCGGGGAAGGTCCCTCACATGACCCTCCCGCACTACTACCCCGTGCGCCGGCGCCCGAAACTAAAGCCGTCGGTCGCCGCGACGTTCGCCGCGTACGTCGACCCCGCCCGCGCGCGCGCGGCGGTCGAAGGACGAACGTTCGTCTACACGGTCCACTGGTCGTGAACCGCTAGTCTCGGAGCGCCCGACGAGGGCCCCGGGTAGGGGCTCGTTCCAGGCCGCGCATCTCTCGATAGATCGCCATCTTGGTCAGCTCATCGGCTCGAACGTTCTCTTCGCGCGGGATCCAGCTCCATCGGACCTCTTGGAACTCCTTGCAGAGCGCGAGGAGCCGTTCGAGGTACGGCTTGAGATGCTCGGCGCGCACAGCGTACTCCCCCTCGACCTGGCGGACGACCAGTTGGCTGTCCCCGAACATCAGCACCTCACCACGGAAGGAGCTCTCGTGAAGGTACTCGAGAGCGCGGATCGCACCAGTGTACTCGGCCACGTTGTTCGTGGCCCGTTCGGAGCCGGGTCGGACCGCCAACCCGCACTCCTCGTGAGTCCCCATCGTCCCCTCCACCACGAACCCGTACGTGGCGATCCGGCCGAGCGGGGAGTCCTCGCACGCCCCATCGAAATGAACCTGTACCAGCGGAGGAAAGACGACCGTACCGCGGGGGAGCGTCGCCTCAAGGCTCCCCGGCTCCGGCGCCATCGGGAACGCCACCCCGGGCCGGGAACTTAACGGTGGGCCCCCAGGGCGGCACCCTTTTCCGTGGACGTCCTTCGGCGGAGCCATGGCGAATCCGACCGTGGAGCTGAAGACGACGATGGGCACGATGCGCTGCGAGATCTTCCAGGACAAGGCCCCCAAGACGGCGGCGAACTTCCTGAAGCTCGTGAATCAGGGCTTCTACAACGGGCTGACGTTCCACCGCATCATCCCCGGGTTCATGATCCAGGGAGGATGCCCGAAGGGCGACGGGACTGGCGGGCCCGGTTGGGAGATCCCGGATGAGTTCCATTCGTCCCTCAAGCACTCGAGTTCGGGGATCCTCTCGATGGCGAACGCCGGACCGAACACCGGCGGGAGCCAGTTCTTCATCACCCTCGCCGCGACGTCGTGGCTTGACGGCAAGCACGCGGTCTTCGGCAAGGTCGTCCAGGGCCAGGACGTGGTCGACAAGATCGCGGCGACCCCGAGGGGCCGGAACGACCGACCCTCGACCCCGGTCCGGATCGAGTCCGCGAAGGTCGTCTAGCGCCGGTATCCGACCCGGGCCTCGATCGACCGTCGGACCATCGGATCGACCCGATCCGAGTAGAGGATGAGCACGCCTTCGAGGGCGCCGAGCAGAGGGACGACCAGCAGCAGCTCGATCACGAATCCGTAGGAGAGGTTCACGGTCGTCGTGGAACCCGGGAGGGCGATCTGGACCCACGCGAGGGGGAGGAGGAGGTACATGTACAAGGCCGCCACCGCCGCCCGCCCGATCACCGCCGGTCCGAACCACGACGACGGTCGGACGATGTACCGGATCGCGGAGGCGGCCGCCAGGGCGGTTCCCCCGACGATCACCACCATCGAGCTGATCGGGATCGTGACCCCGTGATCTGGGAGCAACCCCAGCACCTCGACCGGGACGATGACGAGCACGAAGACGAGGGGGATGGCGAGGACGATCCCGATCGCGATCCGATAGATCGTGATTCCGTCATCGGGACGGGGGGTCGACGGAACCTCCGGGGAACTCACGCCGACCCCGCCTCCTCGCGGGCCGCCACGCCCACTGAGGGCGCCTGTCCCAGAGAGGTGGCGGTCGGGGTCGGGCCGGTGCTCGGGAGGGTCGCGACCACGGTCGTGACGGCGTGCACGGTGAAGTTGGAGATCCCAGCGTAGGAAGCGTTGCTCCAAATGCCGACGTTGAGCGCGATGTGGTCGGGGGGCGGCTGAGTCGCAGAGTAGCCGCACGCCGTCGGGGCGGGCAGTTGGATCGTGATGGGGAGCACCACGGTCGACTCGGCAGGGATCGAACCGGCGCGCACGATGGAGGCGTCCACCACGCCGCCGCCGCACGGAGGCCAGGGGCTCACGGCGACGACGACGGTCAGCGCCGTGACCGAGAAGAACTCCGGGTTCCGGATCGTGGCGTTCGCGTTCAGCTCGATCGCGTCGTTGGCGAGCGTGGTCGTATGCCAACCGCCCGAACTCGCGTTCACCTGCGTGGCCGAGTAGATGGCGAGCCCCACGTAGCCCGCGATCACAAGGAGCGCCACGACCGAGAGGATGCTAAGGATCCTCGCCGTCGCGAGGGCCGGAGGCCGTTGGACAGGGATGACGAGGCTCTGCCCGGTGCTGGAACCCCGGGACGGACCGGTGGTTCGAGGACTGTAATATCGAAAAGCCATCCACCGGGCGAACTTGGTTCGTGCCTCTTATGGGTTCCGGCGTGACGGAAGCGAGAACGGACGCCCTCTCGCTCCTCCGCGCGCGGTCGCACCGGCCCGGGCCCGAACGGGGAGCCGTGGGTCCGTTCAACCCTGAGATGCCGTGACCGGGGGCGGTGGCCGGGCCACCCCGTCCGCGGCGACCGTAGCCGGGGTCGTTCGCCGCGCGATCGCGACCATCGGGAGAGGAACATCGTGCCGCGAGACGCCCCTCGCGGGGGTCTCCGGCCACCCGAATCGGCGACGGACCCAATGACGCACATCGTAGATGTACAGGTTTCCGTACGGGCACGCTTCGACGCAGTCTCCGACGCCGCAACACTTGGTGCTGCGGAACTCCCCCTTGGTGCGGAAGTGCCCCGGCATGTCCACGAGTCCGACCGGGCACCCCTTGGCGCAGTCGAGCGTCGTGCACGCCTTGCATACTTCCTTGCTGCGTACCTTCAGCTTGAAGAATCCGATCTTTTGGAACGCTTGGGCCACCGTTCCCGTGTAGCACCAGCCCATCGTGACACAGTTGTAATTGCCCGTGTAGGGGATGGTGACGAACATCAGATACCAGGCGACGTTGAACGAGAGGATGAACAGGAACACCGACGGGTCGGTCCCTCCGACCGAGATGTTCAGCGCGCCGGTCTGGTCAAAGTACGACACGAAGGAGACCCCCACGAGCGAGGTCATCACGACGCCGGTGCTGACCGAGTACGCGGTCGAGAATCGACTGCCCAGGAACTTCCGACCGATGGGAGAGGTCCGGTTGAAGCTCTTCATCGAATCGATCGTGGTGCCTTGGTACATGAGAGGGGCCGAGCAGAACGTGGAGCAGATGACGCGCCGACCGAACAGAGCAGAGAGAGACCCGGTGACCACGTAGGTGATCAGGATCACCAAGAAGAGGGACGGCACGATCGGGGCCGATCCGAGCCCCATGCTCCATCCGAGCACCGGGACCTGGGTCCCCGACGGCAACTTCGGGAACAAGGCGTTGTAGTACAGGCTCGGGAAGAAAACAACGAACAGGGCGTAGCAGGCCATCATCAGCCCGAGACGGATCTTCGTCTCGCGTTCACGGCTCTCCCGGAACTTGAAGACGACCAGGGTCCCCATCTCGAGACCCATCATGGCGAGGAACCACGTCGAGCCGGTGACCAGCGCGAGGAACCAGAATCCGTTGGAGGCGGCGTTCGTGAGGATCGTCAAGGGCGGTCCACTCAGCGCGAGGGTGGGAAGGCCGGCGAGGTAGAGCTGCGGCTGGATCTGGACGTCGAGGAGAGCTCCCATGAACAGTTCGGCGACGAAGATCCCGGCGAGGAGTTCGAACGCCCAGCGCGCGTTCAACTGCCACGGGAATCGCTCCCCCTTCTCGAACCGGTCGGGCGACAACACCGCGTCGAAGTACAGGACCATCTCCAGGACGACCGAGAGGGCGAAGAGGAGGCTCGAGCCGTACCCTGCCCATACGAACAGCCCGGCCATCATCACCGAGTAGACGGCGAGGAGCCGGACGGTGTAGTTGGAGAACCCGACCGTCAGCTCCTTGTTCCGATAGATCCATTCCATGACGAAGATCACGAGCCCGATCATCGCCGCGCTCGACAGGTAGACCGACGCTTCGTGCCAGGCCGGGTTCCCGAGTGCCGGAGGAGAGAGAAACATGATCCCGGCCTGGACCGCGAACAGGACGAGGACGGACCGGGGCAGCCGGTCCCGAAGGAGCCACGCGGTGAGGGCCATCTCCGCGGACATGGTGAACAAGAACCACGGGGAATCGATGGCCCCCACGAGGGTCGAGGCGAGGCCATTGAAACCCAGGCTGCCGGCCGAGAACGTTCCCGTGGCGAGGGAGAACGCCCACCCCATGAGGAGCTCGTTCGCGAGAACCAGGCCGACGACGATTCCGACGAACAGGCGCGGGTCGCGCAATTGGGTCGGCGCGTACCCCGATCCGGCCTCGAGGCGGAGCTTCGCCTCCCGCAGGAACGTGAGGAAGACGGGCACCACACTGACGGACATCACGGCGCTTGCCAACCACAGCCCCGACAGGAACGACGGGAGGCCCGGGTGGAGGAAGTAGATCGCCGCGCCTCCCAGCATGGCGGCCATCATCCCGAGGAGGAAGACCACGACCGCCGCTGCGACGGGTGTCTTCGCCTCGGCGCCCCATTTCACGAGGAGCGCGGTCGTCAAGGCCATCACCGCCGCGAACGGGGACAGCTCCAACGCCGAGACTACCACGGAACCAACGCTCCGGTTCGGTCGACCGAGGTGGACGACGTCATGGGGAGTCCGGAGGGAGGGGGGACGGTCGCGTGTTGTCGAGGGCGTGGGCCCGGCCCACGGTCACCGTGGGCACGGGAGTGGGATGGGGTGTTTCCAGATCGAGGCGGTCCCCAGGACCGGCGGGGTCGGTCAAGGTCGTCCACAACAGCGGGCGGAACGCCCGCTCCGGGGCGAGCGCTACAGCGACGGCGAAACCTCCCAGGAGCAGAAATTGGAAGCTCCAGCGGAACAGGAGGGCGACGCCCCCGACCCCCGCGGGGACCCCGCCCTCCGAGGTCGTCCCGCCGAGCGTCGCGATGACCTCGTTCCCGAGTCCGTGGACTCCCCACCCGGAGATCGGTGGAGGCACCCCGATCAAGAGGATCAGCCCTCCGGCAAGCAGGAGGGCTCGAAGGAGGAGCCCGACACCCTGGGCTCCGATCCTTTGGAAGGCTCGTGCCGTACCGAGAGTGAACAGCCCGGCCGCCACGGCGAGGAGGGCGACCAGTTGGTGCTCGACGATCGCCTGGAAGCCTACCGCCGCGGCCACGCTCCCCTGTGACGTGGTTGCCCACTCGGCCACGATCGCCAGCGACCACGTGACCCCGGCCACGAGGAGAGCGACCCGCGCCATCCCGCCGACCAGGAATCGGGTGTCGAACCGGAGGGGGCGAGGGGGGGTCGCGCGGCTGGGCGACTCGACGCCGAACAGGATCCCGTACACCGCCAGCAACTGCTCCTGGGCGACGAGTGCCACGAACAGTACAACCATCTGGAACACCCCGAGATACCACACCGAGCTGGTCAGAAGAGCCGCCGAGCTGGACCCGCTGGCTTGCGCCACCACCCCGATTCCCGCGGTCGCGGCCGCCGTGGTGGAGCAGCAGGCACCGAGCGTGACCAACGCCAGCATCGCGGGGGTGAGTCCGGCCAACGAGCTGACGGCCGTCGGTCCGCCAAGCTCCTTCGTCCGTCGGCGGAGCAGGCGCACGGCGAGGACGACGCCGACCGACATCCCGATTCCGACGCCGATGGAAACAATCACCATCGTGACCGTGGCGAAGAACGGGAGGATCAGCGTTCCCCCGGGGGCGATGACCACGAGGGCCGGATAGTTCCACCACTGCGGGGCGTTCCCCTGGCTCAGGACTTGGACGACGGTCCCGGAGGAGAACGTCGGGCCGAAGGAGAGCATGTTGCCGACCAGGAGCGAGATGAAGCCATACACGAACGCTACCGAGACGGTCAAGGCTCGCCCCATCGGGGAGCGCAGGATCGCCCGACTGCGAGGGAGGGCGAGGCTGGAGAGAAGCCCGGACCCCTGAGCGATCTCCGCCATCTGGGCGCCTCGCCCGTTCGAGGCGCCGGCCCTTAAGAGTCCTCGGTCGTTGTCCGAGGTACCTACTACCACCTACGGAGGTTCGTCGAGGGGGTAGCCTGGCTCAGAGACCCTCATCCGGGCGCGTCGGCTCGCCGGTCGCCCGGCCCAGCTCCTCCTCGACCGGGTCGCCGCCGGGTGGAACGGCGCCTCCGAACGAGGGGCCCGGGCGGGGAGCCTCCGAGTCGAAAGTCTCACCCTCCTCGGGCTCTTCCTCTTCGGAGGCGAACAGGGCGGAACGTCCGGGGGGGCGGACCAGCACGGCGGTGATCCCCACCGCCAGGATGGCGGCGATGGCCGTCCCCACCACGATCCACGGGATGCTCGCGGCGGGCGCCGCGGCACCGGTGGATGCGAGCGGAAGGATCACGGAGGTTACGGGGCTCCCTCCGACCTGGAGGGGGGAGGTCGCGGTCGCGTACCCCGGGACGCTCGCCGTGATGGTGTAGTTCCCGGGGTAGATCGGGAACGTCACCGTACCAGTGGAGCCCGTGCTGACCGTGGAGCTCCACATGGTCCCTTCCACCGTGGTCCCGGAGATGTTGACGCTCCCCGCCGAAAGGGGCAGACGACTGGCTCCATTGATCAGCGCCACGGAGAAGTCCATCGCCGGGGGAAACAGCGTGAAGTTTCGCGTCTGGGCTTCCCCGGCGATGACGACGACGATCGTGAACGGAGGGAGCCCGGGAGAGGTCGTGGCGTTCGGGCGGACCACGACGGCGTACGAGCCGTTGTTCAGGAACCCGCTGTACGTTCCGTTCGCCGCGCTGGTCGCGACCAGCGTGGAACCGGTCACGAGCCGAACGCCGGACAACGGGGCGTTCGCGAGGCCGTTGCTCACCGTCCCGCTCAGCCGGAATCCGGAGCGTGCGAGAACGAACGAGAGTCCGGCGAGCGGCGCGGTGACGGCGATCCCCCGAGACTGGGTCAGATACCCAGTCGCTGAGACCGTCAATACCTGCGCTCCCCACGAGAGCTGAAGGAGGAATCCGCCCGAGGCGTTCGTCACCGTCGAACTCTCTGCGCCTTCCGACACGGACGCTCCCGCCAGGGGTTGGCCGGTGTCGGAGGCGAGCACCGTGCCGGTCACCGCGAACTGGCTCGGAGCCCCAAGCGCGACGAGTGCGATCGAACCGAGGTCATCCAACTGGGCGCTCACGACCTGCGCGTTCCCGTACGTGACCTGGTACTGGTCGGCCGTCGTCTGCAAGGAGTACGGCCCGGCCGGTAGGCTCACGAGGAACGTCCCGTCCGACCCGACCACGATCGGGTTCGTGCAAGTGGTCGCGACCCAGTCGGGGCAGACCAGGACGTCCGCTCCCGGGACCGGAAGCCCGGTGTCGCGATCGACGACGGTCCCCTCCAGGGAGCCGTACTGGTCGATCGGGATCGACCCGAGATTGATCTGGGCGCCCGCATCGACGGCCAGTGGGAGATACGTCGTGTTCAGATCGGTGTCGTTCACCTGCAGGACGTAGTTCCCCGGAAGTGAGGAGAGCGAAAAGGAGCCTCCGATCCCGGACGGAACGGTCAAGAAACACGGTCCATCGGCGAACCCGGGAAGTTCGGATTCGGCGCAGAGGCTGACGTTCGCCCCGACGACGGGGACCCCGGACGGGTATTCGATCACGATCCCACCGACTTCCGCGTAGGGGGCGAGTTGGGTAGGTCCGAGGTCGACCCAATCCCCCGAACCGACGGTCACGTTGACGGAGGGACTGGAGACGAACCCGGAAGCGCTCACGTTCGACACGTCCTCGCCGGCGGGTGCCACCATCGCGTACTCCCCTGCCAAGTTCGTCGTGGAAGTGAAATTCCCGCACAGGGGGGCCGTCCAGGGACAGACGGCCACCGTGGCTCCTCCGATCCCCACGCCATCGAGGGACGAGGTCACGTCCCCTTGGAGGATCCCATCGGCTCGAAGGGCGATCGGGGAGACCGCCGCGCCGTGACCCGAAGCGACCGTCACGGTGGTGTTCCCCACGAGGTACCCCGGGGCGCTCGCGGTCACGTTGTCGTCCCCGAGAGGGGGGGCATCGAGGAACCAGAGACCGTTGGAGGCGGTGGCCACGCCGTCCCGGCCGATCACGTTCCCGGCCGCCGACACCTTCACCGACGCGTCCGGGATCGGCGCTCCGGTGGCAGCATCCGTCACCGTCCCCTCGGCCCATCCCCAGGGGACGAGGGATCCGAGGGTCCCGGGCGCCACGACCGTGGTCTGGCCGCTCCCGACCACGATGTCGGAGACGGTGCGGGCGTTGAAGTCCGGAGCCGAAATGGAGACGGTGACGAACCCCGGTGGGGCGGTCACGTTCACGTATCCGGTCACGTTCGCCTCGGCCGAGCCGGAGTCCGGCAAGGATCCCGGGGCGCTCGGGATGGTGGCCGAGACGTCGGCGAACGGAACCTGCGTGGAGCTACTGCCGAACGGAGCGGCGGTCGCTGTGACGTTGAACTCGATCCATCCGAACGGCGTCAGTCCCGGGGTGCTCAGGGTGGTCACCTGACCGGCCTTCGTCGTGAGTCCGGCATAGTTGTACGGCACGAACAGCCCACCGCCGACCTCGACCGCGGTCGGCCCGGCGGCAAAGAACGCCTCGAATGTGCCACTGCCCGAGAGCGTGAGGCTCACGATCGACGGAGGAGCCCTCGGGGGTGTCGACTCCGCCAGCAGCGTCCCCCAGCGGAGGGGACCATTCCCCTCGTCCGTGACGCTCCCGCGGATCCCGCCGAACACCGTCACATTGACCTCTAGGAAGTTGACCTCCGGCGAAGGATCGACGGACGTGAACGCGGTCAAATTCTTCTGGAAGCCCCCCGGGGCCGAGCCCGACGCGCTGGAGGTCCCATAGTTGCCGGAGTTGCCCAGTCCGCCGGTCGGGATCGCCAGGACCGTATCGTTCGGCCCGTACGGCGCCGAGACGTTGAATTCGCCCGCCGCGTTCGTCTCCCCGACCTGAGCGCACCCGAGCAGACCGGCGCCACAGACCTCGATCTCCACCGAGCCGGGACCAAGGCCGTAGGCGTCATCGACCCCTTCGGACCACGGCTGGATGAGGACCCGACCGTACAGAACTCCGTATGGGTCCAATGCGATGGTGCCGAGGTCCACCACCGGTGCGAGCCCGCTGATATTGAGGAAGATCGTGGAAGCGTAGTAGTGACCGAGAACGGAGAAGTTCGCCCAGTACTGCCCGGTCGGGACGGTCACGTTGAACGACCCACTCGGGCCGATCGACGTGTCCAGGGAGATCGGGCCGCCCCCGGCCACCGGGGAGATCTGCACCTCGGCGTCCGGCAATCCCTGGCCGGTGTCGGAGCCGATGATCCGGCCGACGACATACGCGGCGAGGCTTGGTCCGGGCCCGCCTCCGATCTCGCCCTCGAGCTGGACGGTAGGGGCGATGACGAGCTGCCCCGGAGCGGTCACGTTCACCCAGGTGAAGTTGCTCTCGTACCCGATGGCGGAGGCCTCCACATAGTAGGCGGCGTGGATCCCGGCGCCGGAGCGGACGAGCGCGTAGAACTCGCCCCCCGTGGTCGTGTATCCGTCACCCGCCGACGCGACACATCCGGCCCCGTTCGATTCGTCCACGGGGCAGACGCTGACCTGGGCGATCGAGAGCGGCGCCCCTCCTGAGCCGGTGATCTCCCCCTCGACGACGCCATCCGCGGTGAGGTCGATCGTCGGAGCCGTGGTCACCAAGGAGGCGTTGACGTCGACCCACGCGAGATTGTCTTCGAACCCTGGGGCGCTCGCCTGGATCTCATACCAACCCGGAGGGACGACGAGGGAGTAGGTGCCTGCAGGACCTGTGACCGCCACGCTGAATCCGGCGGTGGAGGCTCCGGCGGGGAGGGCGGTGACGACCGGGGGCGTGCCCGTCGAAGGCAGTTGGGTCGACGCGTCGACGACCGTCCCGGTGATCGTCCCGGTTGGGAAGGCGAGGGTCGATTGGTGCGCCGTGGTCGCGTCCTGAAGGAGGAGCGGCGTCGCGCCCCAACTCCCGAACGGAACGCTCGCGGCCACCGACTGGGTCTCACCCGTCTCCGCATCGCTCACGGTGATGGTGTCGTCCCCGGGCGGCGCCGGGACGCAGAAGATCGTCGCCGAGAGCGGACAGTTCGACGGGTCGTCGACGTAGCTGCCGTTCTGCACGGTATCGGTGGCGCCCGAGGCGGGCATACAGATCTCCGCCGCCTCCACGGAGCACGCTTGCACCGTCCAGTTCTGGGTCGTCGCGCTCACCTGGCCTTCCACGTAGGTGCCGGGGGTGAGGTTGACGTTCCCGAGATCGAGCGTCTGTCCGGGGGTCGCGTTGACCCAAGTGTAGTTGTCCGTGACCGGAAGGTCGAGGGGGATCGGCCACCGCAACGGAAGCCCGTCCCAACAGCTCCCGGCACTGGTCGGTGCGTCATCCGGAAGGACCTGGATGCTGTCGCGAAGCGGCGCCACGGGGATCATGGCGGTGGTCCCGACGGGCACACAGCCCCCTTCCACGCAGGTCCCCGTGTTCATGGTCCACGCCGAACCCTGGTTGGCGTTGAAGATCGAATACGGCATCTCGTACCCATCGAGGGAGCAGACCTCCACGAGGTAGGAGCCGGTGTGCCAGAGCGAGGTCGGGGCGCTCGCCAGGTCCGTCACGTTCACGGTGATCGAGATCCAGCCATCCGGCACCAGGTCGACGGGCGCGAGCCGGACCAGTTGGCCCAACGGGACGGAGGGGACGTTGACGGGTGTGGCGTTGAGGACATACCCGTCCGCGTAGGCGTAGAGCGTGTCGAACCCCGGCGGGGCCCAGGCGTACACCGAGCTCCCGATCCACTGGGAGGCGCCCTCGGGGAAGCAGACCTCCGAGCTGCGCGAGCAGATCTCGATGGCACTGAGGGGGGTCACTGGGAAGTAGTGGATCCCGTCGTAGCTCCATGAGGCGTGACCGCCCTGGAACTGACAGACCGACGGCGCGAAGGCGGCACAGCTGGCGTTGGTCCACCCCCACGTGGACTCGTTCGCGTTCGGCGGGATCCCGGCGTGGGTGAGGGAGCTATCGAGTTGCGCCGTGACCAGGACCCCGGTCGGCAGGTACACGGTCCCGAGATCGTACGTCGCCCCGGGAGCGAGATCGATGTAGGTGGTGTTGCCCAGGTACGGTGACGCGGTGTAGTTGACGATGTAGAGGGGATTCTGGCTCGGCGAGTTCGGAGTGAAGTCGATCTCGGACGCTCCCGGGGGCACCGCGATCTCGAAGGCCCCCGAGGAGCCTGTGAGCGCATCCGGGACGCCGGTCTTGCTGCCATCCCGAGTCGAGCCAACGACCAGGATCTGCGCCGCCGGCTCGTGGGTGGGGTCCGAGCCCCGGACCACCCCCGTAACGATCGCATCGGGGACGAGTTGGATCACGCCGAGGGGGAACGTTTGCCCCGAGGTCATGTTGGGGAGAATCGTGTAGTTCTCGAGGTAGAATCCGTCCTGTACGGTCAGTTCGTCGAGCCCGGGGCTCGCCGCCACGGAAAACGAGCCGGCGTACGCCGAGTACGCGACGGGGCACAGTCCGGGGCAGCTCGCCTCCAGCGGTTGAACCGTCACGAGCGCACCAGAGATCGGAGTGTACGGGGCGATGCCCCGGACGACCGTTCCAATCACGCGGGCGGTTGGGGCCGGGGCGAGCGGTACGATGCGGGGTCGCTGGACGGCTGGGGAGGTCGCTGGCCGGGAAGAGCCGAGGGCGGAGGGGAATGAGTTGCTCCCCGCCGCCAGGGGAGTTGCTGGGAGTTCGGACGCCCGTTCTGGAGAGACGGTGGATGGTGACACAGAACGAGACGGGGCAGGAGCGGCGACGGGAGAGGAGGAGAGAGCAGTCGGTTCCGCCGCGGCAAGGCCCTGGATGGCGAACAGCCCCACCACCGCGATGGCCCAGAGCACGGAGCGGCGCATGCGGCGCCTCATCGAGTCCTAAGGAGGCTCTGCTCTCTATACGGTTTGGCTTCGAACCCTGCGAGCCCAAGGGTGACTGCGTCGCAAGTCGGGGCCACCAGATCGCCGGCGCTCCCGCCGTAACGCTACGGAAGTTCTGGCGCCATCTCAGCCTGCGGCAACGCCGGGACGCCAGACGAAGGGAGGAGCGACGATTCGGTCGAAGGGGTGGCCGGAATCTTCGGGTCGGAGTCCCGGGGATGGTGTCCGGTCAGGAAGAAGGTGCAGAACAGGGCGAGCACGAGCAGCACCAGCATCACCTGGAAGACCTGGTCGTACGATGACGCCAACGCGCTCTGGGCGGCCTGGAAGTATTGCAAGCACGCCGACGAGGGCGCCGCGCCGGTCGGACAACCTCCCGCGGGTACGGTGGGCTCGAGAGCCTGCAGGCGGACTTCTTGGAACGACGAGAGCAACGAGAGGCCGACGGCGCCGCCCAACGACTGGAGGAACTGGATCAGTCCTCCGGCCGCTCCCACATCGGCCTCCTGGACCTGGTTCTGAACCGCCAGGAGGAAGACCGGGAATGTGAGGCCCACGCCGAATCCCATCGGGATGAGTGGCAGGACGATCCCCCCCGTCGGGAGGAAGCCGAACGCGAACGTCCACACGGGGGTCGAGGTGGAGAACGAGGGGAGGAAGACGGTCCCGACCAGAGCGATGAGAATCCCGCTGGCGGCGATCGCGCGGTACGAGAGACGGGTCATCAGGCCGCCCCCCGTGGCGGCCCCGAATACCAGCGGAATCACGAGGGCGTACAGGACGTCTCGGATCGTGTCCGAGGCACTTCCCGTTCCGCCGAGCGTGACGTAGGTGATGAAGAACGTGAGGAACGTCGCCAGTGGGAAGATCACCAATCCGACTAGGAGGGTCGTTCCCCCGCTCGCCGCGACGACCCGTCGCTTCAACAACCGAAGCGGGACGAGCGGCTCGGTCGCTCGCAGCTCCCAGACGACGAAGATGACGAAGAGCCCCAAGGAGCTGGCGAGGAGCGCGAGGGTCCGGGGGTCGGTCCATGCCCAACCCGCCTCGGAGACCTGCACCAGCGCGAACATCAGGGCGCCGACCCAGCCGGCGAGCAGCGCCGCTCCGGGGATGTCGAACCGGCTCTTCCTCTCCGGGAGGATCGGTCCGAGAACGACGAGCAGGATCGCCATGCCGAGAAGCCCGATCGGGATGTTGATGTAAAAGATCCAGCGCCACGTGGTATGGTCAACGATGAAAGCGCCGAGGAACGGCCCGGCCACGGTCGCGATCCCGAAGACCCCGGAGAGCAGTCCGACGACGCGGGCGCGCATCGCCGGCGGGAAGATGACCGCCGAGATCGCGATCCCGACGGGGAAGAAGTCGCCGCTCCCGAACCCTTGGATCGCTCGGAAGACGACCAGCTCCCCAAAGTTCTGGCTGAGCCCGGCGAGCGCGGAGCCGGCGACGAAGATCACGAGCCCCGAGAGGAACACGGTCTTTCGGTTGTACACATCCGACAGCTTCGCAAAGATCGGGATGGCGACGGTCGAAGTGATCAAGTACGCACTGACGACGAACGTCTGACCGGCGAACGGCTCCTTGAGGCTCTGCAGGATGTTCGGGAGCGCGGTCAGAACGACGAAGTTGTCGAGCGCCCCCATGAGCAGCGCGAGGAAGATCCCGAGGACGACGAACGTCGCCGCCCGGGTCGAGATATGATACCCCGTGGGGGGGATCTCGGAGGCCGAGCCGGCCACGGCGCCGGTGTACGGATCGGTTGTCACGTTCTCGTCGGGCATGGAAGGGGTGGCTCTCCTCAGTGGCGGGGGGCGGACCCGCAGCCCTACTTAGAGAGTGCCACAGGGGTGAAGCCAAAGAAATCGAGCGCCAATGGCACTGATTTCAGTTTGCGGAACTCCGAATTCCCAGGCATTCGGATACGATCCCGTCTCCCCGGTCGGTACCGAATCCGACGCTATTCCAAGTGCTCGCTCGAATCCTCGCCCTGAGAGTACGGTGGGTCTTGGCCGGGTCCATCTCCCGAATCTGCCGAACGCAGCTTCGGCTTCCTTACGCTGCGAACTACGAGGAGCCCCACGACCCCCGCGACGATCAGCCCGAAGACCCCGACCAGTTCGATCCCCCAATTCACCGGGCTCGAGCTCCCTTCGGATGGCTCCGACGGGGTGGCCACAGTGAGCTCGAGGGTCTTCTCGGTCGAGGCGCCGACACTATCGTTCACCCACAAGGTAACGTCGAACGTCCCCGATTTGGTGAAGGCGTGATCGGCCGTGGAGCCACTCCCCACCGTCCCGTCCCCAAACTGCCAGGAGTACGTCCGGGCTCCCGTCCCTCCGCTGACCGTCGATTGGAACTCGACATTCTGGTCGACGGTGGGGGAGTCGGGGGCCGCCGAGAATCCCGCGGTCAAAGCGGGCGCGACCGTCAACTCGATCGGCGCCGATACGACCGAGGTGTTGTCCGAGTCCGTGATCTTCACCTTCACGACGAAGTTGCCGGCGGAGGTCGGGAAGCACCCGAGGAGAGCGGCGGGTGCCTCACACCCCGGCGGGAGTCCGCTCCAGGCGTAGGAATATCCGCCGGAGCCCAGCGCCCCCGTGGCGTTGAGTGTCAGCGATTGACCCACGTCCAACACGATCCGGCTCGCGGTGAGGTTCGCGGTCGGATCCGGGTTCACCGTGTAGAGCAACTTCCCGCTGGTGACCACGAACTGGCTTTCGTCCGTCACTGTCAGCTGGATCGCGAACGAGCCGGCGGATGTGAACGTGCAGCTGACCGGGTCCAGCAAAAGCGAGGAACAACCGTTCGGCAAGCCGATCCACGCGTACGTGTAGCTTCCCGAGCCGGCCGTCGCCGTCGCATTGAATGTGACACTCTCGCCGATGTCACCCGACGCCCGGTTAGCCGTGGGGAGGGCTACCGTGAGATCCGGGTCCACCACGAATGCCAACGACGGGCTCGGGAGGGAGGTGCCGTTGTTGGAGTCCGTCACTTCGGCCGAGATCGAGAACGCTCCGGCGGGGAGGTCGGCCCCGGCGCAAGTGACGGAGGACGTCGTGCCCTCACATTGTCCGGGAAGGCCGACCCAAGTGAAGGAAGCGTACGTCCCCGTGCCGAAGCTGGGGGCCTCAGTGAAGGTAGCGCTTTGCCCCGCATCCACGGACCCGGAGCCGGGATCGCTCCTCGGAGCCCCGACTTCGGGATCTGCGTACACCGTGAACGCCGCGAGCGTGCTATTGACGAGAAACCCGTTGGAATCCGTGACCTGGACGAGGATCGAGAACGAACCGGAGGAGACCGGCGAGCAACGGATCGATGCGGTCGCTCCATCGCAGCCGGTGGGAAGCCCGATCCATCGATACGCGTAGCCGCCCGATCCGAGAGTAGCGTTCACACGCAAGGTGGCCGATTGACCGACGTCGACGGAGCCGGGGGCCGCCGAGATGGGTCCCACCCTTGGATCCAAGTAGATTTCGAGGGTTCGGTTCGCGGTATGGTTCTCCGAATCGGTGGCGTTGACCACGTAAACCCCTGAATCGGGCACGACCGGCGCCAAGAATTGCGCATTGAACGAACCCGAGGGATCAGTCGTAAGGCTGCCAGCCAGGCAGGTCCCATTCGTGGCGTTCGTGCACGCCAACGAAATCGAATCGAGAGAGAAATTGCTCAGGAGCACAGAGCTCCCGTACCCAGTACCCTGCACCGACACGGTTTGTCCCGCATCTGCACTTCCCGTGGAGGTGTTCAGCACCAGGCTGGAGTTCACCGTGAACACGGTGTTGCTCTGGCTCCAGTGGACGAGGGTGATATTGTCCGATCCGGAGTTCGCGACGACCAATTCACGGGTGCCGGAGGCGTACGCGAGGCCGATCGGATCATGACCGACTGCCACCCGGGAGACCAACGAGTCATTCGAATCGGAGATGACGCTGATCGCATTGGAACCCTCGTTGGAGAGGACCACGCCGTCCAAGGCGGGGTCGTAGGCGATACCGAACGGGATGTTGGGCAATCGTGACTTGACAATCACAGAATCCGTCGTGCCTGAGATCACGTCGATTCCGGGGAGCAACAGGCAGGAGACGAACAGCTCGTTCCTCTCCTGATCGAAGGCGACCCCCCACGGCGCCCCGCAGACGGGGATCGATGCGACGACCGAACTATTTCCCACCGCCACAACGCTCACGTTGCTCGAGTTGTAGTTCGCCACGAACAGCTCGTCCGCGGCTGAGTCGTAGACTGCACTGTCGGGTCCTCCTCCGACTGCCACGCTCGTGAGGACGGTGTCGTGGGTGTCCAAGATCACGCTGACGTTGTCGGAGCCGGAATTGGTCACGAACAGCTCTCCGAGTCCGGGGGCGTACGCCAGCGAGCTCGGTGCCACCCCCACGGAGATGGTGGAGACCACCGTATCGTTCGAGTCCGCGATGACGCTCACATCATCGGAACCCCTATTGGCGACGAAGATCTCGGCCGCGCCTGAGTCGTACACGAGGCCATCGGGGGAGGATCCGACTGCCACCGCACCGTGGGCCGTGTGGTTCGCCCCGACGAAGACACTGACATTGTCCGAGCCCTGGTTGGCCACATACAGGGCCCCAGTCCCCGAATCGTAGGTGACCGAACCGGGCGAGTCACCCACGAGCTTGCTCAGCTCGCCCGGGTCTTGGCTCGTTACGGTGAAGTTCGTGGGCCCGGCCGGCGTCGCGGGCACGAGGAAATCGCATGCAGATCCGGTTGAGCCGGGGAAGTTACCGGCCGCGTCCGTCGTGCAGTTCGTAGCCACACCGAGACCTCCGAAGGCGAAGTCGACCGAAGCGTTCGCGGGCAATCCCGATCCCGACGCCGCCACGAGGCTCCCGACCTCCCCGCCCCCAGGAGTGAGATCCACAATGGTCGTCGCGAGCTCGACGGGCGGTTCACCGGAGAACGAACCCGGTGAGGAGGCGCCCAGCCGGGGAATTCCTACCATGACCACCGAACTAGACGTGACGAGGAGCGTCAGGATGAAGACCGGGGCGAGGAACCCGACACGTCCGCCCCCGGCGAACGGGCGAGGCCGGGGTACGTTCTCGACACGCGGCGCGCTCAGAGGATTGTCGATTTCCCCGATCTCCCGAAAGTCGACGGCTTCCCGCTCAAGCCGTTCCAAGGCGCTCATGGAGGGCGTGTCCCGCCGGTCCCAGATGCGGTGGCTTCACGAAGCTCATCCGGTTTTCGGACGACCTCGGGCCGGAGGGCTGTCGCGGAAATCATTGGTCCGAAGCGTTCGGGGCGGGATCGGTGGTCGGATTTCCCTCATCTGGTCCGTTGGGGGAAGGACTCTCCTCGCTCCCGGGGCTGGACGGGGGTGCCTGCCGGCGGCCACGGAGGAGAAACACCGAGGCGACGATTGCCAGGGCCACCACGACCACGGCCGCCACGATCACGAGCTCCGCGGTGCCGGCGCCGAGGCCGAACAGCGTGTTGGACGCCCCGACCGAGAGATCGAGGGTCTTCTCGACGGATTCCCCCCGGCTGTCATTGATCCACACCGTGACGACGTAGGATCCTCCAGAACTGTAGGTATGGTTCACACTCACGCCGCTCCCTTTCGAGCCGTCCCCGAACAACCACGCGATGCTGAGCGGCCCGGTTCCGCCGCTGGGGCTGGCGGTGAGCGTGACGCTCTGACCCACCGTGGGGGAGCCAGAACTCGCCACAATGACTCCCGTGAGCGTTGCGGCGACCACCAAGGCCACGATGGGCGAGTCGGCCGTCATTCCGTCGGAATCCGTGATCTTGACCTCGGCCGAGAAATTCCCCGCGGCAGGGGGGGTGCAGTTCAGCACGGCGGTCGCGCCGCTGCAGCCGCTGGGAAGCCCTAGCCAAGAGTAGGTGTACACTCCGGATCCCGAAGCCCCGGTCGCCGAGAGAGTCACGGTCTGCCCGACATCGAACATGGTCCGATTGGCCGTGAGCGTGGCGGTGGGGTCGATGTCGACCTGGAACGGAAGGACGGCGCTCGTCACCGAGAACTGGTTCGAGTCGGTCGCCTGCACTTGCACCGAGAACGAGCCGGGGGTGTTGAGCTCACATTGGATCAAGTCGGAGTCGACGGAGCTGCAACCCGTGGGGAGGCCCGACCACGCGAAGATCGCGCCACCGGATCCCTCGCTGGAGATCGTGGTGAAGGTCACGGACTGCCCCAGATCGCCGGAGGGTCGGCTTGCAGAGGGCGTGGTCACGGTCAGATCTCGGATCACCGCGAAATTGATCGGGATGGTTGGCACGGAGGTGAATCCGTTCGAGTCGGTGGCGGAGACGGCGATCGAATACTGCCCCGCGGGAAGGTCCGCGCCGGAACATGTGACGGACGCCGTGACCCCGTTGCAACCCGTGGGGAGGCCCGTCCAGGTGAAGCTGGTGTAGATTCCCGATCCGTTGCTGGCCGAGGTCGTGAAGACGACGCTCTGGCCCGCATCGACGGTCCCCGAGCCCGTGCTGGCTGTCGGGGTCGCGGCCACGACATCGGAATCGACCGAGACAGCCAGAGGTCCGCCGGCGATGGTGGCTCCGTTCGAATCCGTCACCAGCACGGAGACCGAGAAGTTCCCCGGGAGCGACGGTGTGCATTGGACCGAAGCGAGGACCGTGCTATTGCATCCCGAAGGAAGTCCGGACCACGCGTAGGTGTACGAACCGGTGCCGGACTCTGCCATCACTTGGAACGTTGTGGACTGTCCGAGATCGATCGATAGGGCCGTCGCGGAGACCGATCCGAGCGTGGGGTCGAAGAAGACGGAGATCATCGTCGTGGCGGAGTTCCCTTGCGAATCCGTCGCCGTCAGGTTGTACGAGCCGTCGGAGGGGACCGACGGAATGACGATCGCCGAGTCGAACGAGCCGTTCTGGGCCGTGGAGACGACCCCCGCCGCGCACGTACCGACCGTGGCGTTGACGCAGGTGAGGTTGGCGGTACCCAGAGTGAAAGTGGGGACCGAGTCGAGAGACCCGTACCCGGCTCCCTGGACTGTCACGGTCTGACCAATATCTGCACTCGCCCCCAACGCGACGCTGGGGAGTACGGTGAAGGGCACCGTCCCCTCCACTGGGTCGAAGACGACGTCGACTTCGCTCCGTTGAGAACTGGTTACGAATGCCTCCCCGACCGCGGGGTCGAATGCGATCCCCTCCGGACTGGCTCCGACCCCGAATGTCGTCAAATTCGTGACGTTCGCGCCGGAGATCACGGTAACGGTGCTAGAGCCTTCGTCGGCCACCAGCACCTCGTGCAGGCTCGAGTCGTAGGTCATCGAATATGGATTGCTGCCGACGCTCACATTGGCGACCTGAGTGTCGGAAACATCAGAGAGTACGTCGATCTGGTCCGGCGCTCGGCATCCGACGAACATCTCGCGGGTGTCCGGGTCGTAGGCGATGGACGACGGTTGGTCCGCCACATTGATCGACGCGACCACCGTGTCATTCCCGCCGGCGATCACGCTCACATTGTCGGTGTAGTCGTTCACCACGAACACTTGCCCCGTGGTCGGATCGTACGCGATCCCCTGGGATCCGTTGCCCACTGGCACCGTCGCAAAGTCGGTGTTGTTCGAATCCGAAATCACGCTCACGGCCCCCTGGAGGAGGTCCGTCACGAACACCTCCCCGTTCTGGGGATCGTAAGCCGCCTCGAGGGGGTCCAGTCCCACGGGGATCGTGGCGACGACCGAGTCATTGGTGTCCGAGATCACGCTGACCGTATCATCGACCTCGTTCGCGACGAAGATCTCTCCGAGACCTGGGTCGTAGGCGAGACCCGTGGGCGTGTTCCCCACGGGGATCGTGGCGACCACCAGGTCCGTCTGCTCGGAGATCACGCTCACGCTGCTGGTCTGGGAGTCCGCGACGAAGAGCTCGCCGGTCCCTGGATCGTAGACGATCCCGTACGGGCTCGGTCCGACGCCGATGGGGGTGGTGTTGGTCCAGCCGCCGTACGCCACGAGATCGTGGAGCCCTGCCGAGGCGGCCGGCACGGCGATCATACAAGGCGTCCCGCTCGTTCCGGGGAACGCTCCCGTGCCGTCCGTCGAACACATGGACGGCACGGCGGCGCCTTCGAACGTCAGGTTGATCCCGGAGTTCATGGTGTCCGCGATTCCGCTCACCGCGACCGCAGTTCCGACCGTCCCGCTCGGTTGGGAGATGCTCACGTTGGTCACGAAGTACGACACCGTCGCCTGGTTGGTCCCATCCGAGGCGAGGATCGCATGCCCGCCCCCGGCCGACACTGGCACGAGAAGGGAGCAGGGCGTTCCGGAGATTCCGGGGAACGTTCCGGTCGAATCCGTGGAGCAGCTCGAGGCCACGGCCGACCCTCCAAAGGTGAAATTGATAGGAGAGCTCGCCGCGAAACCCGTCCCTGTGACCGTGACGAGTGTGTCGCTGACGCCGCTTCCACGTACCAACGAGGCGAGAGAGATGACGGTGAACGGTCCGGACGACCCATTGGACGGAGAGATCACGCTCACATTATTGGAGCCGATGTTCGCCACGTACACCTGGCCGGTCCCGGGGTCGTAGACGGCCGCCCACGGAGAGGAACCAACGGGAAGCGTCGAGACCACGGAGTTGGTCGCATCCGAGATGATGCTGACATCATCCGCCGCCTGATCCGCCACGAACATCTCTCCGGTGCCGGTGTCATAGGTGATCCCATACGGAAAGTCTCCCGCGGGCACCGTGGCGACGACGGTGTCCGTGGTATCGGAGATGACGCTGGCGGTGTCGTCGCCCAAGTTCACGACGAATACCTGACCCGTGCGGGAGTCATAGGCCGAGAATCGAGGGAAGTCCCCCACGGAGACATTGGCGACCACACGGTCGGTGACGGCCGAGATCACGCTCACGTTGTCGTCCCCAGAGTTGACCACGAACACATCGTCGGTCCCGGCGTCATAGGTCACGCTCCCCGGACCATCTCCCACTCCGATCGAGGTGACCACCGAGTTGTTCGCTCCGGAGATCACGCTCACGTTGTCTGAGCGGGTATTGGCCACGAACAGCTCGTCTTGCGCGGTGTCGAACGCCACGCCGGTCGGGTGGGCCCCCACCGCGATGGTGTCCACCACCGAGTCATCCGTCTCGTTGACCACAGTCACGTTGCCGGAACTATGATCCGCGACGAACACCTCTCCTTGGTCCGGGTCGTAGGCCAGGCCATCCGGCTCCACGCCCACCCCGATGGTCGCCGCAATCGAACCATTGGAGTCCCAGATCGCCGTCACATTGTCGTCGCCCTCGTCGGCGACAAGGACCTGGGAGGTGCCAGAATCATACGCCAGAGCGTACGGTTCGTTTCCCACGTTGATCGCGGAAGTGCTCCAAGCGAAGGCCGTGACGGCGTCAGTGCCCGCAGGCGTCGCGGGGATCGTCAGGTCACACGGCGTGCCACTCGTACCGGGGAAGCTTCCGCTCTCGTCGGCGGTGCAGTTGGAAGCGACCGTTTGACCGTCGAACGAAAAGGCGATCGTGGAGTTCGCTGGATACCCCGTTCCCGAGGCGGCTACGACGCTGCCCACTGGACCGGTCGTCGGGGTCAGGATCAGGCCCGAAGTGCCAGGCGGGGTGATCGGCGACGAGGCGCCCGGGGCGAGGGGGGGAACGGCGGTGGCGGTACCCACCAAGGCGAGGAACGGAGAGGTGACCAAGATCGCGAAGAGCACGAACGGTGCCCAATGAATCGTCCGGGGCCGATCCAATCCCACCCGGTACTTTTGCGGGGAAACTCGAGACGGAACCCCCATGATCGCCGCCCCCGGCTCCCCGCGTTGACGCGTGCTACCTCTCATGCATCTTCTCGATCGCCGGGTCTGGCTCGACAATCGGGGAGGGCGACCGAAGTTCCGGCCTTTCAAGACTAAGGCCACTGAGATGGTCTCAGCTTTCCGATAAGACCCGTCCCCGGCGACGACGGTCCGTCGGGCTCAGCCAGTGCCGGACCTCACGCCGTGGCGCCGAACTGGGGAACGTTCTCCCGTACGACTCCGGAGCGGGGGGGCTCGGCGAAGTTCGGGGGATTGGTCGTCGGCGAGCCAGCGGTCCCTCCCAGCGGCGGTAGGGAGCGTCCATCGAATCTCGTACCGACGGTCCAGCCGGGGGCGCGGGACCGAGAGGGTGAGAGTGGAACCCGAGCGGCGGAGCCCTTCGAAGTGTCGGGAGGCCTGGCTAAGGGTATCGACCCGAAGCTGCTCGGCGGGATCCATGCGGTCCGGTCGGGTCGGGAATGCGATCCGGGACTCCGCAGCCCCGATCGGGTAGCCCGTCGGAAGCACCACCTGCAAACGGAGCCGGGCATCCGAGGAGAACCGCTGCGCGAAATTGGACCGCTGGGAGTGGACCTCGAGGTTATCGGCTTCTTGAGCGCCCTCGCCCGGGGCGGTGCTTTCGGCCGAGGCGCCGAGGGGTCCCTGCATCATCCGATATCGCCGCGGGAACTCCTCCGCCAGATGCATCCGTTGCCACGTGGCGTTCCGGGAGCTCAGGGGAGGGTCGAACTCGACTCGATGCGTCCCTTGGAGACCGTGCCCCGGTCCGGCGGGGATCCGACTGACGTGGCTCGGAGCGGTGCTCCACCATAGAATATGTCGGTGCGGCTTCGGTCGAAAGAAGTCGAAATGGTGTAAGGTACCTGACGCGACGCGGTACTCCTGGTCCACGGAGCTCCACGCGGTGCCGTCGGCGCGAATGAACGTCCTCGATTCGACCCACCTCAACTCGAGGGTCGGGCGCGGGCCCGGCGTCGCGGATTCCCCGATAACGTACGTTCGATCCGGTAAGAGCGTGACGTCCCCAAACCGTACGAGGCGCGACAGGTGGCGGGCCGCCGTCGCCCGGGAGACGTGGCAGGTGACCTGTGCCGCATCCACGATGGCGCTGAACCCAAGCCCGGGCTTCGCCCGAACTTTGCGGACGAGAAACGATTCGATCTGGGCGCCGGGAGAATCGGGAGAGTCCGCGACCGTGGGGGCTCGATCGGGCATCCGTCCTCCTCCGGGCGGAAATGGTCGAGGTCTCATATGAGAACGCTGGGCATGGGTCCGGAACCATCGAGCCTACTACCCGAACACAAGACTTCCGGCCGGCGGGACGGAAACGAGCCGGAGGTTCCAGGTCCTACCCGTCGGACTCGCAATCGGTGGATGCCACGCTTGTGCGTTCAGAGGAACCAAACTCCCGGGAGATGGCGGAGGGCCGGATCGCTCGTGTAGAGTTCCGCATTTTGGGGACGGGCCGTCGAATATATCAGGGCGTCCGAAAAGTGGAGGCCGTGCTCCTGGCTGTAATCGGCGGCGGTCAACGCGATCTCGTGGTCGACCGGCACGACCGTAGTGTGCCCCAGCGCAGCGATGTCCTCGAGGGCGGCACGCTCGCCTCGAGCTAATTTCGCCTTCTTGTACACTTCGTACAAGATCACCGCCGAGGTCACGATCTCCTTCGGGGTGACCGTGTCGATCACGCGGTTGTACTGGGTTTGTTTAGGGCCTCCGCCGAATCGTTCGATCCAACCGTAGCTATCGATGGAAATCATGGTCGCCCCGACCTAGAAGCGGTCGTGTTTGTCCCGGAGGTCCTTCGTGTCGAGCCCTGGGGTCATGCCCTTGGTGAGTTCGAACGGTCGAATGGGGACGTAGTGGAGGATGCCGTGCTTTACGATCACGGCCATCTTGTCGCCGGCCCGGATGTGGAACTCGTCTCGGATTCGCTCCGGAATCACTACCTCGAACTTTGGCGAGACGGTCACCGTGTCCATCGATACTGCCTCTGGTTAACGTTGTGGACATCGATATACCATCCTTCCTACCCTTGTCACCCTCACCTGGGAGAGGCGGCGGACGGCGAGTTCAGGGCCCCCCGGGTTGATCCGGACCCAGGGAGAACTCGTTCGGGACGTCCGGGGAATCCCGAGAGAGCCACCGGAGGGACTTGAACCCTCGACCTGCTGATTACGAATCAGCTGCTCTGCCAACTGAGCTACGGTGGCGCTGGGGCGGTGAAGGCGCCTCCGCCATAACACTGGCGGCGAGTGGGTGCCGAGATACTGCCGCGACCGCCGGGGACGTCCCCCGGGAGATTCCCGATCGCCACCCCGAACGACCGTCGGAGTTCCACCGCGGGGAAACTCTAGCTACGGGGGGCGTCCTCACGGCGCGCGTTCATCTGCCTTCCGTCTGCCGGGGTCCAACGCCCGGCCCCGAACCAAACGGTGGGTTGGGGGCCCCGGCCATCGCTCGGAGGGCACGGGCTCACTGGAGCGGATCGTCCTTGACGGTGAGCCCTCGGACCCGCTCGGCACCGTGAATCGATGCGAGATACTCTCCGACGGCCGGCGGAACAGCGTTACGCCACTTTTTCCCCGTGCGCATCGCCGCCCGCAGGCGCTTTCCCGAGAGCTCGGCCCGGTCTTCGAACGGGATCGCCTGGACCTCGAAGCCGGCCTCTTCGAAGAGTGTGCGAGTGAGGGATGAATTGGTGTAGACGCGCTGGAACGTCGGGAGCATCGATACGACGTAGGCCACCCACTGGGAGTGGCGGTTCAGGTCCGGGATCGGCACGGGGACGACTCCGGGGACCTTCGCCGCCGCGAGCGCCCGCTCGATCATCTCCATCCGCTCGCCGGCCGTGAACGGATTCTCCGCGGTGTGGGACTCCTGGGCGCTCCCGATGCCGAGGAGGAGTCCCTCCTCGGGATGGTCCCGGCGAAGGCGTTCCACGACCCGGAGGTGTCCCAGGTGGAACGGCTGGAATCGCCCGACGTACAGTCCACGGGGGCGGGGTGCGACCCTATTCGGGCTCGTAGTCTTCGACGTCATCCAAGAACTCATCGATATGCGGGCACTGGGCGGTCAGATACATCCGGCAGTGCGTGCAGTGCGCGTCGTCCTGGCTCGAAGAGAGCTTCGGATTGAACTGGAAGCACGGCCGGTTCACGAACTTGTCCTCCTCCTCCTCCGGGCCGAGGTGGAGGTTGTCGATGACCATCCCGTCGAGGGGACGGTGCCCCATCACGCGGGGCGACGGCTTCACGAGCCCGCCGGCCCGGCCGGCGGGATCGGGCTCGGGCCGGTCGGCAAATCGGTCCGGCTCGTGGCATGCACCATGGAGGCGAGGCGCTCCAATAGCGACTCCTTCTTCGATCCCTGGCCCACGAGGGCGTACTTGAGCACGTCCCGGAGCGTCGCGACGGGGAGCACTTCGATCATTCCGATGTACCGCGTCTCCAGCACCAGGTCGGAGATGTTGTCCTCGGGGATCAGGACGCGCTTGATGCCCGAATCGGCGGCGGCCTCGACCTTCGCCGTCACACCGCCGACCGGCAGCACCTGGCCGCGCACCGAGAGGGACCCCGTCATGGCGACCGATTGGTCGACCGGGACCCCTTCCAGGGCGGAGATCACGGCGGTCGCGATCGACACGGAGGCGGAGTCGCCCTCCACCCCTTCGGAGGTGCCGACGAACTGGATGTGGATGTCGTAGCGGGAGACGTCCTCGCCCGTGTATTTCTTGATGAGCGCGCTGACGTTCTGCACCGCTTCCCGGGCGATCTCCCCGAGTCGGCCGGTGGCGACCACGACCCCGCCGTCCTTGGTCTGGGCCGGCGTCACCTCGGCAACGATCGGGAGCACGATCCCGGAGTACTCCGACATCCCGCTCTGGGAGTTGATGGCGGCGAGCCCGTTGACCATGCCGACGGCGGCGCCCTCGACGGAGAAGAAACGGTACTCCTTGCGCCGCTCGATGTACCGGTCGGCGATCTGCTGTTCGAGAGAGCGGCTCGCGCGTTTCGCCCGCACGACGTGGTCCGCGGTGACCAGGGGCGCCTTCTCGGTGTTCGCGATGTCCCCAGCGACGCGGACGAGGCCCCCCAGCTCCCGGAGGCGGAGGGTCAGCTGGCCCGATCGGCCGGCGCGGCGCTGGGCCTCCCGGACCACCTCGACCACGGCCGGCATCTCAAAGTGGGGGATCTTGCGGTCCTTGGTGACCTCCTGGGCGACGAACCGGACGATCTTCCAGCGGTTGTCCGGGGTGTCGGGCATCGCCGTCTTGACGTAGACCTCGTAGCCGTACCCCCGGATCCGGGAGCGGAGCGCGGGGTGCATCGTCTGGATGCTGTCGACGTTCCCGGCGGCGACGAGGACGAAGTCGCAGGGGACCGGTTCGGTCTTGACCATCGCGCCGGCCGACCGTTCGGACTGGCCGATGATCGGGAACCGCTTCTCCTGAAGGGCCGTGAGGAGCGCGTGCTGGCTCTCGATCTTCAGCAGGTTGATCTCATCGATGAAGAGGACGCCGCCGTTCGCCTTGTGGATCGCACCGACCTCGACCCGCTCATGAGGCGGCGTCTCCAGCCCCCCCGATTGGAACGGATCATGCTTCACATCGCCGAGGAGAGCCCCCGCGTGGGCCCCGGTCCCGTCGATGAACGCCGGTCCGTCGTCGACGGAGTGGGTCACGAGCAGCTTGGCGACGTTCGGTCCGCCCTCCGGGCGGCCGGTGCCGACGCGGAAGATGAAGAACAGGAGGAGGATGATGAACACGCCGAGGAGGAGCGCCGTGAGGTCGTGGCTCGTGAAGGTGATGTACACCACGACCGCGATCACGGCGAGCGCGATGAGCACCATCAGGATCGTCCGCTGCTCCTTCTTCTGGGCCGCCTCGATCTTCTGGGCCGCCACGATCTCCTTGCCCTTCCCGGCCGGTACGACGCGGATCTTCGGCTCGTTCGGATCGTCGGGGTTCGAGTAGGCGAGGACGTCCTGCTGCTGCTCCTTCGGGAGGAAGTCGACCATGGCGCGGGCGAGCATGCTCTTGCCGGTCCCGGGCTCGCCGATGAGGATCATGTGGCGCTTCTG
>JAKIVR010000014.1 GCA_022750455.1 Thermoplasmata archaeon | reverse complement strand
GGAAGTCGAGATGGGCATCGAGATAGAGCACGCCGAACTTCTGGTCGGCCGGGAACGATTCGACGCACGGGGGGGCGCAGGCGTGGTCGCCTCCCAGAGTGATCGGGATCTTGCCCGCCTGGGTCACGGGGGCGAGGGACTCGCGAACACCGGCGACCATGCTCTCGGCGCTCCCGTACTCCTCGGCGTTGCCGAGGTCATGGATCGGCACGTCGGAGAGGTCGAGGCCCGTCTCGAGGTCGAACGATTCGAAGTTCCAAGAGTGCTGGCGGATGGCGTCGGGTCCGAACCGGGCGCCGGGACGGAACGACGTCGTCCGATCGAACGGGACGCCGAAAATGACGTACTTCGCATCCTCGTAGGACGCGTCGGCATCTGCGAAGAGACCCGGGCGCGCCACGACTGCTCGAGCGACCAGCGAGCCCGCATATATGACGGCGAGCGGACGCCCGAGGGAGATAGTCGTAAATCACCCACCGCCCTTCTGAGGGGGAGAGGACGAATGGCGGATCGGATGGTCACCGTCAAGAGCGACGGCGACGACGTCGAGCTCATCGTCCTGCGCAATCCGCCGGTCAACGCCCTCAGCACGACGCTCCTCGGCGACCTCGACCAGGCGGTGGCGGCGCTCCCTCCGACGACCCGCTGCGCGGTCGTCACCGGCGACGGCACCTACTTCAGCGCCGGATCCGATCTCAAAGAGCTCCCGTCGATCAGCTTGGACAAGGCCGGCGATGTCATCGCGCTGGGCCAGTCGATATTCACCCGGCTCGAGGGCGTGCCGTTCCCCACGATTGCCGCCATCAACGGCCTGGCGGTCGGCGGGGGCTTGGAGCTCGCCTTGGCCTGCGATCTGCGGGTCGCCGGTGACTCTGCGAAGCTCGGCGCCCCGGAGGCGAACTACGGGCTGATGCCCGCGTTCGGCGGGAGCCAACGGCTCCCCCGGCTCATCGGCCTGGCTCGCGCGAAGGAGCTGATCTTCACCGGCAACATGATCTCCGCCACGGAAGCGCTCCGTCTCGGATTGGTGAACCGCATGGTGCCGGCCGGCCAGGAGCTCCGCGCGGCGAGGGACCTCGCCCACCTGATCGCCTCCCGAGCGCCCCGGGCCCTGCGGGCGGCCAAGCACGCCATCTCGCACGGCTCGTCGGTGCCGTTGAGCGAGGGCCTGGCGATCGAGCGTCTCGCCTTCCTCAACGACATCCTCACGAGCGAGGACCTGCAGGAAGGCGTGACCGCGTTCCTGGAGCACCGGAAGCCGAAGTTCACCGGAAAGTAAGCGCTCGATGATCGAGTTCTCCTTTACCGCCGAACAGGAGGCGCTCCGCACCGGCATCCGCGCGTTCCTCGAGAAAGAGGTCCTCCCGATCGTCGCGGAGATCGACGAGTCGGAGACGTTCCCGACCACGTCGGTCCGCAAGATGCAGTCGGAGGGGTACTTCGGGGTGCCGATCCCGGAGGAGTACGGAGGCCTCGGTCTCGGGAAGGTCGGGTACTGCATCCTCCTGGAGGAGCTCGGTCGCGTCGACGCGTCCCATGGGACGATCGTCGGCGCCCACACCTCGCTCGGAACGACCCCGTTGCTCTACTATGGCACCGCGGCGCAGAAGAGACGCTGGCTCACCCCGGCGGCCCGCGGCGAGAAGCTTCTGGCGTTCTCGCTCACCGAATCCGGATCGGGAAGCGACTCCGGGTCGATGCGCCTTACCGCGGAGCGGGTCGGGGACAAGTTCGTCCTCACGGGCACCAAGCTCTACGTCACCAACGGCCGCGAGGCGGACGCCGTGATCGTGATGGCGCTCACCGACCCGGCGCTCGGGCCGAACGGCGGCGTCACCGCCTTCGTGGTCGACCGGGGGAGCCCGGGGTTCCGGGTCGGACGCTGTGAGAAGAAGATGGGCCTGCACGGTTCGTCCACGGCCGAGCTGATCTTCGATCACGTGGAGGTGCCGGCCGAGAACGTCGTCGGCGAGGTCGGCAAGGGGTTCCTCGTCGCCATGACCGCCCTCGACGTCGGCCGGGTCTCCCTCGGCGCCGCGTCGTTGGGGGCGATCGAGTCCGCGGGGGAGATGGCGTTGAAGTTCGCTCAAGAGCGGACCCAGTTCGGCCACCCGATCGCCGAGTTCGAGGCGATCCAGTTCAAGCTCGCCGACATGGCGATGCACGCCCACGCCCTGCGATATCTGGTCTACCAGGCCGCCGCCCATCAGGACCAGATGGGCCACGACCCGTCGACGTGGGGCCGTCTCGAACGGCAACAGAAGACCCGGGAATCGGCGACGGTCAAGTGTCTCGGCTCCGAGTGGGCGAGCGAGGCGATCGACGAGGCGCTCCAGATCCACGGCGGTCTCGGGTACATCCGGGGCACTCCGATCGAGCGCGCCTACCGCGACGCCCGGATCGCGGAGATCTTCGAGGGCACGAACGAGATCCAGCGACTCGTGGTGGCGCGCGACCTCATGACCCGGGGTTTCTGAGGGACTCCGACGCCTGACGGCGAAGCTCCCGCCGGAGCACCTTGAGCACGGCGGTCCTCGGCAGGCTCTCCCGGAACCAGATCCGTCGGGGCGCTTTGTAGTGGGCGATCTTCGAACGCACGAACTCGATCAGCTCCGCTTCGGTCGCCGAGGCTCCCGGCTTCCGCACGACGAACGCATGAACGACCTCCCCGAGCCGAGGATCCTCCACGCCGGTGACCGCGGCCTCGGCGACGGCGGGGTGCTGGAGGAGAAGCTCCTCGACCTCCCGGGGAACGACCTTGAACCCCCCCACGTCGATGATGTCCTTCTTCCGGTCGACGATCCGGGCATATCCGTCCGCGTCGAGGACGCCGATGTCCCCGGTGAGCAACCAGCCGTCGCGCAGGACCGCGGCCGTCTCCTCGGGCCGTCCCAGGTAACCGAGCATCACCTGCGGACCGCGGACGGCGAGCTCGCCCTCCTCGCCCGGTCCCAGCTCGCGGGTGCCGCTCTCCCGATCGACGATCCGGTGGTCCGTGAGCGGGAGGGGGAGGCCAATCGTCCCCGCGCGCCGTTCGCCCCGGATCGGATTGGCGTGCGTCACGGGCGAGGCCTCACTGAGGCCGTACCCTTCGATGAGGTAGCCGCCAGTCTTCGCCTCGAACGCGTCGGCGACCTCCCGGGGGAGAGGGGCCGAGCCGCTGACGCAGACCTGGATCGAGCGGATGTCGTGCTGGGCGAGCGTCGGCTGCTTGAGGAGGCCCGCGTACAGTGCCGGCACGCCGGGGAGTTCGGTCGGTCGGTACTTGTCGATGAGCCCGAGCGCCTCTTCCAGGTCGGGGCGGACTTGCATCACGACCGTGGCCCCGTCCACGAGGGGGAAGTTCAACGCGACGGTCATCCCGTAGACGTGAAAGAACGGGACGGTGGCGAGCACGGTCCCCGTGCCCGGGGGTTGGATCCCGAACCACGCCTGACACTGCAGGGCATTGGCGACGAGGTTTCGGTGGGAGAGCATCGCCGCCTTGGGGAGGCCCGTCGTACCCCCGGTGTACTGCAGGACGGCGACGTCGCGCGCCGGGTCGATCGTCACGGCCGGCCTCGGGCCGTCCGTGGCGAGGAGCTGCCTCCACTCTCGGACGGTCGGATCCGTCGGCCATGCGGTGACGTAGCCCTTCCGGCGCATGACGAGGTTGACGAACAGCGATTTCGGGAACGGGTAGAACTCCTTCATCCGGGCGACGTACGCGATCTTCGGGCGCTTCGACGGGTCGAGCGCTGCCAAGTGGGGGAACAACATCGCCAAGGTGACGATCCCCTTCGGCTGCGAGTCCACGAGCAACCCTTCCAAGTCGTTGCCGAGGTAGAGCGGGCTCACCTGGACGACCTCGAGGCCGAGGCGGAGCGCTCCGAAGAACGCGATCGGGTACGCGGGGCAGTTCGGGAGGTACAGGGCCAGTCGGTCCCTCGGACGGAACCCGTCGCGATAGAGGCCGGCCGCGACGCGGCCGGTCAGCTCCCAGAACTCGCGGTACGTCCAGCGACGGCCGTAGAAGATGAGGGCCGCCCGGTCGGGCCAGCGGGCGACGGAGCCGGCGATCAGATCCGGCAAGGAGACGTCGGGAATCGTGAGCTGACGGGGAACATAGTCCGGATAATGGGCCAACCACGGTCGAGGCCTCTCGTCGGGAGACGGAGGGGAGATCATGGGGACGCGGTGGGGTCCCCCGAGGCCGGCGTCTCTCGTTCGAACACCACCCCCGTCCGATACGTCGGGCTCCACCGGACCCGGTCCCCGATCGCCAGCTGCTCCGGCGACTGGATCGAGGGCATCCATCCGGTGATCCGACCTCCGCCATCCAGCTCGACGATGACGTACGCGTACGGGGCGTCGTTCACGAACTCTGCGGTAGGGACCGTCTGGACCGAATACGCGGCGACCCGGCCCCGCGAGGAGAGGACCCCGTCCGTCAGATCGCGTTGGCCGCAGCTCGGACAGATGAGGCCCCAAGTGGCGGTGACGAACCCACAGGCCGACCGGTAGCCGCGGAGCCGTTGTTCGGACTCGTACCCCCGTCGGAACTCCGCGATGGAGTGCGTCGGAGGCGGTGGGGAGGGCGGGGGCGCGTCCCGCGGCGGGGCGTCGGTCATCGACGGGAGAAGATGTGGACCGAGCAGGAGCTGCCCGTCGCGCCGACATTGTGGGTCAGAGCGGTCTCGGCCTTCGGAACCTGACGGGTCCCCGCCAGTCCGTTGAACTGTTCGAACACCTCGACGATCTGACCCGCCCCGGTGGCACCGACCGGGTGTCCCTTCGCCTTCAATCCACCGGACGGGTTCACCGGGAGCTTTCCGTCCCGAGCCGTGAGGCCCTCCACGGTCGCTCGGCCGGCCGATCCCGCCGGAAAGAATCCGAGATCCTCGAGGGCGATCAGCTCGGCGATGGTGAAGCAGTCGTGGACCTCGAGGAAATCGATGCCGGCGGCCGTGAGACCCGACGCGCGGAACGCCGCGGCCGCGGCCGTCTTGGTGGCGGGGAGGCTCGTGAGATCCGCCCGGTCGTGAACGTCGCCGAGGGAGCCGCTCCGCACCGAGGCCCGGATGACGAGCGGCTCGGTCGACGGGGACGGGAGCGCGTCCTTCGCGGCGACCACGAGAGCCGCGGCGCCGTCCGAGAAAGGACAGCAATCGTACAGCCGCAGCGGGGAGGCGATGATCGGGGAGGCGAGATACTTCTCCAGCGAGATCTCCTTCTGAAACTGGGCGTGAGGGTTGCGGGCCGCGTTGGCGTGGTTCTTGATGGCGACCGCCCCGAGCTCGGCCGAAGTCGTGCCGTATCGCTTCTGGTGGGCCGACGCGATGGTGGCATACAAGCCGGGAAACGTCGCGCCGTTCAACGTCTCGTACGGGTAATCCGCGGCGAGGGCGAAGTCGCTGGTCGCCTCGAGGGTGTCGATCTGCGACAGCTTCTCGAAGCCGATGACCAACGCCACGTCGAGGAAGCCCCCGGCGACGTGGACGAACGCCTCGTGCAGCGCGGCGCTGGAGGAGGAGCACGCCGATTCGACCGTCAAGGAAGGAACGTCCGGGATCCCCAGGGCCGAGTTGATGAGGGGGCCGATATGGGCCTGGCGTTCGGTGAAGCCGAACGCGTTGGCGACGAACGTATGGCCGACGGCCTTCGGATCGATCCCCGCCCGGTCGAGCGCCTCCAAGGCGACGCGCGTCGCCGTCTCCCGGCCGGTGTCAGGCATCTTGCCGTACCGGCTCGACGCCGCCCCGACGACCCACGTCTCCCGCATGAACCTCGTCGCTGGTGAGCTACGACCTTCCCCGCATTAATCCTGATGGAGAGAGGCCCGGGGGTTCACTGGCCCGCGGCGAGCCCATCGATCTTCGTCCGTCGGAAGAGATCGGCGAGGACCTGGGCCGCCTCTTCGGGGTCGCGGGTCTTGATCATGATCCGTCCGTCCCGGGCGACCGTCACTTCCCGGGAGAGCTGGACGATCAACATCACCCGGGCGTCCTGGACCGGGATCGATTGCCCCTCGAGCTGTTGCCGTACCGCCCCGAGGTCGAGGGTCAGCCGCGGTTGGGGGATCGCCTCGAACGCCCCCCGGCTCGAGCAGAGCCGCACCGTCGAGTAGGTCACAGCACCGTCGCGCGCCGCACGACGTCGTCCACGATGGCGTCGACGTCCAACACCGCCTCTTCCTCGCGGATCTGGATCACGTTGCTCCGCGTCGCGGGCTTGTCCGGCACGGCCTGGCAGCAGAGCCCGGGGCGCGTCGAGATCCCGTAGGTCCCGATCTCCTTGGCGACGGCCTCGATCTCGGCCTTGTCAAACCCGATGAGGGGGCGGACGATCGGGATGCGGACGGCCTCCGTGGCGCTCCGCATGTTCTGGAGCGTCTGGGAGGCGACCTGCCCGAGCGCCTCCCCCGTGACGAGGAACTCGGCATTCTCCTGGGTCGCGATCCGTTCGGCGGAGCGCCACATGAACCGGCGACAGAGCACGCACCCGACGTGCCGGTCCGTTTCGCGCATGAGGGTGATCTGCGTCGGCCCGTGCGGGAGCACGTAGAGCGGGATCTTCTGCCCGAACCGCTCCCGGAGAATGCTCAGATGGTCGACGACCTTCTCGAGCGGGGTATCGTCCGTGAACGGCCGGTTGTCCATGTGGACGCCGGTCATCTCGTGCCCGGCCCGGAGCATGAAGTACAGTGCGACGGGAGAGTCGATCCCCCCGCTCATGAGCATCACTCCGCGCATGTCGACCTCGAGGGGAGAGTTCCGCCCCGGCTCATTACGGATGCGGTCGCCGAAGCGTGGCGCCGCGGTGCGTAAATAGACGACTCCGGTCGCGGGGGCATGGCGATGGAGGCCGGGGCGATCCGGTTCTCGACCGACAGCGGCGACGGGACCCCGGTCCTCTTGCTCCACGGGATGGGCGGCGACCACACCGTCTGGGCCCCGGTCCTCGGGCCTCTCTCGGCGGAGCACCGAGTGCTCGCGGTCGACCTCCGGGGCCACGGCCGTTCCCCGACCCCGGATGGATCCACGTTCTCGTTCGATGAGATGACCGCGGACGTGACCACGTTTGCGGAGGAGAAGCAGCTCGGGAAGTTCCACTTGGTCGGGCTGAGCGCGGGCGGGTTCGTGGCGTTGAAGTACGCCCTCGACTCCCCCGAACGCCTCCGAAGCCTGACCCTGTTCGGCGCCGCCGCCCATACCGATGCCCACATGCGGGCGGTCCTCGACCGGTGGGCGGAGCTCCATCACCTCGGCAATCTCGACGAGTACGCGAGCCGGATGGCCAAGGACCTCTTCTCCCCCGACTGGCTCGAGAACCACCTCGACTTCTACGACGAGTTCTGCGCCACCATGAAGGCCCGGGACGCGCGGGCGGCCGGACAGTGGGGGAGCTCGATCCGCACCTTCGATGTCCGGAGGATGTTGGGACGGATCGCCTTGCCGACGCTCGTCGTCCAGGGGATGGACGACCGGCTCGTGGACCCATCTCACGCCCGCATCCTACGCCAAGCGATCCCCGGGGCCGAGATGCGTCTGCTCCCGTACGCCGGACATCTCGTGCCGACCGAGAAGCCCGACGAGGTCGCCCAGATCCTGAAGGATTGGTTCCGCAAGGTCGACGGCGGCGCGTCCGCGTGAACCGGGGACTGCTTTTTCTATGAGTTCGGGCATCCTCTATCGAAGACATGAGCGACCCGAACGCCGATCTGAGAGCCCGCGTCGACCGCCTCGAAAGTGACCTCCGGAACCTGCTCGACCGCCTTCGAATCCTCGAACGCAACGCCGCGCCCCGGGCGGAGAACCAGTCCGACCAGCGGGCCGTCCAGCAGAAGGTCACGTACGACTGGCAGTCGTGACGCCCGCGGCGATCCTCGAAAATTGGCCGGCGAGGGTGCGAACCCTCCCGGAGATCCCCTCCCCCGAGCCGGTGGCCGAAGCCGCGATCCTCGTGGTCATCCGGGAAGGGAGTCACGGACCGGAGACCTTGTTGATCGAGCGCGCGGAACGGGCGGGGGATCGGGCCAGTGGGCAGGTCAGCTTCCCGGGAGGACACCGGGAACCGACGGACCCAGGGCTCCGGAGCGTCGCGCTTCGGGAGACTTCGGAAGAGGTCGGGCTCACCTCGATCGACCTCTCGGAGGAGCCACGGTATTTCCACACGTACCCCGCTCCCGTGTTCGGGATCCATGTGGCCGCCTTTCTGGCGCCTTTCGGCGAGCGGGGTCGGGAGCCGCATCCCGTGGATCTCACTGAGGTCGCCGAAGTCTTCTGGTTCCCCTTCGGCCAAGCGCTCCACACCGAACGACGGCTCCGGCGGACCCACCTGGGGGAGCGAGAGGTTGACGCAGCCGTCTGGGGGACGCACGTCGTGTGGGGGTTCACCCGCGGCGTGATCGGGGACATCATCCGGCGACTGGCCCCATCCTCGGGACTCGAGGGATGAGTGCGGTACCCCCACCGCCCCGTTCGGGGCGGGGGAGAGTACGCATCCTCGAAGTTTCACTCGTGGTGGCGGTCCTGATCCTCGCCGCGGTCGTTTTCCTTCGGGACCCAGGGGCGTACCAGATCCCCGGCGGTGGCAGTCGAGGAACATCCCTCGCCTCGTGCCGGAGCTCCGACGCTCCCGTCGCCGACCCCTCCGCCCCCCACGGGCTCTTCATCCTCAACCCTCCGACCCGTTCCGGCGAACCGTACTATGCGGACACACTCCAGTACCTCCAGAACAACTCGGTCCTGTGTGGAGCCGACTTCTGGATCCACTGGAACACGGTCGACCAAGGACCGACGGCCGCTCGGCAGTACAACTGGACGGCCGTGGACCAGGAGATCCTACCCTGGACGGAGGCCGGGAAAGAGGTCAACTTGATCATGCAGATGGTCGGATACGGGCCGAATGAGACGTACGTTCCGCCCTACGTCCTCACCCACGTCCCGACGATGCAGTGTGCGAACTCCTCCACCACGCCGTTGTTCTGGAACACGACCGTGCTCACGAACTATCAGAACTTCATGCGGGCGACGGTCGAACATTTCACCGGAATCCCCGGGATAGGGTACATCCGGTTCGGTTTGGGGACCGGGGGCGAGACATTCCCGCTGTTCGACGTCTCCGCCCCCGGATGCTGGGCGGCGCTCAACTCGAGCGGATTCACGGACCCCTTGTGGACCAACTATCTGACCCAGATGTTGGATTTCGAGAAGGCTCTCGACGCCCCGTTCCAGCTGATGGTGGCCCTCAACGGCGTCGGGGTCGGAACGGACGACAACCTCCCCGCCCAGACCGCCGCCACGGCGGCGGCGAACGGCATCGGGTTCGGGACCGAGGGGTTCGAGCTCGCCAACGTTCAGGAGAATGCGACCGGTCAGCCGACACCGTGCGGTGGGTGGTGCAAGCAGTTCGACGAGTACGAGGGCCAGGTTCCCCTCGAGCTGCAGACGGATGCGGTGAGCTCCCCCAACGGATCCCCGCCGATCGGGTCGCTGACGACGTTGCTTCCGTATGGCCTCAGCCAGCACACGCAGATCTTCGAGCTCTACTTCGAGGACTGCCTCACCGCGTACGATCCGAACTATCCGGGGTACGCCTCGGCGCATGCCGCCTACTCGCAGGTGTTCAACGAGACGGCACTGACGGTCGGGTTTGCCTCGTGATGCGATCTCTACTCGAGCTACCGCCGAAAGTTCGAACCCAGCAAGACTCCCGGCGCCCCGAGCCGGTCCGGGGAAGCGTATGTACCGCCGCTGGATGGCGGGGTGATGATCGCGGAAGGTACGATGGCTCCCGACTTTGATTGTGACACGTCCACGGGTCGGATCCACCTGAAGGACCTTCGAGGCGCCCCCGTCGTCCTCTACTTCTACCCGGAGGCCGACACGCCCGGCTGCACGATCGAGTCCAAACGGTTCCGGGACCTTCTTCCGGAGTTCCAAGCGAAGGGAGTCCGAATCTTGGGCATTAGCACCGACGCCGTGCCCAAGCAGCAGAAGTTCGCCGACCACTGCGGCTTGCCGTTCCCATTGATCGCGGACGTCTCCAAGAAGATCACGGAATCGTATGGGGTCCTCAGTCCGGGGGGCAAGGCCCGCCGAACTTCGTTCTTGATCGACCCGACGGGTACGGTGGTCGAAGTCGTGGACACGAGCTCCCCGCTCCGGCATCCGGAGGCCGCGGTGCGGCGTTTTCTGGGGCCCGAGGCGGTCGAGCGGCTGAAGCCGAGATCCTACCCCTAGAATGCGGGGTGCGTTCGCCCCGGGGCCGGGGCCCGACGAAGCGAATCCCCCCTTTCGAATGGGGCGCCCATACCTTTTTAAGACGGGCCTTAAGTAGGGCGGCCAGACCGCTATGCCGAAGATTCGCATCGAGAATGTGGTGGCCTCTACCTCGCTCGGCGACCAACTCGACCTCCAGTCGATCGCCCTCGGGCTCGACGGGGCGGAGTATGAGCCCGAGCAGTTTCCCGGGCTGATCTATCGGCTCAAGGTCCCGAAGACCGCGATCCTCCTCTTCCGCTCGGGCAAGGTCGTTTGCACTGGCGCCAAGAGCATGAAGGAGGTCGAGGACTCGATCCGGACCGTCTCCCAGCAGATCAAGAAGGGCGGTCAGAAGATCAACATGCACCCGAAGATCGAAGTGCAGAACATCGTCGCGAGCTCCGACCTGGAATCGGAGATCAACCTGAACGCCATCGCCGTCACGCTCGGGCTCGACCGCGTGGAGTATGAACCGGAGCAGTTCCCTGGCCTGGTCTGCCGCATCGAGGAACCGCGGGTCGTCGTCCTGCTGTTCGGCAGCGGCAAGCTGGTGTGCACGGGCGCCCGGAAGCCGTCGGACGTCGACGTCGCCGTGAAGAAGATCACCGCGGAGCTGCGCGGCTCTGGTCTCCTGCGGTAGGCCGGGGAGCGGGGCCATGCCGCTCCCCTCGGACCTCCCGGTCGTCGATCACCATTGCCACCTGTCGCCCGATGGGGAAGGGGTCGCGGCCGCTCGACGGTTCCGAGCCGCAGGGGGGACCCACCTGTTCCTGGCGACGCAGAACTACGACCCCTCGCCTCCTACGACGCTTGCGGCGTACGAGCGGCAGTTCACCACGACCACGGCGTTGGCCGAGGCGGTGGAGCGCGACGCGGGAGTACATGCCTACCCGGTCCTCGCCCCGTACCCGGTCGACCTCCTGCACCAGATCGACGCGCTCGGCACCGGTCCGGCTGTCGAGCTCCATACGGCCGCGCTGGACTTGGCCGGCCGCTGGATCGAGGAGGGGCGCGCGGTGGCCTTGGGCGAGGTCGGCCGCCCGCACTTCCCCGTCGCGGAGGACCGGGTGGAAGCGGTGGATGGAGTGTTCCGCCATGCGCTGGAGGTCGCCCGGGATGTGGGATGCCCCGCCGTCCTCCACACCGAGGATCTCGACGCCGCGGGATTCCAACGCATCGCCGCTCTCGCCGTAGAGACGCAGTTCCCGCTCTCTCGTTTGGTCAAACACTACCACCGGACCGACGTGCCACCCGAGGCACTCCAAGGGATCGTGCCTTCGCACTTGGCTCGACGGGAGATCGTCTCCCGAGTCCTCGGTACCCCGGGGCCGTGGTTCCTCGAGACAGATTTCCTCGACGACCCGAAGCGACCGGGGGCCGTCCTCGACATCGCCACGGTCCCCCGCCGGGCCGCCGCGGTCGCCCTCTTGGGCGTCGAGGCCGCCAACCGATTGCGCATCCCGTTCGAGAGCTCGATCGAGAAGGTGTACGGGGTGCGCCCCCGAGTCGTCCCTGATGGAGGGCGATGAAGCGCCGCTCTCCCACCGGCACCCTGATCGTCCTCGAGGGGATCGACGGCGCCGGGAAGTCGACGCTCCAGCGCGGCCTCGCTTCGTTGTGGCGTCAACGAGGGTGGCCGGTCGTCGTGGCGAGGGAGCCCTCGGACACCGCCTTGGCGGCGTCCGCGGAGCGCGCCGCCCACCGTCCGATGGAGGCGGCCCTGTACTTCACCCTCGATCGGGCGCGATCGTCCGTCGGCACCCAGCAGATGTTGGCGGAGGGTAAGATCGTCCTGCAAGACCGTTCGTTCTACTCGACCCTTGCCTACCAAGGGAGCGAGCTGAGTCCGGAGTGGCGCTCGTGGCTCGCCGCCCTGCAACGCGGAATCGCGCCCGAGCCCGCGCGCGTGGTCTGGCTCGACCTTCCGGTCGCCGCGGCGCTCGCCCGACTTCCCGGTCGGGGAGGTCGACGGAGCTCGTTCGAGGTCGCTCAAGGACTGCGACGCGTGCGACGGGAGTACGCCCGACTCGCCCGACCTCCCCGATGGATCCGAGTGAAGGCGGACGTGCCGGCGGCGCAGCTCGTCCGGGAGGTCGATCGCCGGTTGCGGGCCGCGGTCGATCCGTCCCGCCGTCGCCTCCACCCCCGAACCTCATTTAAACGCTCGACCCACCGACCCCGTTGAGGCGCCCGTGGGAAACATTCTGATCCGCGAGGAGACGCTCGAATCCTCGTACGTGCCGCCCAAACTCCCGGGACGGGAGAAGGAGCTCGCTCTGCTGGAGAGGCGGTTCCGCGAGGCCGCCGAGAAGGGCGTCCCCCAACACCTTCTACTGACCGGGGGGATTGGGAGCGGCAAGACGGCCCTGGCCCGACGGGTCGCCGACAACCTCAGCCGGCGCAGCCGGGATAGTTCCGGCGGCATCCGGACGATCTACGTCAACTGCTGGCGTCGGGGAACGGACCGGGGGGTTCTCCGCGAGATTCTGAAGAGCGTCGGGATCGACCTGCCCGAGCGCGGGTACTCGGTGAGCGAGATGCTCGATGTGCTCGAGCGGGGTCTCCGGCGCGAACCGGCGCACCGTCTGATCGTGCTCGACGAAGTGAGCGCCATCGTCCGGCAGGAGACCAAGCTCGTCTACCTGCTCACCCGGGGGAGCGAGGTCTCGCTGGGCCCGATCTCGCTGCTGCTCATCGCCCCGGAGGACATCTTGCCGTATCTCGATCCGGCGAGCCGCTCGAGCTTCGGCGTTTCTCATCAGATGCACCTGCCCCCGTACGATGCGAAAGCGCTGGAAGCGATCCTCACGACCCGGGCGGAGGTCGCGCTGCGTCGCGGCAGCGTCTCGGTGGGTGTGCACCGGCTCCTCGCCGAAGCGGCGGCGGTGCGAGGGGACGCGCGGTTCGCCATCGAGCTTCTCCTGAACGCGGCCCGGGCGGCCGAGACGGACGGACACGAGACGATTGATCTCGAGGACGCCCGCCGCGCCCGCATGGCGTTCCTTCCGGGCGTGGACGAGAAGAGACTGGAAGGGCTCACCGGGACCTCGCTCTACGTCCTGCTCGCCATCGCCCGTTCTCTCCGGGGCCCCAAAGGCGCCGTGACGACGGAGAATGCGCGGAAGGCGTACGGGGCGCTCTGCGAACAGCTCGGCGAGAAGGCGGCGAGCCGCGTGACGTTCTGGCGGGTCGTGAAGCAGTTGGAACGGGAGGAGTGGGTGGAGATCGAACCGGCCTCCGTGGGGCGGCCGGCTCGCCTGCACCTGGGCGATGCCCCCGCAAGCCAGTTGGAACTGCTGCTCGAGGCGCGACGCAGCCACACGGCGCTCCGCAAGACCTAAGTCAGCAGGACCGGTCGAAGCGCGATGGCAACGGCATTGCCCATGCTCCGATCGGGGCCGGTGTCCGCTCCGCTCCCGGAGTGGATCCGGACCCGTCCTCCGTCCGGCCCCCGGTACGAGAGCGTACGGGGAATCCTCCGCGAGCTCCAGCTCGAGACCGTGTGCGTCGAAGCCCGATGCCCCAATCTCGCGGAGTGCTGGAGCGCCGGCGCCGCTACGATCATGCTGTTGGGGGCCGACTGTACCCGGCGTTGTGCGTTCTGCGCCGTCAACACCCGCTCCGCGCATGGGGTGGTGGACGCGTCCGAGCCGGACCGGGTCGCCCGCGCGGTGGCGCGTTGGGGATTGCGCTACGTGGTCCTGACCCAGGTCTGCCGGGATGACCTAGCGGACGGTGGCGCGTCGATCCTCGCCGCCACCGTCGCCGCGATCCGTCGAGAATCGTCCGGCACGCTGGTCGAGCTCCTCATTGGAGACCTCGGCGGGAGCCCGGAGTCCCTGGCCCAAGTCGTCGACGCCCGACCCGATGTCCTCGCGCACAACATCGAAACCGTACCCCGGCTCTCGCCGATCGTCCGCGACCGACGGGCGACCTTCTCCGGCTCCCTCGCCGTGCTGGAACGCGCGAAGGGGCGCGCCGACCGACCGCTGGTGACCAAGAGCTCGATCATGGTCGGGCTCGGGGAGACGCCCGAGGAGCTCGACGCCACGTTCCACCTGCTCCGGAGCTCCGGAGTCGACCTGCTCACGCTCGGCCAGTACCTTCGACCGACCCCCTCCCACCACGAGGTCGCCCGGTACGTCACCCCCCAGGAGTTCGCCGACCTGCGAGAACGCGCCCGCATCGCCGGGTTCTCGGGGGTCGAGGCCGGACCGATGGTCCGGAGCTCCTACCACGCCGAGGAGCTGTACCGCGCGGCGATCGCGACCCGGGAGGGATAGACGTGGCGAAGAAGGCGAAGCGCAAGATCGAGGAGGCGGAGGAGTCGAAGTTCGAATTCCCGGTCTTCGACGAGCACGCGTTCGTCTCCCACGAGCTCGAATTGACCTGGGCGACGCTGATCGCCTTTGGCGTAGGGGTCACGGCGGCCGTTCTCTCGACGATATTCCAACGCACCTTGGCCCCCGTGGTCGGGCTGGTGGTCGGGATCGCATTCGTCATCGGCGGGCTCGTGCTCATCCGAAATGTCCGATCGAGATCGTCGGAGTACACCAAGGGGGATTGGGCGGGCGTGATCGCGATCCTCTTCTTCGCGTGGCTCGGGCTTTGGTTCCTGTTCCAATCCGTCGCGTCCGCGCTCTAGGCGGACGCCCCCGGTCTCGGGTCAGCCCGACCCAGAGGGACGGGCCGGAAGCCACGGAAGCCGTTTCTCGAGGAGTTCCCCCAGCGCCTGGGAGAGTTCTGGGCTCTCGGGAATCTCGGCGAGCGGTTGCACGTGATCGGTCGGCTGAAGAGCCTTCAACAGGTCCTTCCCGATCGGCAAGTGGGGGAGGCTCGTCGTCAGGATCGGCTCCAAGGCGAGCTCCCCTCGCGGGGTCTCCACGCGTAGCGTACCATCCTCGGCCGCGTACGGACCCTGGAGCGTCCCGGCGCCCGGCGCCGTCCACTTCAGGAGGAACGGCTCCGATCGGGCAATCCCGGGAGGCGGGCCATCTCGGAGCTGGACCGCCGCGAGCCGGGGGTGGCTGACCTCGATGAGGATGGTCACGCCGGTCGGACCGGCGGCCGACGAGGTCCCGATCACCGAAAACCCGACGCGTTCCGCCTCCCGTGCCAGGGAGCGCTCGGCCTTCCCGAGCTGAGGGTACAACGTGTCGTCGACCAGATCCGGCCGACGGAGACGGAGGCCGCCGACGTGCGTCGCCCGTGCGCCGATCCGAGCAAGCGCCGGCGCCTTGGCCAGGACCGTCGGGGGATGGAGCCGGAAGAACTCGTCGGAGGGCCGGAGCAGGTACTCCTGCGCGGCGAGGACGAACACCGAGAAGTTCCGACGGGAGAGCGCCGTGGCAACGTTCCGTTCCCGGTCGACCGGATCGTCGATCACGAGGGCGACATCGTCCGGCACCCGGGGAGCCGCTTCGGGGAGGAACAGGAGCCGGTGGGGAATGCGCCAGTTCGAGGCGTCCGCGAGCAAGGCGTCGAGCGTCCCGAACTTGACGATCAGAAGCTCGACGAGGTACCCCGAGAACCCCTGGGTACGGCTCTCCGAGCCGTAGACCCGGATGGCCCGGAGGAACTGCTTGGTCAATCGGACCTGATCGATCGCGGCCGGGCTGAGGCGGGGGGTGAGGAACGCATGGTGGAACGGCGTCCGGTCCACGGCCGAGATCGGCTTCGAGGGGTCTTCGATCGCGTACCCGGGGACGGCGTCGACCGAGAACCCCGCGAACGTGCCGCGAAGGTACGGATGCTCCGCGTAGCGCGTTTCGGGCTTCTCGACGATCTGCGTCGCGAGTGCCATCCCCTCTTGCTCCAGGGTCCGTCGGTCGAGGTCGGGACGGAAGAGGAGGAACAGATCGATATCCAATCGGTCCGGAAGGAACGTCCCCCGCGCCGCGCTCCCGGCCACGACCGCTCGCACGAGGGGGGAGTGGCGGGTCTTGGCATGGTCCTCGGCAAGCTGCACCAAGCGCTCCCTCGCCGCTCGAACGCGCTCGAGCAGCTCCGGTGAGGGCGTGAGAGTTCGGATCTGCTCGGTCTCGATCTCCCGGGCCCGTGCGGCCGGCAACGGTCCGTCCGAGGTTGCGTCCGCCACGGCTCCCGGGAGGAGGTGGGGGGCTTGAGAGTTTGGGCGGGGTTCGGGGACGGGACGCGGAACCGTAATCGACCGGGAATGCCTTCGTCTGGACGAGGACGTACATGGGAGCCCATCCGGCGACGCTCTTCCAGCCGCTGGCGGAGGGGAAGGTGCGTTGCACGGCGTGCGCCCGGTACTGCGTCATTCCGAACGGGTCGCACGGCTTCTGCTATGTTCGCAGCAACGAGGGCGGGGCCCTGAAACTCCTGACCTACGGGATTGTGGCCGCCGTGCAAGTCGATCCGGTGGAGAAGAAACCTCTCAGCCACTTCCACCCCGGCGCCCGGGTCTTCTCGATCGGGACCGTCGGCTGCAACTGGCGGTGCCAGTACTGCCAGAATGCGGAGATCTCCCAGGAACAGGTGGTCCAGGGCCGGGCCCTCTCCCCGCAGGAGGCCGTGCGGAGCGCCCGCGAGCTCGAATGTGACGGGGTGACGTTCACCTACAACGAGCCCACCATCTTCATCGAGTACGCGCTCGATGTGATCGCCGAGGCCCATCGGTACGGACTGTTCGCCAACTTCGTCACGAACGGCTACATGACGCCCGAGGCCGTGGACGTGTTGGCGCCCCACCTCGATGCGATCTCGATCGATTTCAAGGGGAGCGGCGAGGAGGGGTTCATGCGGCGGTACATCACCGCGAAAGGGCCGGCCCCGATCCTCTCGACCTCGGCCGAGCTGGCCCGTCGAGGCGTACACGTGGAGGTGACGGACCTCATCGTCCCCGAGGTCGGGGAGGACGATGCCGCCCTGGATCGCTTGGCTCGGTTCGTCGTGAAGGAGATCGGCCCCGAGACGCCGTTCCACCTCCTTCGGTGGCATCCAGATTACAAGATGATGGACCTCCCGCAAACCCCGATCCGGACGCTCGAGCGGCTCCACAAGATCGCCAAGGAAGCCGGGCTCGAGTACGTGTATCTCGGCAACGTCTGGGGTCACCCGTTCGAGCACACGTACTGCCCCGAGTGCGGTCGGATCGTCGTCGACCGGTATGGGTTCTTCATTCGACGTTGGGGGCTGGACAAGGACGGCGACTGTCCCGACTGCGGGCACCACATCCCGATCGTCGGATCGCTGCCGAGCGACTACGAGCCGACGTTCGCGCCGCTCCCGCTCGCGTGATCGCGACTAGACCTCGCGAGGGACCCCTCGGGACGGTGGCCGAGGTTCCGACCCGGGTCCCGTCGATCAGATGAATCGCCCGACACTGTGGGCGGAGTTGCCTTCGACGCCCTCGAATCTCGACTTCCTCGAGGGGGATTTCCCGGAGAGCGCCGCCACCGCCTGCGCGATCGGGGGGTTCTTCAGGTTCACACTGACCGCCGCTCCGATCAGGAAACCGGCGACCGTCGCCTGACCGGCCACGACCTCGACCGGAACCTGGGCCACGACCGCCACGGGCAGCGGCGCGGCGATCGGGGGCGGCGGGGGGGCCGGCACGACTTCGGCCGGAGGCGCCGGCGGAGGGAGGGTGGGAGGAGGGATCCCGCGCGGGAGGGCGACGACCTCGAGCGAGGCGAGGGGGAACGACTGCACCGTGAGCGAGCTGTTCGTGTCCGGGACGTACGTCGCGGCACTGAAGATCCCCCCGACCGGGCCACTCCCCCCGCCGGCGCAGCCTTGGGTCACGCAGGCGTCCACCGGGACGAGAGAGTACGGCGGGCCTACGGCGTCGACCCAGAACGATACGGACCATGTGTCGCCTAACGAGAGCGTGTTCTGGGAGATGTTCCCGGACCAGTTCCATCCCCAGTAGCGCACTTGCTGTCCGGTCAGATTGACCGGGACCGCGGGACACTTCTCCCCGCCGACCCAGAACTGCCCGTCCGCGAGGGTACAGACGGATTGGAAGTCCGGCTCCGGGGCGATCTGGATGTTCCCGTACGGCGCGAAGGTGAAGATCGGTTCCGACGCGCCGGTGGCGACCAGCGAGTAGCGCACGGAGCCGAAGCCGAGCTGCGCGAACGCCGATTGCAGGTTCGGGTTCGAAGTGACCGGGTTCTCCGGAGATCCGTGAGGGACGTACTGCAGCGTCCCGCTCTGGCCGCTGGGGCAGCGGTAGAACGTCGGGCCATCCCAACTCCCGCCGGTGGCGGCCGCGAGCTCGCAGGAGGCGAGGAGCATGCGGTCGCTGTTCGCGAGCACATCGGGGCCGCCGGGGGATCCGCCCCAATCCTTGGCCTCCGTTGGCCAGGCGAGGGAGAACGGATCGGTGATCCCGTCGTAGGGCGTGATGACGTCGATCGTGCACTCCCGGCCGAGGGACTGCGTGCACGTCGGCGTCGTCCGGGTCAGGGCCGCGATCGAGTCGTCCGGGTTCCCGTCCTGGGACGACGTCCACCCCTCGCACTGGGGGCTCGAGACGCCGCTCGGGAAGTGGTACGACGGCTCGCAGTCGGACGAGTCACACGGGATGTGCTCGGCGAGGTCGTTGAACGTGAACGGCGCGACGCAGTAGTCCTCCTGGAACCCGTTCGCCTCGGGGGCGCCGTCGCCGACGAGCGCGATCACATGGTGGGTCGTGTTCGACCAGCTCAGGCCGCTGCCGACCACGGTCCCGTAGAGGGCGGTGATGGCGTCCGTCGCGAGGAAATCGTCGTCGAGGCCGCGGTCGGATCCGATGAATCCGCGCCCGGCGCCCCCATCGAACATGCCGGTGAGCTGGGTCGCGACGAAGGTGCTCTGCACCTCCGCGCCGAACTGGCTCGCTGGGACGAACGAGGAGATGTCGACGTCGTAGTGCTGGCCGTCGTCCGTCTCATCATCGAACTGGTCCCACGCGGCGAAGTAGTCGACGAGGGCGAACGTCACCTGGGTGTTCGGGTTCGCGCTCGCGATCCCGGTGGCGATCGACTCGGCGTTCGATACGAAGAACGGGATCAGGTTCGACTCCTCGCAGAGGGGGGACGCCGGCGGGCTGGTGAAGAATCCCGTATCCGCGCACGGGTCCGCTTGGTTGAGGAGGAAGCTGCTCGAGTTCTGCGCGTAGCTCGGATCCCAGTCTCCGTTGTACGCGGCGGTGTTGATCACGAACGCCAGTTGCACGGCGGGCCAGGTCTGCTCCCCGGTCGAGGGGGCCTGGGCGGCGAGGGTCACTCTCGACTCCCCCGCATCCGCGGAACAGTCCGAACTTCCAAAGGCGCAGATCGCCGTCGGCTGGGCGCTCACGCTGAGGGCGAACTCGGGGGTCGACGGGGTCAAAGGGCTCGGGGTCGGCGTCCCCTGGGAGGCGGACCAGCCGGAGCTTGGCACTCCGCGCCCTGCGCCAAGGAGGGCGACCGCCGCCAGAACGACGGCCATCGCGGCCCCCAGCCGGGCGGCCCGGAGGCGCGAGCGGAGCGCCGAGGAGCTCACAGCGGGTCCTCCTCGGTCTCCGGGACGTCGATCTCTGCGGTGCCTTCGTCTTCGATCTCGTCCCCGTCGTCATCCCCGTCGTCATCCCCGTACTCCTCCCGACCGAGTCGGGTCCCCAAGTAGATCCCCGCCACCGCCGCGGCGCCGATCCCGACGACGACGGCGACATACGTCCAGTCGAGGGACGTCCACGGGGGCGAAGCGGGGGGCGCGAGAAAGCTGCCGGGGGACGCGGTGAGCGTGAGGAGGAGCGGGACGGAGCCACCGCCCGAGGTCGTGACGGGAGCCGTCGCCGGGGTGTAGCCGACGGCGGACGCATTCACGGAGTACTGCCCGGCGTACACGACGATGGAGACCCGCCCGAGCGAGTTCGCGAGGTAGCGGCCCGACCACGGGACGCCGCCGGCGGTCGTCCCCGAGATCGTCACCGTGGCCCCGCGGATCGGCTCGCCGCTCAACGCGTCCGCCACCAACCCGTCGACGGTCGTTCCCGGAGGGTACAGGGCGACGTCGCGTTCCACGTCGGCACCGTTGACGACGAGGGTGATCGTCGTGGGAAGATCGGGCTCCCCGGACTGGGGCGTCACGCGGCTCGCGAACGTTCCATTCGGGGCTTCGAACGAGTACTCTCCCGAGGCGTTGGTCAGCGTCGACGCCACGTACGGGATCGTGATCATGGCGTCGGAGAGCCCGGTCCCCGAGAGTCCGTCGGTGACCCGTCCCGAGACGACGTAGAGGGACGGAGCCAAGGCGAAATCGACGTTCCCGAGGTCCTGGTGGACCGTGATATTCTGCCAGGCGACATCGAAACCGGCGGCCCGGGCGGCGAACGAATACGATCCCCAGGGGACGACGATCGAGTACGACCCGGTATCCCCGGTCGGCGAGGAGGCGAACCCGCCGGCGCTGATCACCGTGGCGCCGGGGATCGGCTGCTCGTTGGTGGTACCCACGATCGTGCCGTTCACCGTGAACAGCTCACTCGAGCCGACCGGGACGAGCTCGCTCGGGGGGATCGAGTAGATCCGACCGCTCTGGACAGTGGCGAACGCGTAGCCGTCCTGATAGCCGGGCGCGGAGAGTACGACCTGATATCGTCCGGGCGAGGCCGTCAGAAGGAACGTCCCCAGCGCATCCGTCCTCGCCGTGCTCGTGCACGCTCCCCCTTGGGCCGTGGCGCAGGCCTCCGCGGAGGCGTCGGTCAGGGGCGCCTCGGTGTCCGCCCCGAGCACGGTGCCGTTGATCACCCCGTCCAAGACGAGGAAGATCGTCCCGAGGTCCACCGTCTCGCCGGGGGCGATCGCCACGGACAGGAGTTGGGGCGCGTACCCGGCCGCCCGGAATGCGATCGAGTACGCGCCGGCGGGCGCGGAGACGGTGAACTGCCCGTCAGGGTCGGTCTCGACGGTCACGAGGCAGAAGCTGTCCGGAGCGCCTCCCGGGAGGGTGGGCGCACATACGCTGACATCGGCCCCGACGAGCGGGAGGCCGGAGGGTACCCCGAGGACCATGCCTCCCAATCCGGCCAGCGGCTCTAACGAGATGTTCCCCATCCAGACCCACGAATCGGTCGAGATGGTGACCGTCGCGGAGGCGTTCCGGACGTACCCGGCGGCGGTCACGTTGACCGCCTGGGCCCCGGGAGGCGCGAGCGCCCAGAAGATCCCATTCACGTTGGTCGTGGTCGTGTCGCTGCACTCCGGCGTACGGATCGGACAGACGGAGACGCTCGCCCCATCGAGCGGGATCGTCCCGAGCGCCCCCTGCACCTGGCCGGCCACCACGCCGTACCCGGTCAGGTTCACCGTGCCGACCTGGTCGACGACCCCTCGGGAGACGTTCACGACCGTGCTGTTCGAGAGATCCTCGCTCTGTCCGAGCGAGAGCACGTCCGCGGGGCCCGGGGTCGCGTCGGTGAAGAACCGCCCGTTCGCCGCGCTGACGGCGGCCGGATCGGACGGGTTCGATTGGTTCTCATCGGTGACGAGGACGCTGGCGCTGATGATCGGCCGATCGAGGACCGGATCGGCGACGCGTCCGCTGACGAAACCCCACGGCGTCAGGGGCAGCCAGTCCCAGAACGGGAAGTCGAACGTCTGGCTTTCGTTCACGGGGACGTAGGTAGAGTTCGTCACCGTCGGCCGAGCGAAGTCCGGCGCGGACGCCGAGAGGTTCACGCGGATCGGTGGCGAGGTGACGTTGAAGTAGCCGGAGTCGTCGACCGGTCCGGTCGTCCCGAGCTCGCTCTGTAGCGCCGCGTCCCAGCCGAGCGCGCTGACGGCGGCGTTCGGTACGGTGAGGTTCACCGCGTCCGAGGGCAAGGAAGTCGCCCGGACCGTCCCCGTGATCCACCCGTAGTGGACCAAGGAGGCGTTGAACCAACTGACGTCGCCCGCCGTGATGTTCGCGAGATCGGAGGGCGAACTAAATTTCCGGGGGATGAATGCGTCCCCCAACACCTCGCCCGATATCGTCCCGGGCGGGAGGAACGCCGTGAACGTCCCACCGCCCCCCAACGTCTCGCCCGCGGAGGCGACCATCCCGTCGGGCTCGATCACCGTGGCCGCGAAGCTCCCGAGGCCGACCGTGGATGCGTTGTCCGTGCTCTGGTCATAGACGGTTCCGGTCACCTCCCCGAAGAGGGTGAGATTCGCCTTGAGGAGCGGAGAGACGGTCCCATTGACGACGGTGACGGACGCCGCGGCGCCGAGGAACCCCCCGGGGGCGGATCCGGTGGAGGCGCTGGCGGCCGGCTCGATCGAGACGGAGTCGTTCGCGCCCGCCGGCGCCGGCACGCTGAAGAAACCGCTCGAGTCCGCGAGCCCCGATCCGCAGACGGCCGGATCGAACTGCAGACAGACGGTGACCAGTACGTCCCCGGGACCGATGTGGTACCTGGTGGTGACGTACGACGACGGTTCGACGGTAAGCTGCCCGTTGACGAGACCGGAGAACGCGACCAACCGGATCGTCCCCACGTTCAGCTCCGGGGCCACCCCGCTCAGGTTCAGGAAGATCGTGAGCGGATAGTACTCGGGCGCCGAGATGTTGTCCCAGAACTGCCCCGACGGGGCGGTGTAGTTGAAGAAGCCGCCATCGGTGATCGAGTTCTCCAACACCGTCGGGGGTCCGCCGTTGACCGCCTCGAGCGTGAACAGCGCCTGCGGGATCCCTTCTTGGGTGACGCTATCCACGACGGAGCCGACGAGGTACTCGAACGGGTCGGGGGTCGGCGGGAGCGCCGGGGAGCCGCGGCTTCCGCTCCGGTTCGTCCGGCTCGAGGCGACGCTGAGGAACGAGGTGAGCCGGATCGGCGGCGCGGTGTAGAACGCGCCGGGCGTCGTCACGTTGACCCACGTGAAGTTCGACAGATAGCCGGGGGCGCTCGCCTCGACGACGTACGTGCCGAGCGGCGGGGGCGCCGCCGCCAGCTCTTGCGCGTACCGCCCGCCCGTGGAGGTCAATCCGTTCTCGAGCACGGATTGGCATCCGAGGCTCCCGATCTGGCACGTCGCGACGGTGGCGTACACGGCGGGCGTCCCGTTGGCGTAGAGGATCTGGCCCTGGAGCCAGGAGACCGGATCGAGGCGGATCACGCCGGTGGAGACGGGGATCGAGGAGTCGTTCACGTGGACCCAGGTGCTGTTGCCGAGGAAGTTGTTCGCGCTCGCCGACACCGTGACCCAACCCGGAACGCTCGTCAGATTGAACGTGGAGCCGGTCCCGGTGCTCGAACCACCGACCCCGGCCGTGACCGGGCTGATCGAGACCGTGGGAAACTCCTGGGTCGGGATCGGCTCGCCCGTCACCCCGTCGGCGATCTCCCCGCTCACGTTGCCGCCGGAGCTGAGGTTGATCATCTGGACGAGATTCGAGGAGACGGAGGCGAGCGAGGCCGCCTTCGACGTGTACTGCCCCGGGACCAGGTCGACCCAGGTGACGTTCAAGCCTTGGGTCGGGGAGGAGATCTCCAGCCGATCGGGTCCCGGGGGAGCCGCGACGCAGAACCAGCTCCCGGCGTCGGGCACGGCGGAGCCAGGGCAGCCGATCGGATCGTACGGGCAGTACTGGGGATCCCCTTGGTACGGGTAGCGGCAGCTCCCTTTGCTGCCGGAGGTGTTGACCGGGCCCGACGGCGGCATGCAGACCCCGGTCTCATCGGTGGAGCAGGCCGAGATCGTCCACGCGTCGCCGGGGGAGATCCGTCCCTTGATGTAGTTCCCCGGAGTGAAATCAATCTCCCCCAGAGACAACGGGACGCCGAGGCCGGGCGGGACGGTCGCGAACGTGGTGTTGCCTTCCACGGGGAGGAGATCGGGGATCGGCCACGTGTCATTGCAGACGCCCGGGGAGGCGGCCGGAGCGATCGTCACGCTGTCACGCAACGGCGCGGCGAACGTGGTAAAGACGTTCCGGAACGGTTGGCAGGTGGAGAGGCACGTCGACGAGCTCATGGAGATCCCTCCGGCGCCGGTGGGCACGGCGAAGCCTGAGAGGTACCCATCGAGGCTGCAGATCGTCAACAGCACCGAGGAGTTCGCTTGGACGACCTCTTGGTACCACGGAGTGTTCGAGACCGGTCCCTCCCAGGTGAGGCCGAAGGTGCCGGTCACCTTTCCATCGGGCGCCATGTAGACCATCCCGAACGGGACGGCGTACCCCGGCGGCTCTTCGGGAATCTCGACCGGGCTCGAGTTCTCGAGATACCCGGAGGCGTCGACGGTCATCACATCGAGCCCGGGGGGCGCGTACGCCTGGGGCGTTCCTCCCTCCTTCACGGGAGTGCCCGGCCCGAACGACGCCCCGGTCAAGGCCGAGCGGAACGTGACCCCGTCGTACGGCACCGACTTGGTCAGGAACGGATAGCCGTCGTTCACCGGCGCATGGAGGTTCGGGTCCCACGGCTCGATCGTGACCAGCACGCCGACCGGGAGGTAGATCGGGGCCGGCAGTTCGTAGTGCTGGCCCGGGGCGAGGTCGACGAACGTGTCGTTCGACTCATACTCGCTGCCGGAGGAGGGCGTGAACTCGATCTCGGCCGGACCCGGTGGGACCGCAACGCCCGAAAAACAACCGCTGGGGCTGGAGGTGACGGCCGTGGGGGTGCCTTGGACCGTGCCGTCCCGGGTCTCCCCGACCACCGAGACGTCCGGGGCCCCTTCGTGACTGTAATCGGCGCCCTCCACGCAACCGGAAACGATGGCGTCCGGAACCAGTCCGATGTCACCGGTCGAGAGGTTGCCGGTGCCCTTCGTCACATTGTACAGGACGGTATAGTTCGTGAGGTTCCAGCCGTCGGTCACGCTGACCACGATGTTCCCGACTCCGACCCCATTGAGGAGGAACGTTCCGTTGAACGCCGTGCGGGCGTAGAGCGGGCAGCCGGTCGGGTCGCAGGGGACTCCGAGGTCGCTGCCGTAGACGTTGGCGTCGCCGATCGGGTGGTGGGGCGGCTCCGCGCTCACGACGGTTCCCGTCACTTTCACCAACGAGGGATTGAACGAGATCGGCGCAGACGGGGCGGGGGAGGAGACCGGGATCGCCCGTGTGGGAGAGCTCGAGTGGTTCGTTGCCTCGGAGGCGGGTGGGATCCATGGGTAACCGGTCAGCGAGTTGGATTCTCCAGCGCCGGGACGCGACGGGACGGACGGGCTCCTCCCCAGGCTCGAGGTCGGCTCGACGGACCCGCTCCATCCGACCGCGTTCGCGACGGGAGCCGAGTGCCCGGTAGAGGAACCGGACGATGTCGGAGCGAGGACAGAGGTGCCAGAGGCCACCATGATCCATACGATGGCGACGGCCGACCAACCGAGAGTTCGGGAGCGGGCAGGTCGCACAGACCCGACCGGCGCGCCGCGACGGAGGCCCGGGCGTTCGAACGATGGGTCCGTCCCCACGTTCGTACGTACACGACAGACCGCAAAAGGTCGCATGCTGCAGCGGGGAGGGAGCCGCTCGACTCCCGACGGGACCTCCTCGACCTCCGCGGAGCCACGCGTCTCGAGCTCGAGAGGGCTCCCGCCTCGGCGCGCGGGCCGAACGTCGCCCAGCTCGCATCTGGGGGGCACGGTCCTTCGCGGGATCCACTGCCGGGGCCAGGATTTGAACCTGGGTACTCCTGCGAGAGCAGATCTTGAGTCTGCCGCCTTTGGCCGCTCGGCTACCCCGGCGTCCCCCGGCGCATCCCTACCGGGACATTATTCTTCCCCGTCCTCCGAGAGGGGGTCGGACGGCTCTTCCTCCTCGATGTCCGCCATCACTTCGGCGGGTTGGGGACGCGCCGTTGCGCCGGTCGGAAGGGCCGACGGGACCGGTCGGCCTCCTCGGTATCGTTGGCGCCGCGTGGCACCACAGGAGAGGCAGGTCTGCACCCGATGCCCACCGCGCAGGCGGGTGCGCACGGTCCGTCCTTCCACCCAGAAGCTCGAGCATTGCCGGCAGTACCGTTCGCGGTACTCGGTGGGGAGCCGAACGGTGTAGCGCATCCCGATGCGTCGGGCGAGCCCTACGTACCGGTTCGGATACGGGCTGTTGGGACGGTTCACCGACTCGGATTCCGCAAGGGCGAACAGGTCGGCGATCCGTTCGCCGGCGACCCGGATCATTCCCGCGGTGCGTCGCCCGCGTCGGCCGCGTTTGGGGGGACCGGCCGACCGCCGCATACGGGGCAAACGACGGCGACGGCGGATATTAGGGTGTTACACTGAGAACAGTGGATCGCCTGTCCCGCCCACGCCGGCGGGATCCACCCCGGCGGCGGAAGCGGGGGAAGGGCCGGCGACGGAGGCGGCGGGGGCGGGAGAGGCGGCAGGCGGACGCCCCCCGGGGGCGGCGGGGGGGGAGGCGGGGGCACGCCCGGCGCTCCCGAGGCCGCCGGGGGCACGGCTCGGGGCGGCCCGGCGACTCCCGTCGAGGTGGAGGGGACCGAGAGAATGGTTCGGTTGCAGCTCTGACAGAAGAACGCCCCATCCTCGTTCGCGGCGCCGCAGTGGGGACAGGTGAGCATCGCGCCAACGCAAGGTATTTGATGCGTCATCTCCTCTTCGCCCGCGGTGCGAGCCCGTTCCGCGGCCCTCGTGACCCGCGACCCCGTGCTCTATGCCCATCTCGCGGATTTCCTTCGCGAGATCGGCGTTCCGGTCGTCAGCCTGCTCCCGGGCGATCGGATCCCCGATCGCGTTGCCCTCGTCCTGACGAGCCCGGAGGAGGCGCCCCACATCCGCCACGTCCAGGTGCTGGAGGTCGGACCGGAGCTCGACTGCGCGAGCCTGGCGGCCGCCATTCGCGGCGCCCTCGAGTCTCCGACGCCACCGCGCGAGCTCGTCATCGGCATCGATCCCGGGCCTCGACCCGGCTACGCGGTCGTCGCCGACGGTTCGATCGTCGGGGAGGGGACCTTGGAGGGTCCGGAGTCGGCCGCTCACCTCGCCACGCACATGCGACGACGGTTCCCCATGTCCGCGGTCCGGTTCCGGATCGGGTGCGGCGACCCGCTGGCCCGGGACCGCATCGTGCACGCGCTGTGGGAGACGCACCGGCCGATCGAGATCGTCGACGAGCGGAACACGACCCCGCGGGGGCACCGTCGACCTCGTGACATGGTCGCCGCGCGCCGGATCGCGGCGCTCCGCGGCGAGACGATCTCGCGACGTCCGTCGTTGCGGGTGACCCCGGGAGAGATCGCCAACCTGCAGCGTCGGAGCCGGGAGTCGAGCGGCGGCGACTTCACGATCTCCCGCTCGTCGGCGAGCCGGGTGCTCGAGGGCGAGATGACGATGGGCGAGGCGATCGAGGAGGCGCGCTGGCGCTATCGCCAGCCGGAGGCGCGCCGCGGCGATCCGCGGGCGCCGCACGAACCCCTATAATCCCACCCGTCTGCTCGACCGGGCATGTCGGTGTCGGCTCTGGAGCTCCGGATCCGTCGGATCGCGTTGGAGAACGCGGTCCAGCACGACGGGGTCTCCCGTCCGGGTCCGATCCTGGCGCGTCTCCTCGCCACCGACCCGACGTTGCGCTCGCGCTCCGCCGAGCTCGGACCGATGGTCGCCGAGGTCGCTGGACGGGTCAGCTCTCTCGAACGGTCGGCCCAGGAGAGCGAGCTCGCCGCCCTCGGTGGACCCGAGCCCGAGGCGCCGCGGGCCCCCGGATTGGCCGTCGGTGAACTGCCGCCGCTGCCGAACGCGGAGATGGGCAAGGTCGTGCTGCGGCTCGCCCCGTTCCCCTCGGGGGCGTTGCACATCGGGAACGCGCGGATGCTCTATCTCAACGACGAGTACCGCCGTCGGTACAAGGGACGCCTCCTCCTCGTCTTCGATGATACGATCGGCTCGGAGGAGAAGCGGGTCGACGTCGAACTGTTCGACGTCATCCTGCACGACCTCGAGATCGCCGGGACGCCGCCGGACGAGGTGTTCTACAAGTCCGACCGGATCCCGCATTTCTACCCGTGGGCCCGGCGGGTCATCGAGCTCGGGGGCGCGTACGTCTGCATCTGTCCGGCGGAGGTCCTCCGGGAGAATCGCCGGGCCGGACGGGCGTGCCCGGAGCGGGCCCAGGACCCCCCGACGACGCTCGATCTGTGGGAGAAGATGCTCGGCGGGACGTTCGGCCCGGGGGAGGCGGTGCTCCGTCTGCGGACCGACCTCGCCGATCCGGATCCCGCGTTCCGGGACCGCGTGCTGTTCCGCATCAGCGATGTCGAGCATCCGCGGGTCGGGCAGAAGTACCGGGTCTGGCCGCTGCTCGAGTTCTCCTGGGCGGTCGACGACATCGAGCTCGGCCCGACCCACGTCATCCGAGGGAAGGACCTCGTGATGGAGGACCGGATGGAGCAGCACATCTGGAAGCTGCTCGGGATCCACGGACCCCCGTTCCTCCACTGGGGGATGCTGCGCGTGAAGGAGGCGGCAATCCACAAGTCGAAGGCGTACCGCGAGGTGAAGAGCGGCGAGTACGACGGGTGGGCCGATCCGCGGACGTGGTCGATCGATTCGCTCGAGCGCCGGGGGATCCAGCCCGAGGCGCTGCGTCGGTTCACGCTCTCGTTCGGGCTCTCGCTCGCCGATATCGAGGTCCCCGCCGAGACGCTGTACGCGGAGAACCGGCAGATCATCGATCCGACGACCCCGCGCCGGGCGTTCGTCGCGGACCCGGTCCGGGTCGATGTCACCGGATACCCCGATGATCGACGCACCGTCGAGCTCGCGAATCATCCGGACCGAACCGAGCTCGGGAAGCGGATCGTCACGGCCGGCCCTTCGTTCTACCTCCCACGGGAGGAGATCGTACGCCACATCGGCGGCGAGATCCGGCTCAAGGACCTCGCCAACATCCGACTGCCGGCGGAGATCGCCTCCGAGGCGACGATCGTCCGGGCCGAGTTCCTCGACCTCCCCAACCGCCGCATCCCCCGCATCCAGTGGGTCGGCGCGGAGGGGGCCGTGGACGTCGACATGCTCGATCCGGAGGGGCAGCACGCCACTGGCATCGGCGAGGCCGCCCTCCGGGACGCCGCGCCCCGGGACATCCTGCAGTTCGAGCGGGTGGGATTCGTCCGCGTGGAGGCCTCCCACATGGCCGGGAACGCCCCCGTCCGCGTGTGCTTCGGACACCGTTAGTCCAAGCGAAGCCTTTTGCCCCGGAACCGGTCGTCGCGGTCGAGGGCGACCGTTGAAGTTTCTCCACACGTCGGTGACGGTCAAGAATATCGACGCGAGCCTGCGGTTCTACACCGAGGTGCTCGGGCTCACCTTCGAACGTCGGCGGAAGATCCCGGAGAACAACGCGGAGATCGCCTTCGTCGTCGACCCCGAAACCGACGCCCGCATCGAGCTCACGCACTGGGACGACAAGACGACCGTCGAGCCGGGGGAGCAGCTCGACCACCTCGCGTTCCAGGTCCCGGACCTCGACGCGTTCCTGACCAAGGTGCGGGCCGCGGGGGTGAAGGTCGCCAAGGAGCCGTACACCCTCGCCGGGGGCTCCGGACGCCTCGCGTTCATCCTGGATCCGGATAACATCTGGATCGAGCTGATCGAGCGGCGGTAGGATCGTGCCCTCGACGCTCCCGGAGACCCCGTTCGATCCCACCGTCCCGGACCATCGCCGCGACGCGGTGCTCCTCTCGACGTTCTTCGTCCGGTTCGCGTTCGGGCTGACCGTCTCGGTCTTCGCCGCCTATCTCACCGGCAGCCGCGCGGGGCTCGGAGGCGCCGATATCGGCACCGTCGGATGGGTCACGGCCGCCGCGCCGATCGGGGAGTTCTCGACGGTCCTCCTCTCCGGGTTGCACGCCGATCGGTACGGTCGCTTCCCGGTGCTCTTTGCCGGCATCCTCGGGGCGGCCGGGCTGTTCTTCGCGATCTCCTTCACGCAGTCGGCGGTGCCGCTCGTCGTCCTGAACCTCGTCTACGGCGTCGCGAGCGGCGCGATCCTCGCCGCGAGCCTCGCGGTGATCGCGGACGGCACCGCCGCGGACCGCCGCGGGCTCGAGATGGGGCGGTTCGATGCCGTGAATCTGCTCGGCTGGATCGTCGGATTCGCGGTGGGTTTCGCCGCCTTGGGAACGCTCCCGATCTCGGATCTTCCCTGGCTCTTCCGCGGAGGCGCGGCGCTCCTCGCGGTGGGGTTCGTGGTCGCGTTCTGGCTCGCCCGCGGCGTGCGGGAGACCCGGCACCTCCGCAGCTTCCAGTTCGAGGTGCTGGTAAAGGCGATCGCCCAGCGCGACATCCTGCTCGTGACGATGCCGTGGCTCGTGATCTACATGCTGATCGGGACGGCGTTCGTCTTCCTCGGCAGCGCCTCGACCGCGATCGGCGTTCCGGCTCTCTGGCTCGGCGCCGCGATCGGGATCGGCGGCGGCCTCCTGCTCTTCACGCAGCCGTTCTACGGCCGCCTGGCCGACCGCTACGGCCGGTGGCGGCTCATGGTCGTCGGCGTGTTCGGATTCCTCCTGGTCCTCGCGGGGGTGGCGGCGGCCGGACACTACGGACCGCGACCCGAGATCGTCGGGGTGATCGCCGTGGGGGCGATCGCGGCGCTCGCGTATGGACCGTCCGCGCTCGCCGCCCTCACCGACGCGAGCCGGCATCTAACCCGCGCCACGACGATGTCCGTCTACTCGCTTGCCATCTCGCTGGGGATGCTCTTGGGGCTCCTCCTCTCCACCCAGCTGTACGACCACTACAACCTGTTCGGGCTCGACGTCTTCTTCCTCGCCGTGGGGGCCGGCCTCACCGTTCTCACCGTGATCCGCGGCTTCGACGTCCGGAGCGGTCGGGTCGCCGCCTGAACGGTCGACCTCTCAGGGCGCCGGTTCGATCACCAAGTGCTTGATCGCGGGCAGGGCGTGCCGGACGCCCGCGGAGAGTCGGTTGATCGTCGCCTCGATCTCGTCGGTCGTCAGCCCGTCAGCGAAGTTCACTCGAAGGGCCAGCAGGATGTCGTCGGGGCCGAGGATCATCGACTGCACCGTGCGGATCCGACGGACCAGGGGGTCCCGCTCGACGATCGAGAGTACCAGCCGGGCCTGCTCGTACGGGACCGCCTTGCCGATGAGCAGGTCCCGGGTCTCGGCGCTCAACAGGATGCCGGTCAGGATCATCAGGCCCCCGACGGCGGCCGCCGTGTACCCATCGATCGCACTGTTTCCCGTCTGATCGAGGGCGAGCAGGCCCGTGAACGCCACCGCGCTCCCCGCGGCGGAGACGATGTCCTGGTAGAAGATCGTCTTCAGCCCCTGCGACGGGGACTCCAGGAACGTGCGGAGGGTCGTGCCACCGGTTCGGAGCTCCGCGAGGACGACGAGCACCCCGACCACGCTGAGGATCAGAGTGAATCCGACCACCAGCAGCGCGACCCGCAGGTCCCCGACCGGCTCGGGGGTGATGGCCTGGAGCACGCCGGTCACCAGGATCCCCATGCCCGAGAGCACGAAGGCGAGGAGCGAGGCATTGAACGCCCAGAAGAACCGCTCCTTGCCGCGCCCGAACGGGTACTTGGCGTCCGGTGGTCGCTGGGATTCGATCCAGCCGATGTAGATCATCACGCTCCCGATCAGGTCGGCGATGGCGTACACCGCCTGGGAAAGGACGGTCCGGCTGTGGCCGCTGAAGAAGACGTAGATGTTGATGGCGAACAGCAGGGTGTCCAGGATGAGGGCGCTACCGATGACGAGCCGATTACGCATGAAGTTCCGTCGGGCCCGCCAATCCGGTGGTCCTGTTATCCCTTTGGGCTGGGCGTGCGCATCTTGATAACCCATCCCGGCCATTTACCTAGTGATCTCTATGACCGAACCGAAAGTTGGCGACCCGGCCCCGGAGTTCGAACTCCCGTCCCACCAAGGCGGAACGATCCGATTGTCCCAGTTCCGGGGACGGTCGAACGTCGTGGTATTCTTCTACCCGAAGGACAAGACCAGCGTCTGCACCGTCGAAGCCTGCAGCTTCCGGGACCATCACGGAGCGTTCGCCGACCGCGGGGACGTCATCTTGGGCATCTCCATGGATCCGGTGGCGCTCCACCAGGAGTTCGCGAAGGAGCAGGACCTGAACTACCCGCTCCTGGCGGACGTGGACGGCAGCGTCGCCCAGCTCTACGGCGCGTTGGGCACCGGTCGTGACGGCCACCCGAGCGTCCAACGCATCACCTTCGTGATCAACAAGGAAGGCCAGATCCAAGACGTCGTCCGACTCTCGCGGGACCAGCTCCCGCCCGGCGCGGATTACAGCAAGACCGTGGTCGAGCACGTGCCGCACCTCGCGGCGACGCTCATCCGCTGAGCCGCCGCGGTCGTCGGCCACGAACGGTTAAGACCCGGCCGAAACTCCCCCTGCCGAGGCAGGCAGATGGCGGGACGTTCGGCGGGATCGGCGGTGGGCCCCGGTTCAGTGCGACGACCGACCCTGGAAGCGATGGGCCTCTCCCCGGGGAAGCGCACGCGGCTCAAGCGGCTCCTCTACGACTACGGTCCGGGGGGCGGGACGCTCCTCGTCCTCCCGATCGATCAAGGACTGGAGCACGGTCCGGTCGACTTCTTCTCCAACCCGGATGCGCTCGACCCGGACTATCAGTACCGCTTGGCCCGCGACGGGAAGTTCTCGGCGATCGCCCTTCACATCGGGCTCGCCGAGAAGTACTTCCACCAGTACGCGGGCGAGGTCCCCCTCGTCCTGAAGCTCAACGGCAAGACCTCGATCCCGCCCGACACGGCCGCCTTCTCGCCTCTGACGGGTTCCGTGGAGGACGCCGTCCGGCTCGGCGCCGACGCGGTCGGCTACACGGTCTACGTCGGTTCCGCGGCGCAGGACCGGGACTTTGAGCAGCTGCGCCTGGTCCGCGCCGATTGCGATCGCCTGGGGATTCCCCTCATCGTCTGGGCATATCCACGGGGGGAGTTCGTCAACAAGCGGGGCGGCAAGGAGAGCCTGTACGCGGTCGACTACGCCGCCCGGGTCGCCCTGGAACTCGGCGCGGACATCGTCAAGGTGAACTATCCGGTGCCGTCCCAGAAGGACGCGGAGTCCCCGGCCCCGTACAACACCCTCTCCCTCTCGCACGAGGCGGCGTTCCGCAAGGTCGTCCAGAGCGCGGGACGCTGTCTCGTCCTCGTCTCGGGCGGCGAAAAGGTCGGGGACGCCGAGCTTCTCGCCAAGGTCCGCGCGTCGATGGACGCCGGGGCGACGGGAATCATCTTCGGCCGCAACCTCTGGCAGCGCCCGTGGGACGACGCGCTCCAGATCACCCGGAACATCCATGCGCTCTTCCGGGAGTATTCGCACCCGCTCCACTGACGGACCGATCCGCCTGTTCCTCTTCCTCGCCAAGGAAGACCACCCCAAGGCGTGTACCGGCCGTCGGCTGATCCGGCAACGCCTCGCGGTCGCCCTGGGAGGCGGCGAGCGGGCTCCGATCGCGCCGCTGTTGCTCGACCCGTACGCGGCCGAGCCGCTGTCGGGCGCTGATCGATCCCGCGCGAAGCAGAACGGGATCCTGGGCGTCGACTGTTCTTGGAACCGGTTGCACGACCGGAACTCGTACCCCGATCTGATCCCGGGGGGAGGGCGGCGGGCCCACCGACGGAGGCTTCCGATCCTCCTCGCCGCCAACCCGCAGCACTTTGGACGCGTCGCCCAGCTAAACACGGCCGAGGCGTTCGCCGCCGCGCTGGCGGTCCTGGGGGAGACGGAGCGGGCCGGGGACGTTCTCGCGGTCTCGCCCGGAGGGGGGAGCTTCCTCTCGCTGAACGAGCTGGCCCTGGCGCGGTACGTCGCCTGCGCCACGGCCGAAGAGATTCGGACCGCTGAGCGGGATCTATTCTGAGCTCTCGCCGACGTCCGGGAACTCCTTCCCTTCGGTCTCGAGATGCTCGAGCGAGATGTCCTGCGACGAGAGGACGGGGCGGTTGAGAGGGACCCGCGCGAGCAGGACGCCGCCGTACCTCTCGTAGATCCGGCTCGTGTGAAGCGTCACGCAGTGACCGCCGTAAAGAGGGCGGCCGACGACGTCGGGATCGTGCCCGCGCAGGAAGAGCGAGGCCGAGGCGAGCTTCAGGAACTGGCGGAGCGACTTGTCGGTGAACGGCGGGAGAAGGCCTCGGTCGATCTGCGAGGCGTCCGGACTCTGCCACACCAGGTGGAGGAGCCCGTCCTCGTCGGCCGGTTCGAACCCCTGGTTCAGCTCCTCCGGACGCCGGATCTCGGGGAAGCCGCCGTGGGCCAGATAGACCCCGGAACTCGTGACGGCGGCGAGCGGTCCCCGTTCGAGCAGTCCGAGGATCCGCTGGTACCGCTCGACCTCCGGGCCCCAGAGGTCGTCGACCTCCTCGGGGAGTGTGTGGGGGACGACCGCCAAACGTCGGACCGTTTCGTGGTTCCCTTGGATGAGGATCACCCGATCCGGGAAGACGGCGCGAAGGCCGAGCAGATACAGGACGTTCAACACGCCGCCGTTCTCGCAGTCCGTAGGCGAGCGGTCGACGTAGTCCCCCAACCCCACGAGGCATCGGGTCTCGGGGGACTCGAGGAACCGTCGGGCGACGGCGACGGTACTTCGCCAATCGCCGTGCGTGTCGCCGAAGACGATCGCCTCCTCCAACGGAGCGCCGGGGATCCGGACCAGACCGGGACTGACGGGGACGGCCGCTTCGAGTTGATCGATCAGATGGTCCGCCTCTTCCGGGGAGAGGCCGTGGATCGCCTCGGGGGTCAGCCACCGCTCGGGGAGAGGGGAGGTATCGATCACCGTCGGCCGCCGCGGGAGGGAGATGCGGGGGGCCGGAATCTCCGGGCGCGGGTCGATCCCCACGCTCCGTTTGAACCGGCGAATGCCCTAGGCAACAGGGTCCTAAGCCCTGCCTCGCTGGCCGCGGCGTCCGAACGGATCGCCGCTTTGGCCGGACTGGAGCACCCCCGCACGGACATCGTCAACTCCGTTCTCCATGAAGAAGAGTAGCCCCGGCAGGAGTTTCGGCCCACCGCGTCCGAGGACGGAGAGGCGTTCGAACCTGCGTCGCGAGATCCAGAGTCTCGCATGATTGGCCACTACACTACGGGGCTACGACGGCACCGAGCGACCCCTGACTATAAGCGTGTCTCGCTGCCGGGCGATCTCCCGGCGTGAACCGAGCCACGACCGAGAGCGGACGACTCGACCGCGCGTCGGCCCATCAATCCAAATAGCCCCGACGGGGTCCCACCGAGCGGCCGAGAGCGGCGGGGGATGTTGCACACGCGCCCGCTTCCTCGCTACTTGCTCGCGTTGGCGTTCGTTCCGACCGTCGCCGGGTTCGTGCTGCTTCCCGGGGCGGCGGGGGTCGGCGCGGACCTCCCCGGGGCGCTCAGCGACCTCGGGGCCTCGTTCGTTCGGATGCTCCTCGCCTACCTTCTCTCCCTCGGCTTCGCGTTGGTCTACGGCTACTACGCGGCCACCCGGGTGAGCGCGGAGCGGGTCATGATCCCCGTGCTCGACATCCTCCAGTCGGTCCCGATCCTCGGGTTCTTCCCGCTCGCGATCGTCGTGTTCGTCTCGGCCGGCGGGAGCTTCATCGGACCGAACTTCGCCTGCATCTTCCTGATCTTCACCTGCATGTCGTGGAACATGGTCTTCGGGGTCTACGAGTCGCTCAAGTCGATCCCGGCCGACCTCAAGGAAGCGGCCGACTCGTTCGGCATGACCGGGTGGGAACGGATGCGCCGGGTCGTGCTGCCTTCGACCGCGAACCGCCTGGTCTACAACACCGTCCTCTCCTGGACCGGCGGGTGGTACTTCCTCGTCGCCGCGGAGTTCATCTCCACGTCCAACAACACGACCGTGCTCCCGGGGATCGGCAGTTTCCTTCTCGTCGCCGCGGGGAATCACGACGGGACGGCGCTGGCCGCGGGCCTCATCGTCCTCATCGCCCTCATCGTGCTGCTGGACCTGTTCGTGTGGCGCCCGCTCACCAAGTGGGCCGAGAAGTTCCGGTACGATACGTCGCCAAGCGGGGAGGCGCTCGAGGCCCCGATGCGCGGGACGCTCGGCGGCCCCGGCACGTTCCGGCGCGCCGCGGGCAGCGTCGCCCGGGGGGTCCGCCATGGGATCCGCCGAGTGGGCACCCCGCTCGTCAGCCTCGGGAGCCGGGTGGTGCCCCGGACGCAACCTTCGGAGAGCCCGTCGCCGTGGGCCGCCGCGCCCCGGATGGTCGGGCTAGGCGTCATCCTCGTCTTCGTGTGGCTGCTGCTCATCGCCATCTCGGTCGGTGTGATCGCCGTCTACAGCCAGCCGATCACGCCTCCCGTGTGGGCCCAGATGAAACTGCTGCCGCTGGCGCTGGGATACTCCTTCGGCCGGGTGGTCGCCGCCTACGCCCTGTCCGTGGCGATCGCGCTCCCGCTCGCGATCTGGATCGCCGCCCGTCCACGGGCGACCAAGTTCGGCCTCCCCATGGTGGAGATCGTCGCCTCCGTTCCCGCGACCGCCCTGTTCCCGCTGTTCATCTTCGCGCTCCTCCCGTACTTCGGATTTCAAGGGGCGGCGATCCTGATGCTGATCACCGGGATGATCTGGTACCTGTTCTTCAACATCCTCTCTGGTCTCAAGTCGATCCCCTCCGACCTCGCCGAGGCGGCCCGATCGTACGGGCTCTCCCGTCGGGAGCGGTACCGTCGGCTGATCCTCCCGGCGATCTTCCCGGCGTTCATCACCGGTTCGATCACCGCGTTCGGGGGCGGATGGAACACGCTCGTCATCGCGGAGTACCTGCAGTACGGCACGGGCCCCACCGCCCAACACTTCTCGGTGTTGGGGATCGGAGAGATGCTGAACCTCGCTCTCAAGTTCCCGGGGAACACCGGGCTGCCGCTCCTGGTCGCCAGCCTCTTCGCGTTGGTGGCGGCGGTCATCACCGTCAATGAGCTTTTGTGGAAGCGCCTCTATCGTCAGGCCACGGCGAAATACCGGATGGACTACTGACGTCCGTCCCCGATTCCGGTACGAGGGCGGACACGTGACACTCATCGAAGTGGACGAGGTCGAGAAGACCTTCCCGACTTCCCACGGCTCCCTCACGATCTTCAACGGCATCACCTTCTCCGTCGCGGACAATGATTTCCTCGCGATCGTCGGCCCGTCCGGGTGCGGCAAGTCGACCCTCCTCCGGCTGATCCAGGGGCTCGACCGACCGACCCTCGGCCAGGTTCGGTTCCGCGGGGAGCCGGTCACCTCCGTGCGGCGCGAGATGGCCTTGGTGTTCCAGAACTTCGCGCTGTACCCGTGGCTGACCGTCAAGCAGAACGTCGCCTTCGGGCTGGAAGCGCTCCGGGCCTCTCCCGACCGTCTCGAGTCCCAGGTGGAGAAGTACATCTCGGTCGTCGGTCTCGAAGGGTTCGAAGAGGCGTACCCGAGGGAGCTCTCCGGAGGCATGCGACAACGGGTCGGCCTCGCCCGGGCCCTCGCGGTGGAACCGGCGGTGCTCCTCATGGATGAGCCGTTCAGCGCCCTCGACCCGCTCACGGCCGAGGCCCTCCGCGAGGAGGTGCTGCAGCTCTGGAGGGACCCAGGGCTCCCGCCCGACGCCGTCATCTTGGTGACGCACAACATCGAGGAGGCGCTGGCGATGGCGGATCGCATGATCGTCCTGTCGCGGCGCCCGGCCCACGTCTTGGCAGGGGTCCTCGTGCAGCTGCCCCGACCTCGGGACCGAAAGTCGAGCGCCTTTTACGACCTCACCGATTACGTGTACTCCCTGGTGACGGAGGCGGACTCCAAGAAGCACCCGGAGCCGCCGGCGGGCACCAAGACCGAGCCGCTTCCGTCGGTCCCTGATCCCTCGCCGTGAGGAGCTCCGACCCAGGGACCCCGAGCCGACGCCCCGAACGGTAGCGGGCGGGAACTGGCGGGCCGGAGCAGCCTCCTCTCGAATCCAAACGTACATTAACCCCCTGACGGGTAGTAGGCCCCTTCCGATCTGGTTGGAGAGAGGTCGCTCATGCCCACAATCTACCCCAAATGCGCCCCGTCAGAGATGATGGGGCTCCTGGTCCTTCTGAACGAGCACAAGGGGGAGGACGACCTCGCCCGTCTCGCCGACGACCTCGACCTCGAGATCGACGAGATCCTCCCCTCCAGCGACTTCGCGGAAGCCCTTCAACTGGTCAGGATGAAGGACGGTCGGATTACCCTCACCGACATCGGGCGGAAGCTGCTGGCGGCCACCATCCGGGACCGCAAGGAGCTCCTGCGCGAACAGCTCAAGCGGACGACGTTGTTCCGCACTCTCGTCCGGGCGTTGGAGAGTTCCGCCGAACACCAACTGACGGAAGAACAGGTCCAACAGCTGATCGGCGTGACGGTCCCGTCGGCGGATTCCGCTCTTCTGAACATCATCAATTGGGGACGATTTGTGGGCCTGTTCCGGTTCGACCCGGAAGGACGGACACTTCAGCCAGTCCATCTCCGGCGCAGCCCTCGGTCGCCCCCGCCGTCCTCCGGGCGACCGCCCGCTGGGGGCGGCGCCGACTCCGGCCCGAGCGGCGCCCGGTCGACCTCCTCTTCTTCCGCCGGGAACCCCCCGCACAATCTGAGCCCCTTGACGAGTCCCCCGGTGGGGACGATCCCGGTCCCGAGCCGATTCTCTCGCCGCACTAATCTTTAAGTCGGTACGCGCGTCAGCGCCGAATACGGGCACGTAGATCAGCGGAAGATCGCTGCTTTCGCAAAGCAGAGGTCGGGGGTTCAAATCCCCCCGTGTCCAT
>JAKIVR010000013.1 GCA_022750455.1 Thermoplasmata archaeon | reverse complement strand
GCAAGGCATCCGCGCCCTCGTCGTCGAGGCGGCGGGAGAGACCACCGCGTACGTCCTGATCGACGGGAACAACCTGGTGATCGGGGCCCGGGCGCCGATCCTCCAGGCGCTCGAAGGCCTCGTGGACCGCGCCGAGGTGATGACGACGGACAACCACGTCGTCCACGAGGTCGATGGCGGGGTCAACCCGATCGGGGAGAGGTACGGAGCCGCCGAGCTCGCCCGCGACATCCGTGCGCTCGTGGAGGTCGCCCGCAGCGATCTGGAGCTGGTCGGGGTAGCGGTCGGTCGACGAGAGGTCCCCGCCGTGCCCGTCCTCGGCCCCGCGTACACCGCTCGGCTTTTGACCTCCCTCGCTGACACGGGAGCGGTGTTCGCCGACGCCGTCCTCATGACCCTCGCTCTCTTGTTGACAGGCTCCCTCTGTATCTTGGCGATCCTCCGATGAGCAAGGCCCCGGATCTTCCCACACCCTCCGACCCGACACCGGAGGCGATCGAAGCGATCGGCGGGGCCGAGTGTCTCTCGTTCCTAAGCGAGCTGGTGGCGACGGCTCCCACCAATCTCGAAGACCCTCTCCACGACCGGTTCGAGAAGCCGAACTACGGCGCCGCGGCCGACGTCATCACCCGGGCCGCCGAGTCGTGGGGGTTCACCGTCACCCGCTACGACCCCTCCACCGAAGAGGACACCACCAAGTACCGTGGGATCCCGCGCCCCAACCTGAGGATCGACCTCGACCGGGGCGCCCCGAGCACCATTCTCCTCCTTGCCCACTACGACGTCGTCCCGGTCCCGGCCGAACAGCTCGACCGATGGCTCACGCCGCCCCACGTGCTGACGTTCCGTACGGACGGCCGCTTCTACGGACGCGGATCGAACGACGACCTCGGGAGCGGTGTCCTCGCCTCCCTGCTCGCTATGCGCGCGCTCGCCAAGACCCACGCGAAGCGGCGGAACGTCCGGCTCATCGTCTGCCCCGATGAGGAGACCGGTGGCTTCGGCGGGATCGAGGCGCTGAAGGCCCGCGACGCGCGACTCCGCGCGAACGACCCCCACCGGTGGATCGTCGGGGATTCGGTCCTGATCCCGGACGGCAGCCCCCACATCGCCGCCGCTTCCTCTGGGGTCCTCATGCTCGATGCCGGTTTCGAAACGCCGGTCGACACCGAGCACGTGCTCCAGCTCGGCCACATCCTCGTCAATCTCAACGAGATCGCCAAGACGTGGAAGTCGACGTACCCGTCCCCGGAGTGGCCGGACGAAGGGGCCCCCGAGGCGGTCATCACAGGGCGGGCGACCGTCACCCGCTTCGATGTAGAAGGGGACGGTGTGAACACGATCCGTCCGCGGCTCCTCCGGGCCCACGCCGAGACGGACGCCACGAACCAGATCCCCCGGTCGGTCACCCTTGTATTCCAAGGGATGGGCGAGCAGCTCCTCCCCCTCTCCCGCTGGCTCTCCATGCAACTGTCGGCTCCGTTCCACCTCGAAGCGACGCGCCCAGGGGCCACGAACGTCGAGATCCCTCCCGGCGCTCTTGCGGTCTCCGTCGTGGGGGTCGGCGGTCACGGAGGCTACCCTCACCGTGCGCATAACCCCGTCCCGGCGGCGCTCCGGCTCATCGAGGAGGCGATCATCAACGCCAAGATCGACGACGTCCCCACGGTGCTCGCCTCGTTCGGGGTGGACGTGCGTCTACCGCCCGAGACCCCGCTCGCCAAGGGGGTCTCTCTCGCCCTCGACCCACTCCGCGCGGCGATCTCGGGGGGCGCCCTGACGGCGCATCTCGAAGCGCCCGCGGCCCGCCAGCGCAGCGGGTACGCCCTCGCCCTCGATGATGAGGTGTTGCTGAGGTTCCAGCGCGTGGCGAAGGAGACGTTGGGCGGCTCCCAGGTCTTCGGGGAGTACGGCGGCACCGATGCGAGCAGCCTCCTCGGGATCCGGACGCCGGCCGGCCATCCGATGCCGGCCCTCGTCTTCGGCAGCATGGACCGGCGCGCGAACATCCACGACGCAGAGGAGAGCGTGGACCCGTTGCTGATCACCGACGTCGCGGAGACGATCCGGCGATTCGTCGCCGACGTCTGAAGGGGGAACGGCCCGTTGGCCGAGGCCTGGTATCTGGTCCCGGCCGGGATCCTGTGGGTGCTGTTGCCCACGTACAGTGCCAACGCCTTGCCCACGTTCGCCCGCTTTTGGCCCGGGCGGAACCCCCCGATGGACGGGGGCCGCGTCTGGGCGAAGGACGGTCGCCGGCTCCTCGGCACCTCCAAGACGTGGGTGGGGTTCTCCCTCGGCACGATCCCTGCCGTCGGGATCGGGATGATGCAGGCGTACCTCTTCTCGATCGCCCCGCCATCGTTGCAGATCGTCCCCGCCTACAGTAGTACCGTGCTGGGAGCGCTCCCCGTCGTGATCCTCCTGGCGGCCGGCGCGCTGACGGGGGATGCCCTCGGCTCGTTCGTCAAGCGACGTCGCGACATCCCGCCCACCGGGCGGTTCTTCCCTTGGGACCAGACCTTGTTCGTGATCGTCCCGGTCGGCCTCGGATTCCTCCTCTTCCCCAGTGTGTTCTGGGCGACGTTCGGCAGTGGGGCGGCGGTGGCCTGGGTGGTCGTCTTTACCATCGGCTTCCACGTCGCTTTCAACTACGTGGGCTACTGGGTGGGTCTGAAGAAGGTCCCATGGTGAAGGCAGTGGAGCCCGATCTCGCCGAACTGAAGTCGATGCTGCTGGCGTGCGGCGCGGTCCGGTTCGGCAAGTTCACCCTCACGAGCGGGCAGACGAGCGACGTGTACGTCGACATCAAGCAGGTCTCGACCCACCCGACGCGCCTCCGACCGATCGCGCGTCGTCTCGCCCGCCACGTGGGGAAGGCGGAGATCCTGGCGGGGATGGAGCTCGGCGCCGTGCCTCTCGTCGTCGCCACGAGCCTGGAGGCCGGTTTGCCGTACGTGATCGTGCGAAAGCCCGGCCGGACCCACGGCACCGCTCGGACGTTCGAAGGTCACGTGCCACCGGGGGCGACGTGTCTGGTCCTCGAGGACGTCACGACCACCGGCGGCTCGCTCGTCACCACGGTGGAGATCCTCCGCGCGGCCGGGGCCGCCGTGACCCGGGCCGTGACCGTCGTCGACCGGGAGGGTGGAGGCGCGGAGAAGCTGAGGGCGATGGGCGTGGAGCTGACCGCCCTCATCACTCTCGCCGAGTTGCGCGGGGCTCCCCCGTGAAGGGTCGCTTTCGGAACGACGCGACCGCGATGGTCGCCGACGCGGCCGACGCCTCCACGGTCTACGCCCGCGGATACTTCGGGACGCTCAGCGGCAGCACGCTCACCTTGGACCGCCCCGAGACGACGTATCTCTCGGAGATGAAGCGCATCGACCTCGTCGATGAACGCGACCGGCCGGTGGAGTGGCCGACGGTGTACCGCCACGCGCTGCGCGCGGAGGCGGGCTTTCCGATCCGATATCTCGTCTACCGCGACCTCCGCCAGCGGGGGTACGTCGTGCGCTCGGGTCCCTGGGAGGGCGCCTTCGCGGTGCTCCCCCGCGGCGGGGTCTTGAACAAGACCCCGTCGAAGTACTGGGTCGTGCCGGTCTCCGAACGGACGAACCTATCGGTCGAGGAGCTCCGGGAGATCCGATCGCGGGCGCAGGGAGCTCGTAAGAACCTCCTCCTCGCGGTCGTCGACGAAGAGTCGGACCTCACCTACTACCGTGTCCGGGAGGTCGTCCCGAAAGGCACGCTCCCGCCGGTCGCCACGTCCGCGACGTTCCCGGCGTTCGTCGCGGACGACCGGGTGTTCGTGCACGACGTGGACGGCGTGGAGACCCTCGGCCGGGGCGCCGCGTACGGAAGCCGGGTCGGCAGCCGGCTGGAGCTCTCCCTGCTCGAGTCCGTCCATCTGATGGAGGTCGGCCGCTTGTCGCTCCGCGACGCGAAGAGCCACCGACCCGTGCCCTTGGAGCACCTCAAGGCGCGGGCCCGACGCCTCGATCCTGATTTTCCGGAGCGCCTCGCCGCGTACCGGGCGCTTCGCGCCCGGGGGCTGATCGTCAAGACGGGGTTCAAGTACGGCGCTCATTTTCGGGCCTACCTGCGGGACCCCGAGCAATCCCACGCGAAGTACCTCGTTCGCGCGGTGCCCGTTCGATTTGCCACCCCGTGGCCGCTCGTCGCCGGAGCCGTTCGACTCGCCCAAGGGGTTCGAAAGGAGCACCTGTTCGCGGTCGTGGATGGTCCGGAGACGGTGGCGTTCCTCTCGCTGGAACGGATCCGACCGTAGCGGAATCCTTTCGGGAGCTCCGGATCGCCGCGAGCGGGCGGGCCCCCGCGTCCGACCGAGGATTCGTTGCTCCTCCGCACGAATCTCCGTCGAGCGTGGCCTCGCGGGTCCGAGCAAGTGATTATCTGGGCCCTCTCGAGTCGGTGGCCGATGGGCCCGCCGATCCCCCTCGGAGCCGAGCTGAACTTGGCCCTCCAAAGCGGGGCGCTCGCCTTGCTTTCCCTCGGACTGGTGTACGGACACCGATCCCACCGGGAGTTCGCGCGGGGCGGTCCTGTCCCGTCGGAAAACGTCCACAAGAACATCATGACCGCGGCGATCCTCCTCTCGGGGATCGGCCTCGTCGTGTGGATGATCCCCAGCCTCCTGTCGGGTTGGTACTACACCCCTGGGGGCTTGGGATACGGGACCGGCGGTTCGGGCTCGTACTTCAGCTACGGAGGAACCCCGCTGCCGGACGCGAATCTGTTGATGGCCCACATCGTGGTGGGCTCCATCGTCGCCGTCGCCGCGGTGTATCTGTTGCTTCGGATGCGGTGGGCCGGATTTCCGAAACGGCTCGCCATTCAGAACTTTCGCTGGCTCATGATCGGGACGTGGTGCCTCTGGGTCGCGAACACGGTCCTCGGGTACCTCGTGTTCTACTACTTCGCCTACAAGCAGACCGGCTGATCGCGCCCGGCAGGACTAGGCCCCACGGCATCGCCGACCTCCGCGCGAGGAATCCGACCGAGCTCTGGCCTCAGCCTCGCTATCGGAGTCGAGCGCCGGAACACGGGGCCCCCGCGCCCGGCGGACCCGGCGGGGAGGCGTGTCAACCCGGGCCGACGGCGAGAGTTCGGGCGGAGGTTCGAGCGAGCCTCCAGAGAGGCGAAGGAGCTCCTGTTTCGCCTAACATTTCGGGCGTTCGGAGGCGCTCAAGGAGGGCATCGTGCTTGCGCTCGTCCGCCGCCATGCTCTCCCACAACAGTCCCATGATGCCTCCCAGCCCGTTCCCTGGATCGGGGTTGATCACTGATTCGGCCTCGTGCTCCCGGGCAATCAACCGGTCGACGTCGTCGCGGGTGATTCCCGAGGCGCTCGAACGGCTCACCCCTCGACGAGCTCTCGGGCGGCCATCGCTTGGGTCAATTGGACCCACGTCGCCGGTGGAGCCGGCTCCGTCGACACGACCTTCTCGCCGGAAGCCTCCGAACTTGGGAGCCGAATGAGGACTCGGGTTCGTCTCATCACATTGTGATGTTTGTGAGTGGTTGGACACACCGAGAACGCCGGTTCGTCGGGAGAAACGCCGCCCCTGGGCGGTGTTCACAACGCGAATGGTGCGTGATACGGATTCACAGGCAGAATTATGAACTCCCCCGGTTTCCACACTCAGCGGTGACTAATTGAGCGGACTGCCGGAGCTTGCCTTGCTGTCGACGATCATGGGATTGTCGATCTTCCTCTCCCTACCCATCATTCTCGCCAAGCAGATGCAATCGCGGACGCTGGTGATGCTCAATGCCATCGCGATCGGCATTCTCGTCTTCCTCCTCGCCGATGTCTTCTCGGACGTGGCGCCCGATCTGTACCCCAACGGCTCGTACATCGCGGCCCCGACGGTCGCTGTCCTCTTTGTGGTGGGGCTGGTCGCCGCCTTCGGCATCCTGTTCGTCGCCGAGCAGCGAGCGGGACGCGAGAAGGACGTCAGCCCCCGCGGTCTGGCCCTCATCGTCGCCCTCGCCATCGGATTTCAAAACCTGACCGAAGGGCTGGTGTTCGGCTCGAGCTGGGCGATCGGCCTCACCGGCCTCCTCTCGGTGATCTTCATCGGTTTCTTCCTGCAGAACGTGACCGAGGGGTTCCCGATCACGGCGCCGTTCCTCGGCACCACCCGCCCGTCGCTCGGACTCATCTCCTTGTTCTTCTTGATCGGAGGTCTTCCGACGGTGTTCGGGGGGATCTTGGGATACTTCTACAACAGCGTCAATCTCGATGTGCTGTTCGACGCCCTTGCCATCGGAGCGATCCTGTACGCGATTCTGCCGATGCTGAAGGCCGCGTTCCGGCCCGCGGAGACCCGGGACGCCTCTATCGCCCGCCAGCAGCTGGTGTATCTCGGACTCTTGGCGGGGTTCGTGCTCGGCTTCCTCGTGAACGCGATCTGAGGTGGGGGAGGTAATATGACCTACTTCGAACCAATGTCGAGGACGTCGGTGGACCCCGCCGTCCGGGGGGGCTCGCCGAGGGTTCGATGACCGAGCGCCCGACGCGTTCCCGCCCGAACGAACTGAGACAGTGGTATGCGGTGGTCACCAGCCAGGTGAGCCACTACCTCCGCAGCTATCGGTTCCTCGGCCTCCTTGGCTTCATCGTACTCATTTCGGCGGTCACCATCCTCCTCGAGCTCCAATCGGGGGTCACGCTCGTCCGGGCGGTCCAACTCTACAGCTACTCGGAGTACCTGAGCAACTTCTACCAGTGGGGCAACCTGTGGATCTTCATGGGGGCCGCCTTCTTTGCCGGGGACGCCCTCAGCGTCGACTTTTCGACGGGGACCGGCTACTACATGCTGGTCCTGCCGATCCATCGCCGTACCCTCCTCGCCGGGCGGTACGTATCGGCGACTCTCGCGATCCTGGCGATCCTGGTCATCTTCTTCGTGATCGGGATCCTCGGCGGTGCCTACTTCTTCGGGATCGGCGATGTCCCGTGGCTCAAGGTCGGCATCACCTTCGGCCTGTACGTCGTCCTGACCTTAGCCGCCGTGAGCGTGGCGTTCTGCATCAGCGCCGTGGTACGTTCCCCCTCGGCGGGAGTGCTCACGACGATCCTCACTTTGTACGTCGGTTTCATGACCTTGGAAACGACCGTGGAGCTGACCGGCCAGGAGCCGTGGTTCTCGCTCAACTACGCCGGCAACGGCATTCCCAACGTACTCGACATCGATTTCAGCCACGTGGCCGAACTTCCGGTCGGGACCGGCCAGTACACGACCCTCTGGACCGCGTATCCGTCGGAGGGGGCCGTGATCATCAGCGCGTACGTCGTGGTGTTCTTCCTGCTGAGCCTGTTCCTGTACAATCGCAAGGAGTCGACCGGATAGATCATGCCGTCCATCGACGTTCGGCACCTGTCGAAGAGCTTCCGCAAAGCCGGCCCCGTTCTGGACGACGTCACGTTCCGCTACGAGGGCCCGGGCGCCATCGGGTACCTGGGACCCAACGGAGCCGGAAAGACCACGACGTTGAAACTCCTGGTGGGGCTGCTCCGGCCCACGGGGGGCCGGGCGCTCTTGAACGGCTTGGAGGTCACCGAGAACCGGCAGGCCGCGCTGTGGGACGTGGGCGCCCTCATCGAGACCCCGGAACCGTACCCGACCCAATCGGTGGCGGAGGCCCTTCGCACCGTCGGCCAGATCCGGAGCCTGTCCCGGGAGGGGATCGATTTCGAGATCGCCCGGCTGCACGAGGAGCTGAAGCTGCCGCCGCTCGAACGACGGTGTGGCGCGCTCTCCAAGGGCCAGCGTCAGCGGGTCGCCTTGGCGGCCGCCTTGATCGGGGATCCCAGCGTTCTGCTCCTCGACGAGCCGAGCAGTGCCCTCGATCCGGCCGAGCGCGTCCTCGTCCGCAACCTCCTCGGACGGCTCAAGAAGGACCACCTCATTCTCCTCGTCTCCCATCAGGTCGCCGACATCGCAGAGGTCTGCGACGATGTCCTCATTCTCGACCGGGGCCACGTCGTCCTCAAGGACCACGTCGAGAACGTGATCGCGAGGGCTCCGAGCCGGCAGCTCGACGTGGAGTTCCTCCGGGCGGTACCCCTCGCGGCGTTCTCCGCCTTCGGGGCGGACGTGGGAGCGGTCGAGCGCCTCTCCGACCTGCACTACCGGCTGCGATTTGACGGAAGTGAGGAGGCCCGAGGGCGGATCTTGGCCGGCTGTCTGCGGCTGGGTCCCATTGCCCAGTTCTCCAACGCCACGCTCGCGCTGGAGGATGCCTACTTGCAGCTCCTGAACGCGACGCCCGGCCCGCCCGCCGTCGTCGGGAGTGGGTAGCTATATCCCCTGCCTGAGGAATCCTAGGGGGGTCGTTCTCCTGTCGGGGGCCGACGACCACGTGGCTCATGAGCACGCCAGTAAAACCGTTCTCCCAACCGCCCCTCGATATCGAACCGGAGGAGAAGGCACATTTCCGGGCCAAGCGTCAACGTCGCCTGGTGCAGGTCGGCGTGGCCGTCGTCCTAGTGATCGCCCTAACAGCGGGAGCCGCGTGGGCCACGGGCTGGTTCACCCACTCTCCGAATACCCTCGGCCTGGATCCCAAGTGCTCCGGGGACGTCAATCTCACCGGCTCCGGTTCCACCTTCGTCGCGCCCTTGATGCAGATGTGGACCGGGGCGTACGCCGGTTCCAAGGGATGCGTCACGGTCCGGATCGCCTACAACTCGTCGAGCGCCGAGGAAGGTGTGGCCCAATTGATCTCCGGGAGCACCGACTTCGCCACGACGGAAGAGCCGTTGAACGCGACGACGCTCGCCAGCTTCCCCGCCCCCGTGCTGACGTTGCCCATCGCCACCGGCGCGCTCGCGATCTCCTACAACGTCCCCGGCGTGCCCTCCGGACTCAACCTCACGGGGGCCGTCCTGGCGGGGATCTACCTCGGCGAGATCACCGCGTGGAACGATTCGGCGATCGCCGCCATCAATCCCGGCGTCCACCTCCCCTCGAGCCTTACGATCACTCCGATCCACGGAGCGCCCGGAAGCAGCACCAACTACGTGCTCTCGGGATACCTCTCCCGAAGTAATGCGACGTGGAGCTCCGACATCGGCCAAAGTGCGACGCTCTCCTGGCCCGTCGGGATCGAAGCGAATGGGGATGGAGGGACGGCGTCGACCCTCCAGGCGACCCCGGGGGGCATCGCCTACGTCGGCCTCGCGTACGCCCAGGAGGACGGACTCACCTACGCCAAGGTGCAGAACCCGGCCGGGGTCTTTGTGGCCCCCTCGTCCGCCAACGTCACCTCCGCGGTCCTCGCCTCCGATGGAGGTCTACCGCTCGGCAACGAGAGCTGGCAGAACGTTTCGTTGCTCGATGGGGGGGGGAACGTCTCGTACCCGCTCACCACGTTTACCTATGCGATCTCGTACACCGATCTCGTGCACACCGGCCACGGGCTCCTCCCCAAGAACTCGGCGTTGTGGCTCGCCAGCTTCCTGTACTGGATCTCGGTGGATGCCCAGTACTATGCCCCCCCGTTGTCGTTCGCGTCGTTGCCGGCGCACGTGACCACGGGGGACGTGCAGATCGTCGAGCTGCTGAGGTATGATGGGAGCTCGGCGCTCGGTGACATCGACTCCGATGGGGACTAGCGACGGATCCGGCGCCCGCCGGTGCCCTCAGTAGAGCCCGGCTTCGCCGGCCTCGACGGCCGACTTGAACGCGCGCATCCGGGCGATGTCCTTGGTCCCCGGCGCCGATTCGACTCCCAGGGCGACATCCACGCCCCAGGTTCGGACCGTCTGCAGCGCCTCCCCGACGTTCTCTGGGGTCAATCCCCCGCTCAAGACGAATTTCCGGCCGGGGTTCGTTTCCACGAGGTGGGCGCATCGGGCCCAATCGACGCGCTCGGCGCTACCCCCGACCACGGGCGTTCCCGGAAGGTCGAAGAAGAGGCGCGGATAGTCATCGGAGGGAGGCACCTTCGGGTCCTCTCCGGTCGACCCGACCGGCAGGATCGGGAGGACCGGGACCACGTGATGCCGTTCGAGGAACTCGATCTCGGGGGGCACCTCTCCGTAGACCTGGATGCGGTCGATCCCCAGATCGTCGTACAGGGCATGGATCCGCTCCGCCGACGGCTGGAGCACCACCGCCCACGCTTCCGCCCCGGGGGGCAATGCGTCGAGGAGCGGTAGCGCCTGCTCGATGGTAAGGGAGCGTGGGGAGCCAGGCACATCGATCACGAACCCGCCGGCGCCGTTCTCGGGAACTTCCGCCACGCTGGCAGCCTCGGTGAGGCCGCAGAACTTCACGAACGTCTTCATGCGAGGGTCCGACCGACGAGAGCAGAGACGGGGGGCGGCAAAAGCTTGGGCCTCCTCGTCACCGACCGGTCGGGAGGTATCCGAGCGCCGCGGCGTACTCTCCGTTGAGCACGGCCGCCCCCGCGCCGCCCCGCACGGCATTGTGGGTTAGGACGAAGAAACGGAGGTACGGCGGTTCCCACCGAACTCTTCCGATCGTTGCCGCCATGCCCCGGGCCCGTGCGGGCGTCCCGGCCCACCGGTCTCGGTGCGGCTGCGGTCGGTCGACCTCAGGACGGACGACGATCGGCGGATGGGGGGCTGTCGGCAGGTCGAGAGCGGCGAGCGGATCGAACCGGCGCCACGCGTCGAGGAGGTCGGTGCGACTCGGCCGGCCTCGCGCCTCCACGGTCACCGCAACGAGATGACCGTCTCGACTGCCCACGCGTACCGCATGGGCCAAGAACGGAACCGGCGTCGCGCCTCCCGGATGACGGTCGGTCGTGGCGAGGAGCCGTCGACACTCCCGCGTGACCTTCTCCTCCTCCTCCTCGACGTACGGCACGACGTTGTCGGTGATCGCGTACGCTGAGACCCCGGGAAGTCCGGCCCCAGAGATCGCTTGGTACGTGGCGAGATGAACCGCCTTCGGCCGCAGCCGGCTCCACACCGGCGCGAGCGCCAGGGCGACGCCCGTGCCCGAGCAGTTCGGATTGGTCACGAGGGGCGTGCGTCGTCCTGGCGCGCCGAGGATCCTCGCCAGGTCCGGACCGTTGACCTCGGGGATCAGCAGCGGGTGGGTCGGGTCCATCCGGTGATCGGCCGCGTTCGAGAAGACCGCCACGCCGCGACGTTCGAGCTCGGATTCGAACCGTCCCGCCGTGCCGGAGGGTAGGGCGGAGAACGCCACCCGGATCCCCGCGCGCGAGAGGGTGGCGGGCGTGAACGCCCGGAGTCGTTCTCCCGCGGCCTCGGGCGGCAGCTCTTCGGACAGGGCCCAGAGGTCCTCCAACGAACGGCCGCGAGTTCGGTCGCCTCCGCCGAACGCTCGCACCTCGAATCGAGGGTGGCCGGCCAGCATGCGCACCAGATGCTGACCGATGAGCCCCCCCGCGCCCAGGATGGCGACCGGTACTCGGTCGGTCGAATCGGTCATTCCACGAACCCTCCGGCCAGTCCGAGGTCTGCCACGGCGATCGCCGCGATCGCCTCGACCACCACCACCGCGCGGGGCACGATGCACGGGTCGTGACGTCCGACCACGACGAGTTGCACGGGGGCGTGCGTCAGCAGGTCCACCGACTCCTGGGGACGGGCGATCGACGCGGTCGGCTTGAACGCCACGCGGAAGGTGAGAGGCATCCCCGTCGCGAGCCCTCCCAGCACGCCCCCGGCGCGATTGGTCCGGGTGGCGATCCGTTCGCCGTCCCAGAAGAACGGATCATTGTGCTCACTGCCTCGCATCTCCGCCGCTCGGAAGCCGGCTCCGAATTCGATCCCCTTGACCGCCGGGATCGAAAAGGCGAGATGGGCGACCTCCGACTCGATCGAGTCGAAGAACGGTTCGCCCAAACCGACGGGCAGTCCGTGGACGCGGCACTCCACGATCCCTCCGACGCTGTCCCCGGCCCGTCGGGCGGAGGAGATCTCTCCAGCCATCTTCTTGGCGATCGCCGCATCCGGGCAGCCGATTTCGTGGGTCATCGCCGCGCTGCGGATCTCTTCCGGCCGCTTACTGTCGGGCACGACGACCGCGACGTCCCCGATCCGTTGGGTGAACGCCGCGATCTCGATCCCCTGAGGAACGAGGAGCTGCGCGGCGACGGAACCGGCGATCACGAGCGGGACGGTCATCCGGCCGGAGAAGATCCCGCCACCGGAGAGGTCGGCTTCCGGCCCCAGACGAATCCGCGCGGGGTAGTCCGCGTGTCCCGGGCGAGGCACCGTTCGGTACCGTTCGTACTCCGATCTTCGCACGTCCTCGTTCTGGACATGGGCCCGGATCGGCTCGCCCGTGGCATGGTCACTCTCGACCCCGCTTTCGAGCCGGAGTCGGTCATGTTCCTGACGCTTGGTCGCCAGCCGCCTCCCGACGGGCCGGCGCCGATCGAGCGCCTCCTGTACCCGAGTAATTTCGATCCGGGTTCCCTTCGGTACGCCTTCGATCACGACGCCGACCTCCGGTCCGTGGCTGGCGCCGGTCACCGTGATACGGAACCGTCCACCGAATGAAGGCTGCACGAGTCACCCTGCCGTCTGGGACGGAGAAGCGTCTGGGCCTCTGGTGGAGATATCCATTGTGCCCGCGCCCGGAGTTAGGATCCTGGTCGGTCCCGAGTCCGCTCCGGCTGCCGAACTCTCCGCGAGCCGTCGCTCACGGAGGGGGTGGAACGTACCCTTCGCCGACCGCCCCGTCGATCAATAATCGGTGCAGCGCGAACCCACGCAACATCGCATCCCACATCTGACGGCGGATCTCGGGCGTCGACGCGAACGCACCGACCATCTCGTTGACGAACTTGGTGTGCTCCACATCCGCGGTGACGTGCAGGGTGTAGTACGTCAGCGCCGGCTCCTCGACGTGGTACTTCGAGCGCCACGCCGGGAGCAGTCTCGAGCACAGGTCCACGTTGGGAGGTTCGGACGAGCCCGCAGCGGAGATGAAGAACGGCACTTCGCGGTTCAAGTACAGGAACTCATCTATCGCCACCATCGTGCTCGGGAATCGGGTCGCCTCCAACACCGTGGCGCGAGGCAGGGCGATCCCCTCGCAGAATCGCAACCAGAGCTCGGGGTGTCCGATTGACTGGCCGTGCGGGTCCCCCGCTTCCTCTACCAGCTGGTCGAGGATCAGGTTGCGAAAGTGCGCGAACTTCGGATCGGTCGGGCAGCGGGCGAACCGTTCCGCATACGCGGAGGGGACACAGGCAAGCCACGGGTAGAACTGAGCGGCCCATCGATGGATCAACGGCATCGGGGCGGTCCCAGCCTCGATCGTCTGGAAGAACGGATGGTGGCGGAACGGGTGGTTCTGCAGCTTGTATCGGTTCAACTCGTCCCGGAACGCCTCTCCTTCGCAACGGATCCACGGTGGCTCGGTCATGCTTCGGCCCCGAGCTCCCCGCCGAGCTATTTGGAAGTCGAGGTTTGTCTGTGAACCTCCTCGGTTATGCGATTTCGCCCGCCGTCCGACCGTGACGCCGGGGCATTTGTCGGTCGTTCCCCCGTTCGGGCCCCTGCACGGCATCCGCGTGCTCGACACGGGCCGGTTCGTGGCCGCGCCCTGGGCGGCGACCCACCTCGGCGAGTTCGGGGCCGAGATCATCCACGTGGAGTCGCCTCCGTTCCACCGACCGTACGCGGACCCGACCCGGACCCTCCCGCCCCTCGCTCCGCCCGGGGCCGCCGTCGAGAGCCAAGTCTCGGAGTCGTGGGTGCAGTACTCGCGGAACAAGCTCTCGCTGGGACTCGATGTCAAGAGCCCCGAGGGCCGGCAAGTGTTCCTGGATCTCGCGCGACATGTCGACATCTGGATCGAGTCGTCCCGGCCCGGGACGTACGACCGCCTCGACCTCTCGGACGCGACCGTCCACGCGATGAATCCCCGTCTCACGATCGTGCATGTGTCGGGGTGGGGTCAGACCGGGGACCCAGAGCGGATCTCGCAGCCGTCGTACGACCTGGTCGCCCAAGCGTACAGCGGATTCCTCTCGTTGCAAGGGCCCCCCGAGCCCGGGGCTCCCGTGCGAGCCGGCACCGCGCTCAACGACAGCGTGACCGGTCTCGCGGCGGCCGGCGCCGCGCTCATGGGTTGGATCTCGGCCCAACGGACCGGGCAAGGCCAGTCGATCGACGTCGCGCAATACGAAATATTCTTCACTCTGCTCGAAAACCTCGCCCTCGATTACTTCCTCCGCGGTGTGGTGCGGGGGAGGTACGGAAATGCTCACCAGCGTCTCCATCCGTACGACGTCCACCGGGCGAAGGATGGGTGGGTCGTCGTGGCGGCACCGACCCCGTCCGCGTGGCTCCGGCTCCGAGAGCGATTGGGGATCGCTCCAGGCCCTTGGGACGACATGGCATGGAGGACGGCTCACCGCGAACAGGTGGATCCCCCCATCATCGAGTTCTGTGCCGCGAGAACGCTCGCCGAACTGGAAGCGATCGGGCGGGAGACCGATTCCGCGATCACCCGCGTGCAGACCATCGAGCAGATCGCGCAAGATCCCCATTATGTCGCCCGGGAGATGTTCGTCGAGTGGGAGGATCCGGTGGCGGGTCACGTCAAAGGAGCCGGGATCGCCCCCAAGTTTTCCACGACCCCCGGCCGGGTCTGGCGCGGAGCGCCGTGGCTCGGACAGGACAACGCGGCGATCCTGGAAACACTCCTCGGCTACTCGGCCGAACGGACGGCGGCGCTCGAGGCGAGCGGCGTCGTCGGCTCGGATCCCCCCCCTCGGAACGAGGATCGGTCGTGACGATCCCCCCACCCCCCCCGGCACCCGACCCCATCGACGAGAGGATCGCCCGGTTCGATGACAACGGTCGTCTCGGCGTTCGCTCTCGGGAACTGGATGAACGATCGGAGTTTCCCTGGCCCGAGTTCCGGCAGATGGGGGAGCTGGGCCTCCTCGGCCTCACGATCCCGACGGACGCGGGAGGGCTCGGCCTCAGCGCCGTCCGCGCCGGGCGTCTGCTGTTCGGCCTGGCCCGGCGCGGCGGTACGGTCTTTGCGAAGCTCGCGTTGCAGCCGGAGTTTTCGAGCTTGCTGCTCCACGTCGGCACCAGCGCCCTCCGATCCGAGTACTTTGAGCCGCTTCTCCGAGGGACCAAGTTGGTCGGGAATCTGATCACAGAGCCCGAGGCGGGGTCGGACGTGGGCGGGATCCAAACTCTGGCGACCCGTCGCGGGGACCAGTACGTGCTCAACGGCGTGAAGAGCGAGGCGGCGTTCGCCGTGGATGCGTCCGCGGCGATCGTGTACGCACGGACCGAAGGGGCCGCCGCCGGGAGCCGGGGACTCTCCGCCTTCCTCGTACCCCTCGAGGCGCCCGGGATCGAACGCGAACTGGTCCCCGACATGGGGGAGCGGTGGATGCGTCGGGGGACGATCACCTTCCACGACGTCCCAGTACCCGCCGCGCATCGGATTGGACCCGAAGGGGGGATCCTCGAGGCGTTGCGCGGGGAGCTCACGCACGAACGGGCCCTCCTCGGCAGCATCTATCTCGGAGTCGGATGGGCCTCGTGGAGCGAGACGGTCGCGTACGCCGCCAACCGAGTCGCCTTCAACCAACCGATCTCTCGACAGGAGGGCGTCTCGTTCCCGCTCGTCGAGGATTGGGCCCGGCTGGAGTCGGCGTGGGAGTATGTCGAGCGGGTGCTCCAACGTCTGGACGCCGGCGAGAGCGCCGAAGGGGAGGCCGCACTCGCGAAGTGGCTCGCGGGAGAAGCGGCGCTCACCGCGGTCGATCACGCCATACAGTTCCATGGCGGTCGAGGGTACTCGCGACGGCTCCCGCACGAACAGCGGTATCGCGACCTGCGCAGCGCCCGGCTCGCGCACGGGACGAGCGAGATCTCTCACGTCGTGGCGGCCCGAGCTCTCTGGTCGGGCGGCCATAGCAAGCCCTAACTAACCCCCCCGGGCTACGCCTACGCATGCGTATCGAGCGGTACCGCATCGACCTCGACCTGGACGAGAGCGGACTCTCGTTCCGCGGCCGGGTCGCGATCGATCTCGACGGTGACGAGAGCGAGCTCCGACCGCATGCGAAAGATCTCACGATCCATTCGATCCTCGTCGACGGCAACTCCCTTCCGCACACGTACGACCCGGCCGAGGAGCAGCTCGTCATCCCCGGGGCCGGCACGGGGCGTCGGACGCTGACGATCGAGTACTCCGGTCGGATCCTCGACAAGGGCCTGACCGGGTTGTATCGGTCGCCGTTCGGGCCGGGTCGGACCCTCATCAGCTCGATGATGTACCCTACGGGCGCGCGCCGCGTCCTCCCGTGCTGGGACATCCCGTCCGCGAAAGGCGTGTTCGAGTGGACCGTGACGGTCGACGCCTCGAGCCGGGTCATCTTCAACACGGAACCGGCGAAGGAGGAGGTCGTCGGCAATCGGCGACGGATCGCCTTCGCGCCCACCCCCCGGATGTCGACGTACCTTCTCTATCTCGGGGTCGGGCCATTCTCCCCGCTGACGGGACAGGCCGGCCCGGTGACGATCCGGGTGCAGCTTCCCCCCGGGCGGGAGAGCGCGGGACAGTTCGCCCTCGAGCACGCGTGCCGGGTCCTCCCGGCATTCGAGTCGTTCTACGGCATTCCGTACCCGCTCCCGAAGCTCGACCTCGTCGCCGTCCCGGACTTCTGGGCCGGAGCGATGGAGAACTGGGGGGCGATCGCCTTCCGCGAGACGCTGCTGGTGGTCGAACAGTCGACGAGCGCACGGCTGCGGCGGGCGATCCGGGAGACGATCAGTCACGAAATCGCGCACCAGTGGTTCGGCAATCTGGTCACGAACGCCTGGTGGAACGATTTCTGGCTCAACGAGGCGTTCGCGACGTTCGCCGAGGCGACGATCGACGCGGCGTTGTACCCCGACCTCGACACCTGGTCGGACTTCGTCCTTCGGTTCACGCGCTGGGGCCTCGAGGGGGACGCTCTCACCTCGACCCACCCGGTGGACGTCGCGGTGCGGCGTCCCAGCGAGCTCGCCCAGATCGCCGACGAGGTGACGTACGGAAAGGGCGCCACGATCCTCCGCATGCTCGAAGGGTACCTCGGCGAGACGGTGTTCCGGGACGGGGTCAACCGGTACCTGAAGCGCCACGCGTACGGCTCCGCGACCGGCAACGACCTGTGGAACTCGCTCGAGGAATCGGCGGGAGGCCCGGTCACTCGGGTCATGCGGGCGTGGATCGACCGGCCGGGGTATCCGGTGCTCGACGCGCGCGTCGAGGGCGACGTGCTGCAGTGGTCCCAGCGGCGTTTCACCTACTTGGGCTCGGACCCGAGCGAAGCTCCCTGGCCGATCCCGTTCGCCTGGCAACGGGGCGCGACGGCCGGGCGGGCATTGGTGGAGGGACGGGAGGGAGAGATCCGACTTGGGCCGGGCGTGGGGCCGCTCCTCGCCAATCCCAAGCGATCGGGATTCTACCGGATCGCGTACGACCCGACGACGTTCTCCCAGCTCGTGGAAGAGGCCGCTCAACTCGACGACGTCGACCGGTGGGGCCTGATCTCGGACACCGGCGCCTTCGTCCGCGCCGGGATCCGGCCGGTTCGCAGTTACGTCGACCTGATCGGCCGGCTCGGGCCGTTCGCCGGCTATCTCACCTCCTCCGAGGTCCGGGCGGGACTCACCGACTTCGAGCCGTTCCTCGACCGGGGGGATGGCTCCCTCCGGCGCGCGTTCCTCGCCTTCTTCCGGGAGCAGGTCCAACGGTTCGGGATCGAGCCCCAAGGCGGGGAGACGGAGATCGGCAGCAGCCAGCGGGGACGCTCGTTGCTCGGGCTCACCCGGATCGACCAGCAGTTCGCGGAGACGCTGGCACCCCGGTTCCAGGGGATCGACCGCGCCGACGCCGAGCTTCGACCGGCGATCGCGCTCGCCTACGCGATCGCGCGCGGGGGCGGGGCGTACGAGACGCTCCTGGGGAAGATGGAGCGGGCCCGCGGGGAGGACGAGGCGACGCAGATGGCGACTGCCCTCGCGGCGATCCCCGACCCGGCGACCGTCGACGCCTGCCTCGCGCTCGTGGGGCGAGGCGAGATGCCTCTGAATCGTTCCGTGACGCTCTTGGGGGAGCTCAGTCGCAACCAGATGGCCGGCGGCGCGACCTGGGCCTGGTGCACCCAGCACCTCGATTCGATGGCGAAGCGGACGACCGGCACGCCGCTCCTCTCCAAGTTCCTCGAGGCGGCGATCCCGACGCTCGGTCTCGGGCGTTCCCGGGAGGTCTCGGGGTACTTTGCGGACCATCCGTTCCCCGAGGCCGATCGGGGCGTCGGCAAAGGGCTCGAGCTGCTCCGCATCGGCGAGCGGATCAGCCGCGCCGTCGACGATCGCTGAACGCGAGGTTCAGTTCGTCCCGGTCCGCGCACCCGACCAGTACTGACCGACCGCGAACAGCCGTTGGCGGGCCGCGACAGCGAGCCCGACGCCGATCGTGGCGATAATGGCGGCGACCACGTAATACTGCTCGATCGCGGTTCGGGTGAATCCCCCGATCTGGCTCGGTTCCCCGAACGGGATCGCGGCCGCCAGGAGCCATACCCCTGCCATCACGACCGCGAGCAGGACGACGTCGCTCCGTCGCCACGGGGAGGCGACGGGGGGGGACGACGGATCGGAGCCGGACGGGAGCGCGAGCCCCGCGAGCAGCCCCGCGCCGAGCACGGCCTTCATCACGTCCCCGGGGACGAACGGCACCACGGCGAACGCCATCGTGGTGGCGAAGTCGGTGTGGAGCACGTACGCCAGCTGGAGGGCGCCGGCGAGATAGATGATCCCGACCCCGATCAGCAGGACGGCGAGCTTGCCCGCATACGTCGATCGGAACGGTCGGGTGCCGAGCAGTTGGCCGATCACGAACGCCGCCACGATGAATCCAATCAGGTAGCCGCCGTTCACGCTCTCGACGACCGCGATCCCGCCGGACGTGAAGGGGGCGGCGTGGGCGGCCGGCGCGAACCAGGGGGCCCCGAGGGCGCCGAGAGCGACGTACGCGACCTGGGAGAGGGCGCCGCGCCACCGACCCAAGAATCCGCCTGCGAGCAGCACGACCCCGACCTGGGCGGTGATCGGCACCGGGGTGAACGGCAGTTGGATAGCCGCCTGGGCCGCGACCCCCGTCAGACCGGCGAAGCCGAGGACGAGCGCGATCGTCCAGAAGAGGTTCGCGTGGTCCCGGAACTGCTGGAACGCGGAGCCGGTCTCTCCGAGCTTTCGGGCGAGGCGGGCGTCCCAGGGGAGTTCCATCGAGACGGACACGATATCGGGGTGAGCGGCCGAGGTTAAAGCGGTCTTGGGTCGCCTCGCGACCCCGCCCGGGGGCCTATTCGAATCGACCGACGCCCGCCCCGGAGCCGAGACCCGACTCGGAGTCGAACGCGGAGCGGATGTGCTTCGGCTTGCCCGCCAGGTTCACGACCGCCATCGGTCGGTTGCGCTGGGAGACCCGGACCGCCGCTCCGACCAGGAATCCGACGGCCGTCGCCTGGAAGGCGACCTCACCGATCCCGATCTGTGCCGAGACCCCGACGGGGGATTGCACGGAGATCGGGGTGGGAGAGGCGACGGGGATCCCGGGGGGCGGGACCGGCGCCGCCGGTGGAGCGGTCGGGGGCGGCGCGGGACTCGCCGAGGCGATGACGTTGACGGAGCCGAGCGGGAACGACTCGGTCACCACGGAGAGGTTGGACGCCGGGAGGTACGTCGCGGAGGAGTAGACCCCGCCGACGGAGGTGCTACCTCCGAAGTTGCACTCCTCGGTGATGCACGCGTCCACGGGGACGAGCTCGTACGGCGGTCCCGTCGCGACGACCCAGAACGACACGGACCACGAGTCACCGATGTACAGCTTGTTCTGCGACGCGTTGTTCGACCAGTTCCAGCCCCAGTAGTGGACCCCGCTCGGCGAGGTAAGGTTCACCGGGGTCGCGGGACACTTGTTCCCTCCGCCCCAGAGCTGGCCGGTGGAGAGGGTGCAGACGGTCTGGAACTGGGGGTTCGGCGCCAGGTGGATGCTGCCGAAGGAGACGTAGCTGAACAGAGGCACCCCGGTCCCGGTGGCGGCGAGGCTCGAGACGACCGGTCCGAAGCTGATCTGGCGGAGCGCGTTCATCAACGACGGGTTCTGGGTGTTCGGGGCGAACGGGCTGCCGATCGGCACGTAGTTCAAATTACCGCTCTGCCCGTCGGAGCACTGGAAGAACGACGGCCCGTCCCAGCTGCCGCCGGTCGCCTCGGCGAGGTCGCAACCCGCCTCGAGCTGGCGCTCCGAGTTCTGGAGCGTCATGGCGCCTCCCGGGCCGCCGCCGAGGCTGTCGTACTGGGTCGGCCAGGCGTGGGAGTACGGGTCGGTGATGCCGTCGTAGTAGTTGATCACGTCGACCGTGCAGCTCCCGCCGACGGAGTCGGTACAGGTGGGCGAGGTCTTCGTCAGCCCCGCGATCGAGTGGCTGGCGTTCCCGTCCTGGGACGTCGTCCATCCCTCGCACGGGGGACTGGAGACCGAGCCGAAGGAGAACGACGGCTCGCACGTCCCCGAGTAGCATCCGGCCCCGGTCTGGTAGTTGCCGTACTCATTGAACGCCGAGGGGCTGATGCAGTAGTTCTGTTGGTAGCCCGGCGCTCGGGGAGCTCCGTCGCCCATCAGGACGATCACGTGGTGGGTCCCCTCCGACCAGGTCAGGCCGCTGCCGATGATCGCGCCGTACAGCGCGGTGATCGAGTCGCTGTGCAGGAACGAGTCGTCGAGGCCGTTCTCGGTCTCGATGTAGCCGCGCCCCTCACCGGGGTGGATCAGCCACGCGCCCTGGAGCTGGGTGGCGACGAAGGTGCTCTGCACCGCGCTCCCGAACTGGTTCGCCGGGACGAAGTTGGAGATATCGACGTGGTACTGGTCCGGCGCATCGCCGTCGTCCCACACGTGGTCGTACGTCGCATGGAAATCGACGAGCGCGAACGAGACCTGGGAGTTCGGGTTCGCATCGCCGATCGCCGTCGCGATCTGTTGGGCGTTGGTGGTGAAGAACGGCAGGCCGTTCGACTCCTCGCAGAGCGGTCCGACGTTCGGGGCGGCGAGCTGGCACGGGTCGATCCCCGGCCAGTTGTCCGTCGGGTCGTAATCTCCGTCGTACGAGCCAGTGTCGAGCACGAACGCGATCTGCACGGCGGGCCACGACTTCGTCGCCGCGGAGGAGGCCTGGGCCGTCAAGGTGACCCGCGACTCCCCGGCGCCGGCGGAACACGTCTGTTGATCGAACGCGCAGATGCTGTGGGGATCCGCCGCGATCCCGAGGCTCAACGCCGGGGCCGAAGTGACCCCGGGGGCCGGAGTCGCCGTCGTCGCGCTGCCAAGCACGTTCTCCGCCGCGGTCACGGCATCTTGGACCGAGAAGGAGTTCTGCACCCCGAGGAACGTCGCTCCCACGCCTGAGATCGCGATGAAGGCGAGACCGACGGCGGCGGCGAAGACGAAGAACCGGCGGGGGCTGGGCGCACCGGCCGCGTTCACGCCGCGCCTCCCTTCCGAGGAGAGCGACGGGTCGCGAGGAAGATGCCTCCGAGGGCGATGGCGGCGATCGCGATCGCCGCGCCGTACGCCCACTCCGCATCGCCCGCGGGGGGGGACGGAGTACTGGTCGTCGCGGGGAGCGTGGGCGCCGTAGGGGTGAGCGTGAGGATGATCTGCTGGCTCGCGCCGTGCGGCACGAGGTCCTGATTGAGGCCCGTGAAGCCCGACGCGTTCACCTGGACGACGTAGGTGCCCGCGTAGATCGTCAGGGAGATCGTTCCCAACGGGGTGCTGTGGAGCGTCGTCGTCCACGGGATCCCGGTCGAGGTCGTTCCGCCGAAAGTGACCGTCGCGTTGGCGACCGGCAGACCGCTGCTGGCGTCGACGGTGAGCGCGTCGATCGAGGTCGACGGGGGAAACAGCGTCACGTTCCGTTGTACGTTCGCTCCGTTGATAGTTACGACAAAGGCTAGAGGTTCATATACTGCTCCTTCGGGGGAGAGGACGGTCACGGCGTACGTCCCGTTCGACAACAGGACGGCGTAATGGCCATCGGCGTCGGTCGAGGCGAGCGCGCTCTGGGTGAGGGTCAGCTGGAGCTCGACCCCATCCAGCACGTCGTTCGTCAATCCGTCCCGGACCTCCCCGGAGAGGGTGAACGCCGATGGGTAGAGCGAGAAATCGATCCCCGTCACATTGTCATGGACGGCCACGGTCAGCGAGGCCGCGTCGTAGCCGGCCGCGCGGGCGACCAAGTCGTAGGTGCCCCAGGGAACGTAGATCGTGAACGCCCCGTCCGAGGCGCTCGGCTGGGACGCGTACCCCCCGGCACTGATCACCGTCGCGCCAGCGATCGGCGCCGAGCTGTTCGAGCCGACGATCGTTCCCGAGACGGCAAACAGCTGGTTCGAACCGACGGGAACGAGGAGGATCAATCCGACGATCGTGGTGGCCCCGCTCTGCGCCCGGACGGGAAGATCGGAGTCCTGGTAGCCGGGGGCGGTGGCGGTCAGCACGTACAGCCCGGGCATCGCGTCCACGGAGAATCCTCCGGTCGAGTTGGTCCCCACCGTTCCGGTGCAGCCCCCATCTCCCTGCGTGGAGCAACCGAACACCTGGGTGCCGACGACCGGCGAATCCGTGTCAGATCCCACGACGAACCCTTGCAGGACGCCGTCCTGCTCGAGGAGGAACGTCCCGAGATTCACCTGCTCGCCGGGGCGGATCGAGATCGGCAGATACGTGGGAGCGTATCCTCCGGCGTCCAACGCCAGGATGTACGTGCCAGCGGGGACGCTCATGGTGAAGCCCCCGACCGCGTCCGACTCCACCGTCAGCCCGCACGGCCCGGTCGGCTCTCCGGGGAAGACGACCGCCGAACAGAGGCTCGCGTTCGCATGGACCACCGGCAATCCGCTCGGAAGCCCGAGGATCGTCCCGGTCAGGGTCGCGTACTCGGAGAGCAGGACCGACCCGACCCACTGCCACGAGTCGGGGGCGACCGTGACGACGATGGAGACGTTCGGCGCGTAGTTCGCGAACGAGGCGTTGATCCGGTCCGTCCCTGGCGGCGCGGACGCCCAGAAGACGCCGGCCTGGTTCGCCGTGGTCGTGAAGTTGGAGCACTGCGGGCTCGAGAGACCGCACACCGACACCTGCGCGCCCCCGAGGGTGATGTTCGCCGGCAGACCGAAGACGTTCCCCGCCACGACCCCCGTCGCGGTCAAGCGGACCGGGTCGACGGTCGTGACGTTGCCGGGGGTGACGTTCACGACCGAGGTGTTCGTCAGGAACGTGGCGGCCTGGACCGTCATGAGGTCCGTGGGTCCCGGGACCGCGTCCGTGAGGAACTCTCCCGTCTCGGAGGCGAAGACGCCGGTCTTTGACTGCAAGGTGCCGGTACCGGAGTCGACCACCGTCGGGGACGCGCCGACGACGGCCCGGAGCAGGGTCGGGTCGATCACGTCGCCCGCGACCCAGCCCCACGGCACCGCGGCCGGCAGGGAGGTCGAGTTGAGAACGAGGGTACGACTTTGATTCACGGTCAGGTCGAACGCCCCCGTCTGATTGAAATCCGGCGCGAGGATGGTGAGCTCCACGCCGCGGAACGGGGGCGCGGTGACGTTGAAGTAGCCCGTGTCGTCCGACGACGTCTGACCGGTGAGCGATAGGCGCGAAGTCGGATCGTACGACTGGGTCGAGACGCCCGCCGCAGGCACCCAGTCGTTCCATCCCCCCTGCGGCACCACCGACGAGCGGACGTGGCCCGTGATCCACCCGAAGTGCTGGAGGGAGATCGGACCGAACGTCGTCACGTTGGGCGACGTGACGTTCGGCAAGTTCACGGGGGAGGTGAAGTTGTACGGGACGTACGCGCTGCCCAGAGCGACCCCCGCGACCCTCCCCGGAGGGACGAAGACCGTGAAGCCGCCGCCGCCGGTCAACGTCTCCGAGGCCCCGGCGGGCACCCCGGTCCGATTGCTGAGAGTGGCGAGAGAGAACGAACCGTAGCGGACTGGGGTCGTGTTCGCAGTGCTGTCGTCGCGGACGTCCCCGGTGATGACGCCGAAGATCGTCAAGCCGGTCCGGACGAACGTCCGGTTCGAGGCGTTCACCACGTTCGCGTTCGACGTGGCGTTGAGGAACCCGAACGGCGCCGAACCGACCCCGCCTGGCACTCCGCCGTCAGGGCTGATGTACACCGAGTCGTGGTATCCCCACGGGGCGCTGACGTTGAAGAAGCCGCTCACATCGGCGGAGCCGACCCCGCAGACCGAGGTCGCCGCCGCGAGACAGACGGAGATCTGCACGGCGCCCGGACCGACGCCATCCGTGGACGTGATCGACGCCCACGGGGCGATGGAGAGTTGGCCCGTGACGTATCCGGTGAACGGTTCCAGAAGTACGGTCCCCAGGCTCAGCTGCGGGATCAGCCCGCTGATGTTCACGAAGAAGCTCTGCGGGTAGTAGTTCGGGGCCGTGATGTTCGCCCAGAACTGTCCCGTCGTCACGGTGTAGTTGAAGTCACCCCCGTCCGTGATCGAGCCGGCGAGATTGCTCGAAAAGCCCCCTCCGACCGGGGTCAGAGCGATCGTCGCGAGCGGCACGCCGAGCCCGGAGGTGTTGTCGAGGATCGTCCCGACCAAGTACTCGTACGGGTCCGGCGCGGGCGTCGAGCCTCCGGCGGGCTGCAGCCCGCGGGTGTGCACAGAGAGGAACGGGGTCAGGTTGATCGGCGGTACCGTGTAGACGCCGCCGGGATCGGTGACATTGATCCACGTGAAGTTCGTGATGTAGCCGGGAGCGCTCGCCTCCACGAGGTACGTGCCGACCGTCCCGCGCCCGGCCGCGACCTTGGCGGAGTACTGGCCGGAGGTCCCCGTGATCCCGTTGCTGAGCACCGGTTGGCAGTTGGTCAGGTCGATGTCGCACGTCTGCACGTCGGCGTAGACGATCGGGGTCCCGTTCGCGTCGAAGATCTGCCCTTGGACCCAGGCGACCGGCGTGAGGTTCACCGTCCCGAGAGGGACCATAGAGCCGCTGTTGTTGATGAACACCCAGGTCCCGTTGCTGAGGTAGTCCGATGCCGTCCCGACGATCGACAGCCAACCGCTCGTCACGGAGACGTTGAAGAAGCCGTTCGAGGCGAATCCCGTCCCCCCGCCCCAGGGAAGCTGGCCGGCCGGGGAGGCGGAGACGTGCGGGGTGAACCAGTTCGGGATCGGAAGGCCGGTGACGGAGTCCTCGAGGACCCCGGAGACCTCGCCTTGGCCGGCGGAGAGGTTGATCGACGTGATGTGGTTCGACGACACCGCCGAAAGCTGGAGGGGACCGCCGAACGAGCCGGGAGCGATCTCGGCCCAGGTGATGTTGTCCCCTTGATCGAGCGAGGAGACGGAGAACTGGTCCGGCCCGGGGGGGACGGCCATGCAGAACGTCTCCCCGGCATGGGCGGTCGACGGTTCCGGGCAGTGCTCGGGATCGTACGGACAGTAGCCGAGGCTCCCTTGGTCCCCGTCCGTGCACGGCCCATCGAGCCCCCGGGTGTTGATCGGTCCGGACGACGGCATGCAGATCGAGACCTCATCGGTCGAGCAGGCGGTGATCGTCCAGTTGTTCCCGGGCTCCACCATCCCCTCGACGTACGTGCCCGGCGTGAAGTCGATCGCCGGCACCGTCGTGGCGCTGCCCGCGGTTACGTTGGCGAAGCTGTCGTTGCCGACGACCGGGAACATCAGATTCGTCGGCCACGTCGGGTCCCCCGGTTGGCACGTCCCCTGGTCGGGGGCGATCGCGATCCGCGTGCGGAGAGGCGGGGCGTTGACCTCGAACGAGGCGCCTTCGGGTTGGCAGCTCGTCAAGCAGGTGCTCGAGGTCATCGTGACCCCGTTGTAGTCGGAGGAGATGCTGTAGGCGGGAAGGAAGCCGTCGAGGCTGCAGACGGTCACGACGACCAGCCCGACATCCCCGTACCAGTCCGACTGTTTCACGGCGGTCGGCCACGTGAATCCCGTCGAACTCGAGATCGCCCCATCCGGGACGAGCCAGACGGTGCCTAACCGGACGGTGTGCCCGGGAGGGAGGGTCGGCACGCTCACGGGGCTGGAGTTCTCCAAGAAGCCGTCCATGTCGACGGTCAACGTGTCGTTCCCGGGCGGGGCGTACGCCGACGGGGTCTCTCCGATCGGCACCGCTTCGCCTTGCCCGAAGGAGACCCCGGTGGACCGGCTCGTGACGGTGAGGGCGACGTACCCCTGCCCGCCCGTGATCTGTCGCTTGCTGACGGAGTCCCACAAGTTCACGCTGACGGTGACGCCGACCGACAGGTAGACGGTGTACGGAAGTCGGAAGTGCTGGCCGGGGGCGAGGTCGACGTAGGTGTCGTTCTTCAGATACTCCGAGCCTTCGGGCGGCGTGAAGTCGATCACCGACGGACCGGGAGGGACGGCGACGCCGGGCGTGTTGAAACATCCGTTCGAACCGGAGAAGAAGTCGGGCACGGCTTGGAGCGAGCCGTCCCGCGTGACCCCCGAGATCGCCACGCCCGAGACCGCCTCATGCGTCGGGTCGGCGCCTTTGATGCACCCGGAGACGATCGCGTCCGGGACGAGATAGATGGTCCCGGCCGACACGGAGCCCGCCGTGACCCCGAAGAGCGTCGTGTAGTTCGTCAGGTTGTCGCCCGCCTGGACCGTCACGAGGATCGTGCCGGGATCCACGTTCGCCACGGTGAACGTGCCGGTGTCGCCCGTCGTGACGCTCGGGCATCCTGGCGTGCACGCCTGCCCGACGGTCTCCACCGTCACCGTCGCCCCGGAGATGGGGAGCTGGGGCGGTGGTTGGGCGAGGACGGTGCCCGTGACGGTGACGCCGCCCGGGGCAGCGAGCGGATGGATCCCGGCCCCGGTCTCCGAGTTCGAGGGGGCCGGAGCGGTCGCCGGGGGGAGTGTCGAAGAGCCCGTGGAATTGGAATTCGGGGAGGGGGGAGGCGGGGCCAGGAAACCGGTGGGCCGGAAGTCGGGAGGGAGCGAAATCACGGACGTAGGGTTCGTCCCCGGCAGCCCGGAGGTCGGCGGTACCGCGGGATTCGTGGCGGGGGTGGCCGTCGAGGGAAGGGCGGTGGAAATGGGATGCGTCCCGACGGAGAGCCCGGGCGCGACCCAGACCACTCCGGCGGACGCGGCGGACGCGACCGCGATGAAGGCGATCAGGAGCGCCGCCATCCGCGGCCGGATCCGGCCCGCGGGGAGGACCCGGTTCGGGAAGGAGAGCTTGGGGGCCGAACGGCCGGCCTGGGCGGTCTCTCTCCCCATAGGTCGCGAACGAGCTCCGCGGTCCTTAATCTGGTTACTCATTCGTGGGGACCGAAAGACCGTGCCGCGGGATCGGACCGGATAGATCGCGGAGCGCATCCCTCCGGCGCGAGGCCGAGAGTGGGAGTGCCCGAGCATGCCGGCTCGCCCGCATCGTTCCCCGATAGGGGAGGTGGCTCTTGAAGACTGGTCGCTGAGACTAGTGTCAGTCGTCGCTGACATCGGGTTCGGGGTCGGTCGCCCCCCCGCGGGTCTACGGTTCGTCGGTCGGGTCCCAACAGGTGTGGTATCGGGCATCCAACGAATCGAGGCGCGCCATCTCGTCCGAGGAGAGAGAGAAGTCGAAGACGGCGGCGTTCTCGGCGATCCGCTCGGGATGGACCGACTTCGGGATCTCGACCACGTCGTGCTGCATCCCCCATCGGAGCAGCACTTGCGCGGGGGTCCGGCCGTGCGAGACCGCGATGTCCCGGATCGTCGGGTGGTTCCACCGGTCCCCCCGGATCAGGGGACTGTACGCTTCGACCTGGATCCGGTGCTTCCGGCAGAAGTCTCGCAGCTCGGGTTGCGCGAGGAACGGATGGAGCTCGACCTGGTTGACGGCGGGGACGATGTCCGCGTTCGAGATCAGCTCCTCGAGGTGACGGACGGTGTAGTTGCTCACGCCGATGGCGCGGCAGGAGCCGTCCCGGTTCATCCTCTCCAGCGCCTTCCACGTCGCCCGCCGCACGCCCGGAACGGGCCAGTGGATCAAGTACAGGTCGACAAAGCTGACCCCGAGCGCGTTGCGGCTCGATTCGAGCGATCGGAGCGCGCGCTCGGAGCCGTGGTCTTGGTTCGGCAGCTTGGTGGTGATGAAGAGATCGTCCCGGGGGATCCCGGAGTCGCGGATCGCCTGCCCGACGTCCGCCTCGTTCTGGTACCCCTTGGCCGTGTCGATAAGTCGGTAGCCACTCTGGAGAGCCGCCGACACCGCGTCTCGAGTGGGAGCGCCCGGTGGGACCAAGTAGACCCCCAACCCGAGAACGGGCATCTTGAACCCGGAGGCGAGCGGCCGGCCGGCGGCCACGGAAAGCTTGTACGGGTTCACGGCGCTCCTCCAATAAAATAGGTCCGGTCGCCTTTATCATCATGTCGGTTTTCGGACTCGCGTTGGCGGACGACCGCTGGCGGGGGACGATACTCGATGCCGATGAAGGATAACATCATGATCTGCGACTCGTGCGGCGCCACGATCACCAGCGTGACCTCGCTCCCGGCCGAGGGGTACCCGAAGCTCCACGCCCTCTGTTCGAAGTGCTTCGCCGCCGCCGCGGCGTTGCCGTAATCGGGAGTTCGGCCACCACGCTCCGCGCGGCGGCCGACCCGTGAGCGTTCCGTTCCATGACTCCTCCGACGTGGCCCCCGGGTCCCAAGCTGACCGTGGACGCGGTCTGGATCGATCACGGGCGGGTTCTTCTGGTACGCCGCGGGCGGGCTCCGTTCCGCGGCCGGTGGGCGTTGCCCGGCGGATATGTCGAGGGAGACGAGGGCGTCGAGGGCACGGTCCTGCGGGAGCTCCGGGAGGAGACCGGATTGCGAGGGAGTTCGGTCCGCCTGATCGGCGTCTTCTCCGGTCCCGGCCGGGACCCTCGGGGTCCCACGGTCACCGTGGCATTCCGGATCGGAGGACGCGCGGGCGTGCCGGTCGGGGGAGATGACGCCCGGGACGCCGCGTGGGTTCCCGTACGCTCCCTCCCCGCTCTCGCCTTCGATCACGCCGAGATCGTCCGTGCCGCCCTTCGAATGGGCCGTACTCGACGCCGTTCCCGCCGCTAAGCCGGGGGATCCGACCGGTCCAATTGGACCGCCGCCCGGATCGCCTTCCGGACGGGGGCGGTCGAAGCGTCGCCGGGCGAACGGATCTTGACGTGACGAAGGCTCTTCCCGGTGCCTTCGATCGCCGGATGGGCGGACGCCAACTCCGCGCCTCGCCAAAAGCCGAGGTTCACATGATTGTCATAGACCTGGAGGTTGACCACGATCTTCCCACTCCGCGGACCGAGCCACACCGGGCTGTTCCACTTCACGTCCTCCGTGAGTTCGGGAGCGACCTCGCGAATGCTCCGGCGAAGAGCGTTCGCGACCGGTCGCAGCCCCTGGGGCAGAGCGCGCAGTAGCGCCTCGACCTTTCGGGAGCCGGGGGAGAGGGACATCGCCCGCGAGGTCGGAGCGGAGACGGGTCAGTCCTTCCGGGCGTTCCGCTCGTACGAAGCGTCGCTCGTCCGCTTCAGGCGGGCTCCATCGCGGTCGCACGTCGGCTTGGCGCTCGGGAGAACGTCGATCACGTAACCGCCGCCACATTTCGGGCACTCATAGTACGGCATGGAATCCTGGTCCCAAACCCTCGCAACCGTATATTACACCGTCTCGTGACACTCCCAGAGAGGACCCAGCACGAATGCCCGCCCTCAGGGAACTCCGTGACCGGCGCCGGGTCGCTCCTCGAGCTCTCCCGCCATTGCGGTACGACCCGGGGGAGGAAGCTTCCTCGCCCCGGGAGCGGTACGTCGCCGCGGACGAGTACCGGGTCGAGCGAGAGTGGCGCAGGTACGAGGGGACGGCACAGCGGGATCTGTTCCGAGAGCTCCGGGGACGATTCCTCCGTCGACACCCGCCGGCCGTCCCAGGCGCGGTCCTCGAGGTCGGTTCGGGTCCGGGACGATTCTCCCCCTTGATCGGGGACCGGGACCACCCGCGGGTGCTCTTTGACCTCTCCGACCGCATGCTTCACCGGGCGGCCGAGACGCTCGACGGCGCCGAGCCCGGGGAGCGCTCCGTCCCTACCGAATTCGTCCGCGGTGACGCCACTCGTCTGCCGTTCCGGGACGACCGGTTCTCCGGGGTCGTCGCTCTCGGTAACGTCGTAGGGTTCGGCGGCGAACGGGCGTCGACGATCCTCCAAGAGCTCGTTCGATGCGCCTCTCCGGATGGCGGGATCGTCGTGTTGGAGTTTGCCGTCGGGGCCGGGGAGCGGGCGGAGTACCTTCACCGACTGCCTCCCGGCGCGGTGAGACGCCTCCTGCGGTCGCCCGTCCGCGCCCTGCACCCGCGGGTCCACCTCCAACCGTTCCGGCCGTTCGCGCCGGTCGAAAAGGCGAACCCCAGTGAGTTCCAACGTTGGTCGCTCGCTCAGATCGAGAGCCGACTCGCCGACCACCGTCTCGAGGTCATCGAGCGGCTCGCCGTCGCCCCGTGCCTTGGCGCGGATCCCGAACGGGCGGCCGGCGTCCAACAGGATCCGGTCGCGTGGAGCCATCTGCTCGAGCTGGAGGAGGCGGTCGGACGCGAACCGGAGCGACTCCGAAGAGCTTCGGCGCTGCTCATCGCCGCCCGTCGGACGCCTCGCCAATCCAAAGGCATGATTAAGTAGCGTGCCCAGCGGAGGAACGGAGGACCCGGGAGAGGTCAGTGGTACCAGATCCCTCGTCGCCCCTGCCGTCCTCGCCCCCGTCCGCGTTGCCGCGGACGCGGAGCCTCCTGAACGACGGGGACCTGACGTACGCGCGCGAGGACGCGCTGCTCCAGCTGCGGCTGGGCCGGACGGCCCAGTATTACACCTTGATCCTGTACCTGCTTCTCTTCGCCGATGGGATCGTGGTCGTCGCCTACAACCAGCCGCTCCCGTCGGCTTTGACTACGCACGGGGTGTCGGCTGGGACCGCTCTCTACGCGGCGTTGTTCGCGGGGCTTCCGCTCGTCGGGGGCGGGCTGCTCTCGTTCTTCGGACTGTTCGTCAAGTGGGAGGAGTACCAACTCTGGCCGTGGGAGCCCCACTTCTGGATCACGGTTCTTAGCGTCGCCGGCTTCGGCGTGCTGACATTCCTCTACATCGCCTCGCTCGGCGGCGTCGGCCCGACCGGCAGCTGGACGCTCTTTCCGTGGATGTACCCGCTCGAGATGCTGGTGATCTCGGGCGCGCTCATCGGGATGGCGCTGACCTGGCGCGGGTTCGGCCAACGGCAGATCATCGGAGTCGGTTCGGCCGCGATCCCGGTGGCGCTCGCCCTCGCCAGCGTCGCAAGTCCGGGAAATCCGCAGGGGCTCACCCTGACGTTGCTCGCCGCGGCCGGATTGTACCTGTTCTCCGGTTCGTGGCTCCATCTGATCTCGACGGGGACCCAGGCGCACCAGCGCGAACTGCTGTCGTCGAACGAGGCCCGGGTGTTCCGGCTTGCCGATGACCTCCGCAAGCGCGAGGACGCGCTCCAGTTCCGGGAGACGGCGCTCATCCGCCGCGAGGCCGACTCCGAGAGCACCGAGCGGGCGCTCGGACGACAGAAACTGGCGTACGCGGACGTCGAATCTCAATTGAAGAACTACGAGCGCGACGTCGAGGAGCGCGGCGCGGCATTACGACAGGAGCTTCAGCGTGCTTCCGTCCAGCTCGCGGATATTTCCCAACGCGAACAGACCGTCGACCGGGAAAAGGCCGAAGTCGGCCGCCGCGACGCCGATCTCCGTGCCTGGGAATCCCTGCGGGGGGACCGGGAGGCGAAGGTCAGCGCGGCGGAGAACTCACTCCTCCAGCGCGAGATGTCTCTCTCGAACCGTGAACGGGAGGCCGCGGCGGCGCCGGATGTCGCGGCGCAGGCCGCGGCTCAGCTCCGGGTCGCCGAGGCCCGCGAGGCCGAGGTTCGTCAGCGAGAGGACCGAGTGGCCTTGCGCGAGGCGCAGGGAACGACCGCCGCCGCCTCGTCGGCCACGCCTGCCGAAGCGCTCGTGGCCAACCACCAAGCGGTCGCCATGAAGGAGGCACTCGACGCCCAGGGGTCGGCGCTCCAGCGCCGGGCGGTCGAGCTGGACTCGAGGGCGCAAGCGGTCCAACGCCAATCGTTGGAGCTCCAACAGCGCGGACAGGCGCTCGCCGCTCGGGAGACCCAGACGCAAAAGCGCGAATCTGACAGCACCACCGAGCGACAACTGTTCGAGAATCGGAAACGGGAATGGGAGGCCCAGGCGACCGCGGCCACGGCCGATCAAAGCGCGGTCACCCGTCGGGCCGCCGAGCTGGAGGCTCGGGCGGAAGAGACGCGTCGGAAGGAGGCGCTCGTTGCGGCGCGGGAGAGTGCGCTCCGCCAGCGTCAGGAGGAGCTGATGTCGTCGCAGGCGGAGCTGACCGGACGAGAACGCCGCGCCGCGGAGCGCGAGAAGATCCTCGATGCCCGGGCCGCCGAGGTCACACTCGAACGGCAACGCAGCGAGGACGCCGGCACCACGTTGATCGGCCTGCCCGCCTCCTTGCGGGACCGGGACGAAGGGACCAGCGAAGAACCGGTGCCTTGGATGGCTCCCCCGACCGACGCCGCTTTCCCACCGCTCCCTCCGACTTCCCCTGCCTCGACCCCGTCGATCCAACGGATCCCCGGTGGACGAAAGATCTCCCGGGTTCCGTCCGGGATCCCCCGTCTCGATGACGTGCTGCAAGGCGGCTATCCCGCGAACGGCCACGTGTTGCTGCTGGGCGCTCCGTTCCTCGGCCGCGAGGTGGCGGTGAACTCGTTCCTCGCCGATGGTCTGCGCCGCGGGGAACGGGTCGTCGTGGTGACGACCGCGCGGACGCCCGTGGAACTCGCTTCGGAGATGGGCCTGATCCTGCCCCAGTTCAAGGAGTACGAACAGACTGGTCGGGTCACTTGGGTGGACGCCACGAACCCGACGGGGACCCCGACGTCCGCCGGTGGCGACGACGGCCACCACTATGTCGTGAAGGGCCCGGGCGACTTCGCTGGCCTGCTCTCGACGATCGCGAGCGCGCTCGTCGACCCCCGCGCCGAAACGACGCCGACGCCCGTCCGCGTGGCGTTCACCCATCTCTCGGCCTGCCTGGCGCACGGGGAGGACGCCGACGCGTTCGAGTTCGTCAACAATCTCGTCTCGCTCCTCAAAACGCACCACGCGACGACGGTTTCGGGCATCGATCCCGCCACGGTCCCGCCGAAACGGGTCGAACAGCTGCTGAACCGGGTCGACGGCGCGATCCTCTTCGAGTCCGACGCGGGTCGGACCTGGCTTTCCGTTCGGGGGATGGGCGATCTCGTCTACCGGCAACGCATCGAGTACCGGGCGACGACCACGTCCTTGGTCTTGGGCTCGCTCGCCCTCGAACGGATCCGCTGATCCGCTCGGAGCGCGCCGAGGTGCTGCGGCCGGCGGGACCATAAGAGCCGGCGAATCTTGCCCCGACCGCCCGCGTAGGACGGTTCAGATGTCGCACGATTCGATGGTGACGTTCCCGGCGAAGGACCGGCAGATCGAAGCGTACCTGGCCCGCCCGGATCCGGTGGCCACGCCCCGGGCCGCGGTCCTCGTCGTCCATGAGCTCTGGGGGTTGGACGACCACATCAAGGACGTCGCCCGACGGATCGCGGCCGAGGGGTACGTGGCGCTCGCGCCCGACCTGTACACCGGCGACCTCCGAACCTCTATGCGCCCGGAGAATATCCTCGCCGGGATGACGTTCCTCCGCGGCGCCCCGCCCGAGGTGCAGCGTGACCCCGCCAAATGGGGGGCGGCGTTGGACACGATGCCGCCCGAACGACAGAGGGCGATCCGGACGTTGCAGGACGTGATGAGCCCGGCCCGCCAGGCCGTCTTCGCCGACGAGCTCCTCGATGCGGCCCACTTCCTGAGGTCCGAGTCGTTCGTGGACCCGAACCGGACGGGGGCATTCGGGTTCTGTATGGGAGGCGGTCTCTGCGCCCAGCTCGCGACGTTGGACCCGGAGCTCCGCGCTTGCGTGATCTTCTATGGCGCGAACCCCCCTCTGGACCGCGTCCCGCGGATCCGGGCCGCGGTGTTGGGCCTTTACGGCGGAAAGGATGCCCGGATCACCGATACGGTGCCGTCGTTGACGGAGGCGATGCGCGCCGCCGGCCGCCCGTTCGAGACGCACGTGTACCCCGACGCCGCCCACGCGTTCTTCAACGACACCCGGCCGACCGTCTATAACGCCGTGGCTGCCGCCGACGCCTGGAGCCGCCTGAAGGGGTTCCTCGAGCGAACGCTCGGCGCCTCCGCCCCCGAACCGGGCCCATGACGACGGCGGAGGGGCGCCAGATCGTCTGCCCCCAGTGCCAGGCGATCGTCCCGGTCGAAGAGGACTGGCGCCTCGTACTCTGCCCAAAGTGCGGGCAGCCGGTCACCCGGATGGGGGACGACGCGAAGTACGACTGACGGCCGATGGGGCCGGAGCGGACCGGCCCCGCTCACTCGATCTTCAGGTATCGGCTCGCCACGAGCGTCCCGCCGACCAACATGAGGGTCGCGAACAGTCCGAGGTAGCCGAGGTACGTCCAGTCCGGGACGCCGTTCACCACGATCCCGCGTCCGAGGAGGGCGCTATAGGAGACCGGATTGTACGCCGCGATCGTCTGCATCCAGCCCGGGAAGTTGGCGGCGGGGAAGAGCGCCCCACTTGCGAACATCAGTGGCATGGTGATGAAGTTCGAGATCACGCCGGGGGTCTGCCAGTCCGTACTGGAGGAGGTCACGGCCAGGAAGAAGCAGCACATCCCGAACCCGAGGAAGAACAGCCCGAGCAGCCAGCCGGCCCACATGAGCGGGGTCCCTTGGAACCGAACGCCGAAGGCGAGGGCGGCGATGATCATCACCGGGATCTGGACGAGGCCCCGGGTCGCCGATCCCAACGCCTTGCTGAGATAGACCGTGGAGCGACTCGTGGGGGTCAACAGGATGCGCTTCATGAAGCCGAATCGCTTGTCTTGGATCGTACTCATCGACCCGAACATCCCGACGGTAAGCATCGAGGTGGAGAGAACGCCCGGGAGAAGGAAGGCCATGTAATTGTTCGTGTGGAACAGTGTCTCTACGATCGCCGGCGAGGCGCCGCTGAAGCTGCTCCCAAAGAACGCGAGCCACATGAACGGCTGGACGACGGTGATCAAGAGGACCCACGGGTTCCGGAACGTGCGCAGCAGCTCGCGGGCGTACAGTCCCGTGAACTGGCTCCATTGAGGGACCCGCGCGTCTGCCGCGGTCGCGGGAGGCGCCAGCACGGTCCCCAGGCGGTTCTCCGTGCTCATTGGCGCGCCCTCCGTACCGTCGAGTAGAACTTCCGGAAGTCGTGGACCTCGGGCCCGGCGGCATCCAGGTGCTTACCGGTGACATCCAAGAAGACGGTCTCCAGGCTCGGCGCCTCGATGTTGATCCGCTGGATCTGGTCCGTCCGCAGGGCCGCGAAGACGTTTGGCAGCGTCGTTTGTGCGGAGGGCGTCCGCAGGATCCAGCTCCGGCCTTCCGTGCGGACGTCCGTGACGCCCGCGATGGCCCGCCAGCGCGTCTCGTCGACCAGTTCGGTCGTCTCGATCTCGATAAAGTCCGACTGGACGCGGGCCTTCAGTTCGGCCGGCGTTCCGGTGGCGACGAACTTGCCCCGGTCGATGATCGCGATCTGGTCGCACAGGGCATCGGCCTCCTCGATGTAGTGGGTGGTGAGCAGCACCGTGATCCCGAACTCCCGGTTCACGCCGGCGATCAGCTCCCAGAGCATGTGCCGGGTACTCGGATCGAGTCCGATCGTCGGCTCGTCCATGAACACGATCTCCGGCTCGTGCAGGAGGGCGAGGGCGATCTCGAGCTTCTTCCGCATCCCGGTGGAGAACGTCCCCACTTTGTCCTTCCGACGGTCGGTGAGATCGAAGTACGCCAGGAGCTGCTCGGCCCGGGGCTTCCACGCGGAGACCCGCTGCAGCTTCGCCTGGAGCCAGAGGTTTTCCCACGCCGTGAAATCGTCGTCGAGGATCACCTCCGCCGCGACCCAGCCGATGCGTCGCTTGACCTGCATCGGGTCCCGACGCACGTCGAACCCGGCGACGGTCGCCTCCCCTGCCGTGATCTCTGAGAGCCCGGTCAGCAGCTTGATGATCGTCGTCTTGCCCGCCCCATTCGGACCGAGCAACCCGAAGACACTGCCGGACCGGACCGTGAAGTTCAGGTGGTCCACCGCGGAGAGCTGGCCGTAGATCTTGGTGAGGTCCCGGGCGCGAATGGCGTCCCCGCTCATCGGGAGCCTCGGCGGCTCCGGCTCGTCCCCTGAGGGGCCGGACGTTCGATCTTTTCCAATGCCACGGCGAGCAGCTGCATCGCATCCCGCCGGAACTGTACTTCCACCGGCAGCGCCGGATCGTTCCGCGCCAAGTACGCCTCCAGCCCATCAATCACCCGCCGGAGGCGGAGCAGTAGGAGCTCGCGAGCCCCCTCGACCCCCATGACCTCCGCCCAGAGCATGCTGAGATCGGGGTGCCCCGTGGCGAACCGCCCACGTCGCTGCCGCATTCCCACCAGGAGCGAGCGGCCCGCCGGGGTGATCGTATACTCTCGACGCCGCGCCTTCGTCACCGAGCGCGCGAGGCCCCACGTTTGGAGCTTTTGCAATGAAGGATAGACCGCCCCGGGGCCGGGCCGCCACGCCCCCTCCGTCTGCTCGGCGATCCTCTCGGCGACCCGGTACCCGTGGACCGGGCCTTCGCGCTCCATCAACGTCAGGGCGTACAAGCCCACCAGACGACGGTGGAACGCGTCGGCCGGTGCTCGGGCAAGGACAGGCATGACGGTCGGAATTTCCGCTGAGTATTTGATTATGTCGCTGGTGACATAGTTCTGGCTCGGACGCACGGCTCCGCGGCCATCCGGGGGGACGGGGGTTCAGTACCGGCGAGCGTCCCACCGGGCGATCGGGCGTCGCGGAGCGTCCGGGCTCTCCCGACCCGGGGCGAGGGTCCGGCCGACCCCTACCTCGCGTTCCACGGCGTGGGCCGCAAACTCGGCCCTCTGGCGGGCTTCGGTGATCGTGCTCCCGCGAGCGACCGCGACGCCCAGGCGACGATCGGGGTACGATTCGGGTTTGCCGAACAGGAAGAGGCGGACCCCGGGCATCCCGAGCGCGGAGCTCAACCCGCCATACGTGGGGTTCCCCCCCGTCGAGACGCCCGCAATGACATGAGCCGCCGCCGGCACGGTCAGCTCCGGCCCCGAGTACGGCAGGCCGAGGATCGAGCGCGCATGCAACGCGAATTCGGAGTTCCACTGGCTGCCCAGAGTGACGAGTCCCGTGTCGTGGGGCCGCGGAGAGACCTCACTGAAGAGGACGCGGTCGCCACGAACGAAGCATTCGACCCCGAAGATCCCAAGTCCTCCGAGCCGATCGGTGACCGCCTGCGCCACGTGCGACAGTTGTCCCGCCACCGAGGGGGATATCGCGGCCGGCTGCCAGCTCTCATGGTATAGGACCCCGGGCCGGAGGTGGGCGATCGGGTCGAGCGTCGTCGTACGGATCTGCCCGGCCGGGTCGTAGTGGCGGAGCGTCAGGACGGTGACCTCGGCGTCGAACGGCACGAACTCTTCGAGCATCACGCGGGGGTTCACGATCCGGCCGTGCTCCGAGGCCTCCCGGTACGCGGCCCCGAGCTCCGCGGGCGCCCGCACGACGGTCATCCCGTGGCCCGAGCTGCTCGTGATCGCCTTCACGAGGCACGGCAGCCCCAATCTCTTCATCTCCCGGCGCGCGCCCTCCTCGTCGTCCGCGAACCCGTACTTCGAGGTGGGGACACCGGCCGTCTCGGCGGCCAGACGCCGGATCCTCTCCCGGTCCATGGTGGCCCGCGCCGCCTCGGCTCGGGGAATGACGTGCCAACCTTCCGCTTCGAGGTGGACCAGCTCGTCCGTCGCGATCTGCTCGATCTCGGGAACAATGGCGTCGGGCCGCTCCGTCTCGACGAGTTGCCGCAGGGCCGAAGCGTCCGTCATGGCCAGGACGTGGTGCCGGTGGGCGACGTGCATCGCGGGAGCTCCCGCGTACCGGTCCGCGGCGATCACCTCAGCGCCGAGACGGATCGCCTCGATGGCGATCTCGCGCCCGAGCTCGCCGCTTCCCAGCAGCAGCAAGCGGGGGGCCCGACCGACGAGGGGCGTCTCCATCTGGTCGCGGAACGGGATCTCGTTCACCGTCGAGGCGGGCATCGGTACCGGGGAAGGACCGGGCCGCGGAAGAGCCCTACGGAGAATAGTGAAACTCTTTTCAGCAGAGGGTTTAAGGACCGCAGCCTACCTTGGTACATTCCCGGAACCTATGGCCGCGGCAACTGGACCTTCACTGCGCGATCCTCCCGCGATCCACATGATCGGGATCGCCGCGGGGAGCATGGCGCTCCTTTTGCTTCTCGCCTGGGGGCCGACGGGGAACGACTCGTGGTGGTTCCTCGGGCTCGGCGCCGCGCTCTTCGCCGGATTGGTCACAGGGGTTGTGATCGCCGACGGGCGACGACACCCGACGGCCTCCACCGTGGCGGCCGGAAGCGTGCGCTCCTGAACCCGGAGCGACTCACCGGGCGGCGCTGAGAACCTTCGATCTCACACCGACGGAGTGGCTCGGATCAGCTGCAGGTCGTTCTCGACCATGATCTTCACGAGCTCGAGGAACCGGACCTTCGGCTCCCACCCCAACTGTTCCTTCGATTTCCGGGCGTTCCCGAGCAGCGTGTCCACCTCTGCCGGCCGCGCAAATTTCGGGTCCATGACGACATGCGGCTTCCAGTCGGTGATCCCCACGCACCGGAACGCCTCGGTGACGAACTCCTCGACGGAGTGCGTCTCCCCTGTCGCTCCTACGAAGTCGTCCGCGCGCGGAGCTTGCAACACGCGGTACATGAAGTCGCAGTACTCCGGCGCGTACCCCCAATCCCGCCGGGTGGTGAGGGTCCCGAGGCGCACGGTCTTCGCACGACCGAGGGAGATCTTGGCGACGGCGTCGGAGATTTTCCGCGTCACGAACTCGTGGCCACGACGGGGAGAATTGTGGATGACCAAGTCGCCAATCCCCGCATGGAACGTGCCCGAGGCCGTCGCGATGTCATAGACCCAGCCGATGTACCGATCGGGCGCCACCAGCTTGACCTCGTCGGACAGCCGGGCGAGATGACTCGTCTTGGCTCTCACCGCGTCGGACCCCAAGTTGATGGAGTAGTACCAATACAGCTGATCCTGGAGGGGGCCCCGCCGAACGAAATCCACGTTCAAGGTGAGCTTCTGCGGGAGCGTAATGGAGGCCATCCACCACAAGCCGGCACCCAGTGTAGGGGACGACGTCTTGAAATTTTTGAATTCGCGCCTCCCGTGTCCGGCTCGGAGCCCGTCTCCCTCGTTGTACCCCGACAGGAATGCCCGCCATGCCGCCTCGTCCGAGTTGAGCACGATGTGCGGCACGCGCTTCTGACTCTGCTTGGTGTAGAGGATCGTCCGGAGGTACGACGCGAACGTCGGACTTCCGTTGAGCCGGAGGCCACCGGTAGGCTCCCCCGTGAATCCGGAGACTCCGGGAAAGTCTGCCACGGTCCCTCCCGCCACCTGCTCCCATAGTTTCTGGACGTCGTCGAGGAGTCGCTTCTCGTTATTCCGGAACGTGACGACAGGGTGCTCCTCGGAGGTGACACTTCCTTCGGCGGCGAGGAGCCCCAAGAGACGGGAAAACTGGGCAGTCAATTTGGTTCGGCCGGGCGCCGGCGGAAGTCGAGTCCGGAGCAAGCGCTCTCCCGGGGTGACCGATTCGGCCGAGATCTCCGATCCGTCCGAGCGCATTAGCTTGTGATTCGCCGTGGCACGGATCTCGCCACAACGGGCCACGATTCGATGCACTGCCCGATCCGACTGCGGGCCGTTCCAATTCGCCGTACCTAGACTGGCCCGGGTGAATCCTCCGTTATCCCAGACATCAAACGACAGCGGAGCCTGGCGGAGATGCCCGGGATCCGGCAGGACGTCGGCGATGGGAAGACAATCAACGAACCCGGACGGATCGCGAATGATCACTGGGGTCTCCCGGGTCACGCACTCGTGATTGAAAAGGATCCCATTCGAAACATACATCCCATAGCTCTCTCGGTAATTCACGCACGCCCAGAACGCGTACGCCTTGGCAACCCCGTACGGGCTGCGTGGATGGAACGGTGTGGCTTCGTCCTGTGGCGAGCTCGCAACCTTTCCGAACATCTCGCTCGACGCCGCCTGATAGAAGCGGGCCTTGTCGGCGTGGGAGCGCATCGCCTCGAGCATCCGGAGCGCGCCCAACCCGGTGACCTCCCCCGTCACGACGGGCTGGTTGAACGAGGCCCCCACGAAACTCTGGGCCGCCAGATTGTAGATCTCGTCCGGCTCGGCCGCGCGCATGGCCGTGTCGAGCGACGCCGCATCGTGGAGGTCTCCATCGAGGAACGTCACCCGATCGTGGAGGTGGGCGATGTTCCGGGTATTGGGGGTGGAGAGGCGGCGGACGAGACCGTAGACCTGGTACCCCTTCTCGAGGAGTTGCTCGGCGAGATAGCTCCCGTCCTGACCCGTGAACCCCGTGATGAGGGCTCGGCGTCCTTCCTGGCTTGACGGCACGGAGCGCCGCACGGAGGTCCTCCCTAAAAGCCCGTCTCCCGAGGTGGTCGATGCGCTTACAAACCACTACGATTCTCAATCGGGGAAAATCACGCGGAGAGCGGTTTGAGGGCATTCATCACGGGCGGCAGGGGATTCCTCGGAGCCCACCTGGCCCGACATCTCCTCGACCGGGGCGATTCGGTGGTGGTCGCCTACCACGGGGCTTCGAAGGGACCGGCTGGAACCCCCGGGCTCGAGCGAGCGCAGATGATGCCCGTCGAGATCACCGATGCGCGAGCGGTCCGAGAGGCCGTGCGCTTCGCGGGCCCGGACGTGATATTCCACTTCGCCGGGAAGGCGTTCGTGCAGCCCTCCTGGACGGATCCCACCGGGACCTTCGAAACGAACGTGATGGGAACGCTCTATCTCCTCGAGGCGGTCCGGCACGAGGCCCCGAAGGCCAAGCTCGCCTTCGCGGGCAGCGCCACGGAGTACGGTGCGCCTGCGCAGGTCCCCACCCCGGAGGACGCTCCCCTCCGACCGGCGAGCCCGTATGCGTCCAGCAAAGCCGCGGCCGACCTCCTCTGCTACCAATATTTCGCCAGCCACGGACTGCAGACCTTCCGCCTCCGGATCTTTGGCACGACAGGCCCGGGAAAGTTGGGCGATGCGTGCAACGATTTTGCAAGCCAGATCGCATCGGTCGAACGTGGGCCGGCGCCCCGGCCGGTCCGGGTGGGATCGCTCCACGGACGGCGAGACATCACCGACGTTCGGGACACGGTGCGGGCGTTCGCCTCTGTGGTGGAGCGAGGCGAGCCCGGCGGAGCGTACAACGTCGGGTGCGGGCAAGCGTACTCGATGCGTGGGATCCTCGACCAACTGCTCGAAATGTCCGCCCAACCGTGCGACGTGCTCGAGGAGGAAAACCGGCTGCGGCGCGTCGACGAGCCGGTCCACTTGGCGGACATTTCCCGGCTACGGGCGCTTGGCTGGTCGCCCCAGATCCCACTGTCCACGACCCTCCACGATGTCCTGGAGAGCTGGCGCTCCCGTTCGCCGCCGACGGTCCGGAATTGAACGAGACCCGTTGCCCGCTGACGGTCGTCTGGGACGACCGGTTTCTCGAGTACGATTTCGGACCTCAGCATCCGTTCTCGGAGCGGAGTCGACGCTCCGCGGTTCGGTTGTTGGAAGAGATCGGCCAGTTGGGCCCCGACGCATCGCACCCACTGCAATCTTCGACCTCGAAGCTATCGCCGGCGCCCCGGGACGCAATCCTCCGTTTTCACTCCCGCGAGTACGTAGAGCGCGTGGAGCGAGCCTCCTCGCCCCCGTTCGGGCTCCTTGACGGGGGAGACACTCCCTCATTTTCGGGCTGCGCAGAGGCCTCCGCCCGTCTAGTACAGGGCACTCTCGATGCGCTCCGATCCTCCGAAGGGCAGCCCCACCGACACGGGTTTCAGCCGGGCGGAGGGCTCCATCACGCGGCCCCGGACCATGCGAGCGGCTTCTGCATCTACAATGACGTGGCGATCGCGATCTCGGCGTGGCTCCGTACGTCCGGTTCGGGACGGGTCGCGTACGTCGACATCGACGCCCATCACGGGGACGGCGTGATGTACGGGTTCTATGAGGACGGCCGAGTGCTCCACATCGACGTCCACCAAGACGGCCGGACGCTCTTCCCCGGGACCGGCGCCATTGAGGAGACGGGACGCGGCGACGGGGTGGGATTGAAGGTGAATGTGCCGTTGCCTCCCGGGGCCGGGGACCTCTCCCTCCTCGGGGCCCTGGAGCGTCTCGTCCCCCCGTTGTTCCAGGAGTTCCGACCGGAGCTCGTCGTCGTGCAAATGGGGGCCGACGGCCTCGCGGGCGATCCGCTCGCGCGCCTTCGTTACTCCAGCCCGGGCCACGCCGCCGCCGTCTCCCTCGTCCACCACTGGGCCCACGAGACCGGCCCGGCCCGGATCCTCGCGACCGGCGGGGGCGGGTACGGAGCCGCCGCCGTGGCGCAAACTCTCGCCCGGGACGCGGGCGCACTCGCCGGGATCCCGATCCCCACCTCCGAGCACGAGCCCACGCCCCCGAACTGGCGTCGCGAATTCACCGAGACGTTCGGGAGCCCGGCACCCGACACGTGGATGGGCTCGGTGCCGTCGATCGATGCCGATCGGGAGAGCGCCCGGGTCGGGACGACGATGGCGGCCCTCGAACGGGCGCTCGGCCGAAAGTTCCCTGTCGTCTCACGCTGACGAGGGAGATTTCGCCCGGAGCCGGGCCGCCTCGATCGCCGCTTGCAGCCCGGCCGGGTCGTCGCTCCCGATCACCACGAACCGGTACGGATCCGGGTGAGCCCCGTGATGAAAGTTCGCGAGCTCGAGGGTCACGGTCTTGTCGCGATGCTCGAACGAGAGGAAGTACCACTCGGAGCCGTGAATGAACCGCCCTTCCCGGATATCCGTGAACGGAATGCTCGTGCCAAAGATCCGCAACGTCCCGAACGGGGCCTGGAACGGCTCGGTGGTCACGGAGCGGATGGCGTCGTACGGGATCCGGAACGTCGCGGTCAGGGTCTCGAAGGCGAGGAGTCCCGTGAACCGAAGGACCAGTTCGTGATCTCCGAACTCGATGGATCGCGGCATGGAGGAGCTCCTCGGGAGGAGGACGACCCCCGAGCGAGCTGGGGAACTTAACGCCGACCGCCGGTTCGGACGTTAGATGAGCTCGACGCGGTGATCGGCGCCTTCCCAGGCCCCCGAGCTCCGCCACCGGAACGTGAACACGAGCGGGCCGGTCGTCTCCCGGTCCGTCGGCAGGTCGACCCAGTCGATCCCGAGGGCGCATCCCCTCGATTCCGTGTCCTCGACCGACGCCCAGCCATCCCGGGACCAGTGCAGAACGAACGGCTCTCCGGCGAGGATCCGCAGCGTCGTTCCCCGGGGGATCGAGCTCGGCTGCCGAGCCGATTTCCAGACCTCCCGACGGGGGCCCCGACGCTCGGAGGCCGAGCCGTACCGGTCGGCGACGGCGGGGATCCGGTCGAAGACCGCCCGGTCCTCGGCGGAGCGGAGGAGCTTGATGTACTCGGCGTGGGCCCACATGAGCGGGTTCGCGGCCCCGGTCGGACGACCGAGCGCGAGGTGCATGGCGGGGAGGTCGGGGAGGTCCCACACCTGCTCCGGGATCAACCCGGACGGTCCCGCGATCTGCTCGAGAGTTCGCAGGAACGGCGCCGGGTCTCGGCCGGCGGCGAGCTCGTAGTGGCCGCGTTCCCCGGTCAGCAACGGCCAGCCGCCGCCCCGTCCGCTCTTTCCGAACGGCCGTCCGTCCGTCTTCTGGCCGTAGCCGTCGTGGGGGTACCTCCGCCAGACCGGTCCGTACGGCGTCTCGACCTTCAGGGCCGCATCGATCACCCGGAGCGAGTCGAGGATGACCGGGTCGTCCGGCCGACGGACGCCATACCGCACGAGCTCCAGGAATCCGGCGTCGACGATCTCCCGCGCCGGGTACGCCGTGGGGTCCCCCGGTGCCTGGTTGGCGAGCGTGAGCTGCGCCGATTCGAGGTCCTCCGGCGCCCGCGGATTCCCCGCGACCGCCGGGAGGATCCGAACAAAGTGGCGCGGCGTGCCGGGCAGGAGGGTCCCTTGGTGGGTGACCGTCCACGAGTCCAAGTGGTCGGCGAGGAAGTCGGCGTGGTCCCACAGCAGCTCGCCGCTCGTTCGGTCATTGCGCATCCGGGCGAACTCTTCCGCGACGACGAGGGCCGCGATGTTGGTGGCGATCGTCGACGGGGAGAATCCCGCCGCCTCCTCCCATCTCTCCTGGCCAGTCACCGGGCCGTTAAGGATGAGATAGCGCACGGCCGCCCGGACCATCGGGTACGGATCGAACGCTTCGAGCGCGTGGGCCCGCGCGAGCTGCCCCGCGAGGAGGATCGGGAAGGCGACCTCGTCGAGCTGGAT
>JAKIVR010000129.1 GCA_022750455.1 Thermoplasmata archaeon | reverse complement strand
TCGCTCAGGCATTTCCCCAACTCAAATGAGAAGGCCCCGATGATGTGTTCTCGCTCGGGTGGGCTCATGCTCTCCCAGAACAGCGTGGCCTGGGAGAAGTGGTCGGAGAACGAGGCGGCCCGGGCCCTCACCCGCTGGCCGGACACCTCACGCGGTACGTGCACAAATCCCTTTCCGTCGGCGGCAAATGGACAGCCACCGGCGAGCGAATTCGGGTTGTAAGGGGCGATTCCCTCCGCCACGGCTTGTTGCCCGAATCCGTCTCGCTGCGTCGTGTGCACCGCCGAACGGGGCCGGTTGATCGGTAGCTGGTCGAAGTTCGGCCCACCCAGCCGGCTCAGCTGGGTGTCCAGGTACGAGAAGTTGCGGGCCTGGAGGAGTGGGTCGTCGGTGAAGTCGATTCCACGAGGCACGTGCGCCGTGCAGAAGGCGACCTGCTCGGTCTCGGCGAAGTAGTTGGTGGGGTTCCGATTGAGAGTGAGCCGTCCGATGACCTGAACGGGCGCCACCTCCTCGGGGACCAACTTCGTAGGGTCGAGGAGATCGACTCCTTCGAACGTCTGGTCCTCATTGTCAGGAAAGACTTGAATCCCCAAGTCCCACTCCGGAAACGCTCCAGCCTCGATAGCCTCCCAGAGATCCCTCCGGTGAAAATCGGGATCGATGCCACCCAGCTTTTGCGACTCCTCCCACACCAAAGAGGCCAACCCTGCGGCGGGCTTCCAGTGGAACTTCACAAGAGTTGTCTTCCCGCGGGCGTTCACGAGTCGGAAGGTATGGACCCCGAAACCCTCCATCGTTCGATACGAACGCGGAATCGCTCGATCTGACATGATCCACATCAGCATGTGCGTCGACTCGGGGGTAAGCGAGGCAAAATCCCAAAAGGTGTCATGGGCCGTTTGGGCCTGGGGGATCTCGCGATCCGGTTCGGGCTTCGCCGCATGGATGACGTCTGGGAACTTGATCCCGTCTTGAATGAAGAAGACGGGAATGTTGTTGCCAACCAGGTCCCAGTTTCCCTCTCGGGTGTAGAAACGAACGGCAAACCCCCGGACATCCCGGGCGGTGTCCGCCGAACCCCTCGATCCCGCAACGGTGGAGAAGCGGACGAACACCGGGGTCTCTACCGACGTGTCACTCAAGATCGCCGCACTGGTGAGGTTTTCGACGGACTTGGTGAGACGGAATATGCCGTGGGCACCCGCTCCACGGGCGTGCACCACGCGCTCAGGTATGCGTTCGTGGTCGAAGTGCATGATCTTCTCGCGCAGATGGAAATCGTCGAGAAGCGTCGGCCCACGCTCGCCCACGCGCAGGCTGTTGTCCGTGTCGTCTACCGGAACGCCAGTTGCGGTCGTAAGCGTCTCTCCACTCTGAGCCCAAGACGGGGCGACGGCCTCGCGGGCTACTCCCTCCGAGACGGAAGCCTTGCGCCGTCGGGGCGCAGTCGCGGAGGTGGAGGAGGATTTCGCCATAGCGGTGACCTTTCGAGAGGGACGCCGAGTGGCGCGGAGCAGAGGTACCCGATGGCGATGGATGCAAACTGCCCGATTGCGAACGGGGCGAGGTGCACGTCCTGTGTCAGCGTGCATCCGTTTGTTCAAGGTCGGTTCGGGTACGAAGGGGGGACAACACAAAGGAG
>JAKIVR010000128.1 GCA_022750455.1 Thermoplasmata archaeon | reverse complement strand
CGACTTCATGATCCGGAGCCTCGGTGGCAACGTCCACCAGTCGCGACGGAACAACCGGGTCTGCATCGACGGGGCGTTCGTCAAATACCCCATCGAGAACGACCTCGCCGGGCTACCGACTGATCTCCGAAACCGCTGCCTCCTGGACTTTTTGTTCAACGAACACAAGGAGTTGGCCCAGAACCCGGCCAATCTCGACGAGTGGTTCCTGGGTCACTTCGGCCAGGGCCTGACCGACCTCTACTTCCGTCCCTACAACGAGAAGACCTGGAACGTCCCGCTCGCCGAACTCTCGATGACGTGGTCCGAGCGGATCCCACAGCCACCGAGCGAGGACGTGGTCAAGGGCGCGCTGGGCATGAGCACGGAGGGATACCTGCACCAGCTCTACTACCACTATCCCCTCACAGGGGGGTACGAAGCGCTGACCTCCGCGTGGGCCTCGCTGCTGTCGCCCGAGGTACTCCGCCTGAACACCCCGGTCCGGGAGATCGTCCCCGGGCCCGACGGAGTCGAGATCGTGACGGACCGCGGTCGCGAGCGGTTCGACCGCGTGGTGTGCACGGCTCCGATTCCGTCGATGCTGACCATGGTGCCCGAACCCCCTCTCGCGGTGCGGGCCGCGGCGGACTCGCTCCAGTTCAACCCTCTGGCGGCGGTGACGCTCGGCTTCCGCGGTGAGGACCCGAACCAGTTCACCGCGGTCTATTTTCCCGATCCCGAGTTTCTCGTGAACCGGATCAGCGCGCCGTGCGTGTTCTCGCCCCACAACGGGCCTCCGGGCTCGTACAGCATTCAGGCGGAGATCACCGACCGGATCGGGGGTACGAGCTTGGCCCTGTCTGACGACGAACTGGTCGACCATGTGGTCAAGGGCCTCGTGCGGTACGGGATCGTCTCCGAGACCCATCCCCTGGTGTTCAGCGACGTGCAGCGGTTGGAGTACGCCTACGTCGTCTATACGGTCGACTACGAGGCTCACGTCGAGACGGTGCGGGCTTGGGCCGAAACCCAGGGCGTGTACATCCATGGGAGATTCGGCGCCTTCGAGTACCTCAATGTGGATGGTTGCGTGATCCGCTCTCTCGAGATGGCGACGCGCTTGAACAATCGGAGCACCACGCTCGACGAGATCGATGTTCGCACCGCATCGGCCTGATGCGCTGCGACACGGGGGGCAAAGGAGAGGACAATGTCTGAAGAAGCGGAATCGGGCGAGATGGATTTCTCCGATGTCTCGGTGGTGATGATCACCCTGAACGAAGAGGAAGCCATCGCCAAGGTGATCAAGGACGTGCTCGCCGCCGTCCCCGGTGCCGAGGTGATCGTCGTGGACGGCTCGTCTGACGCCACGCCGCAGATCGCAGCGAGCCTGGGGGCTCGGGTCATCCGTGAACCGGGGGGCGGTGCCGCCCCCGCTCTGCTCGCGGCGCTTCGAGCGTCCGAGCGACCCATCGTGGCGACGGTCGACGCCGATGACACCTATCCGGCCGAGATCTTTCCCGAGCTCATCCGGCGCGTTCGAGCGGGCGACGACATCGCCGGGACGGATCGCCTCGGGAAGCGCCCCCCGGAGACCATGCCGGTGCCGAACTGGGTGGCCAATGTCGCGTTTGGGCTCATTGCCAGCGTCCGCGCCGGTCGCCGGGTCCTCGACATGCATTCCGGCCAGCGCGCCTACCGACGGAGCCTGATCGACGAATTCGAGTGGGACACGGACGGCCCGGCCTTCCCCGTCGACCTCCTCTT
>JAKIVR010000127.1 GCA_022750455.1 Thermoplasmata archaeon | reverse complement strand
GCCATCGAGGCGAACCTGATAACGTCGCCCCAAGCCGCCTGGGTCGTCGTCAAGGTGCAACCGTTCAATACCCACGTCCCCGCCGCGACCGCATCCGGGGTCAGATAGGTCTTATCGGTGATGATGGACTTCGAGAACTGGAGACCGGTGGGCGCTAGGACCGCTCCGTTGTGCGCGGTCGGGAAGGTCTGCAACGCCGTCCAGGTCGAATCCGAATCGGTCAGTCCGTTCAGTCCGTACGAGAAGGTCACCGGTCCGAAGTCGCAGTCGATGGTCGTAACGACGGAAGTTCCATCGGGCCACGCTTGGTTCCCGAGAGAGATCGGGCCCTTGCAGGCGATGTAGGTCACCGAGAACTCGCCCTGCCCGTGACAGTCGAAACCGCCGCCGCCGGCCGTGCAGCTCGAGTAGGTCACCTTGAACGAGCCCGCTCCGCAGTAGAACGCGTGCTGCGCCCCGTCCGAGGTGCAGCCAACGTAGTCCACGGCATTCGAGAGGTCGCACTCGAACCCGTAGGACCCCTGCGCCTGCTGACCCCCGGTCGTCTCGCTATTCACGATGTACACGTCCCAGCACGCCTTGATCGCAAAGCCGGAGTTGTAGTGGTTCGCGCCGGATAGCTCCGTCAAGGTCAACTCATCGACCAGGGCGGCGAAGATGAAGCTCTGCGCGTCCTGGGGGGACGAGGCTCCATCGAAACCGAGGTTCTGAACCGTGATCTGCTCGCACAGCCACTTGTCGACCCCCGCGATGTAGACCCTCGAACCGTCCGCTCCGTAGTCGCGACCGATCGCATTATTGGGTGCGCCGTCCTCGATCTGAACGATCTCGCCGTGGTTGGCGACGGTGGCGGGCGGGGTCGTCAGCGTGGTGCAGAGGTACATGTCGTACAGCCAGTAGTAGCCGTCGGACAGCTTGGCCGGGAGGGTGATGGCTCCCTTCGCGACCGGGGATATCTCCTGCTGGTTCTGACTGAACGGGAACGTCTGGGTGATGCCCTGGAACCCGATCTCCATCATGGCCCGGTAGGACGACTTCCACGCCGAGGAGCACGTCAACTTGTGTCCGCCGCCGTCGAATGTCACCTTTTTGGAGCCGTACGGGATCACGATCGGCTGATCCAGTGCCACGTCTCCGGTGAGGGTGTAGGTGCCCCCGGTCGCGGCCAGTTGGGCCAGGGAAGCGTTGATCTGTTCAGCGGTCATGGGAGGGAGGTTACCGCCAAACAATGACCTCGGCGTCAGGATAGCGGCGACACGCTTCCAGATAGTCGCGGACGAATTCCACAAGGTTTTCGTAGCGCCCCCAACCATTCGATGCGTCGAACTTCCTGAACCTAACGGGATCGGATTCCAGCAACGCGAGCCCAGCGGCCAAGGGTGTTACAAGTCCCCTAGCGTTTGTGATCCCGATCTCGTCGGGTCGCCAAAGATGCTGGTAAATGCCCGCCTCGTCGGCCATCCTGTTCAGATTATGGGTGATGTTCGCGCTGTAGACCTCGTTGGTTTCCTCCTCATCGCTCGTGAAGGTGACCGGCTCCATGCCTGGGAACTTGGATTCCCATTCATCACGTGTGATCTCTTTGGTCGATCCGTTCTCGCGGACGAAGATGCCGCTCCCGGCGGTTACCGGCTTCTTCACTGGATTCCTCAAGTAGACGTTTAGGCTCACCCCTCCACCTCCCTCACCTCGTACAGCCCCGCATGGGGGACGCGGATATAATCGAAGGCCCACGGGGACACTCGCTCTGATTCCACCACCGCCGACCACGGCTCCCTGCGGCGGCGGACGGGGCAGCCGAGTTTGCG
>JAKIVR010000126.1 GCA_022750455.1 Thermoplasmata archaeon | reverse complement strand
ATACGTGTCGGAGACCTCCTCGGGGAACGTGGTGGCGGGAACGAACTACAACAACACGCTGGTCTACCAGACGCAGCACTACCTGACGGTGGAGTCGGCGTCCGGAGGGTCGGCGACAGCGCAGGTCGGCAACGGGCTCGCGGGAGGCTCGACGTGGTTCACGAACGGGATCCTTGTGACGCTCTCGGCGTCGGCGAACCTGGGGTACACGTTCGCGGGATGGGTCGGGACCGGCCCGGGCAGCTACACGGGCGGGAACGCCACAGAGGCGGTCACGCCGAGTGGCTCCGCGACGGAGCTCGCGACGTTTGCCGTCACGATTCCGCCGAAAACCCCGGTGTACACGGTCGGGTTTGATCTGGCTCGACCGGTCGAGGCCGGTACCAACTGGGCAATCACGATCGGCTCGACAACGTACGCCTCCACGGGGTCGCAGTTGAACGTGACCGGGATTCCGATCGGGACGTTGACGGCCAAGGTGCTCGTGGTCTATTCCCCCGATGGCCTCTCGCAGTACACGCCGCAGAACGCATCGGTCACCGTCCACGTGACGGCGTCGACCGCGCCGGTGGATGTGACGTTCAGCACGGCCTACTGGGTGGACATAAGTGCGGTCGGACCAGGTACGGTCTCGGTCGGGTCGAGCTGGGTGACCTCGGGGCAAGGCGTGTCGATCTTGGCGACCCCGAGCGCGGATTCGGTGCTCACCTCTTGGACCGGAACGGGTCCGGGATCGTTCACCGGGACGGGATCGTTCGCGAACGTGACGACGACAGCCCCGATCACGGAAGTCGCCACTTTCAACACGGCGGCCGGCCCTCAGACCACCACGACGGGCACGAACAGTCCGTTCCTCACCTCGTACGCGGGGGTGGCGGTGCTGGCCGTAGTCGGACTGATCCTGGGAGCGGTCATCGGTCTGCTATGGGGACGCGGAGGCGGCGGTACGGCCGGCCGGCCCCCGAGTGAGGCTGGCGATCCGCCCTCCGAATATTCCGAGGGACCCGGGACCCCCGGCGGAGGTGCGGCATGACATCGACGGGAGGCCCACGCCCCTCGGCGATCGGGCGAAACGCGCGACCCGGACTCGCGGTCACGTTGATCGTGGCGATCGCCGCGATCATGGTGCTCGGCTCGTTCGCCGGGATCAACTTCCCCACGGGCGCGACAGCAGTTTCGCCCGGGACCCACTTGACCGGGACGCCACACGCGGCGTCGCGGACCGTGGCCCCTCCGGGGACGGCCCCGACCTCAGGCAACGGCACCTTCTGGATCAACACTCCGATGCAGAACGTCTCGACGAATGTCAGCGTGTGCACCGGCGTCGACTTCTACGTTTACCCGAACACACCGCTCTGCGGACCGACGAACATCACGAACGAACCGAGCGTCAACCTCAGCGACAACGGCGTCCTGTTCACGGCGTACACCGCCTACACCAACCAGACCCCGTGTGAGACGGAGTACCCTCAGCTCGACAACTACACCGACACCGAGATCGGGGTTTCCGCCTCCACGGATGGAGGCGCCTCTTGGTCGACCCCGCAGTACTTGGGGAACACCGTGTGCAACAACGCGACGGAGGCGAACAACTACATCGACTCGTGGCAACCGACGGTCACGTCGCTCTCCAACGGGACTCTGGTGATCGCGTGGGTTGAATTCAACATCTCGGTCGAGACGGGATGCCTATCGTGCACTCCGAGTTACTTCCCGGACCTGCAGTTCCAGAACCGGCTCGGCCAAGGATACGACTACAACTCAAGCCAGCTCGTAGTGGCGTTCAGCTACGACAACGGGACGAGCTGGACCAACCCCTCACCGGTGAACACCTCCACGTTCGGGGGGTACTACTGCTCGTTCTACTGTCGGACGTACGCCAACTGGATCCAACAGCGGCCGTCGATCACGGCCGTGGGTCAGACGATCTATCTCGCGTGGACGAACATCACGCTCGCCTGGGAGGGCTACT
>JAKIVR010000125.1 GCA_022750455.1 Thermoplasmata archaeon | reverse complement strand
GCCGGGATCGGACTCCTCGGGCTCCTCGTCTTCGTCATCGGGGTCGGGTTCCCGTACCTCCCCGGGTCGAAATCGATCCCGTACCACGCCTGGCTGCCGGTCGTCGTCGCCATCGGCGGCGGGTGCCTCGCCGCGCTCGGGCTCGGGTTCGCCTACGACCTCCGGGAGGGGACCGACAGGCCGAGGAAACCCGCCCCACCACAGGAGGGCGGCGACGGCTCGGTGGCCGGCGTGCCGAGCTTCGAGATCTACCGACCGGGCGACGCGCCGAGCTCCCCCGACCGGCGGTCGTGAGAACCGGCTGGCCAAGGCATTTGTAGCCGTCCCCTATTCGAAGGGAACCCCGTGAACGCTCGACGGACCCGCCACTGGGCCACCGCGCTCGGCATCGTGGCGATCCTCGCCGTGCTCGCGATTCCGACCGGGTGGGCGGGCGTCGGGACGGTCAATGCGACGGCGCCCCAAACTTCCCCCGCCCACGCGGCGGCTGCTCCGGCGGCGCCCCGTCCGGCGTTCGGGTGCCCCAACCCGCCGCTCGGATACGGACTCGACGGCAACTACCTCCCCCCCAGCCCGATCCAGGCGTACCAGACGTGCCCGGGACCGATCGCCCAGGACACCGTCCACGGGATCTTCTCCTCGAGCGCGCCGGGCTCCGGGGAGCGGTTCACCGAGCCGGTCTACCTGCCGACGGGCGGGTCGCCCGGCCAGCCGTACGCCTACAACGATTTCTTCGTCGGGATGGTCGTCGGGGGCGACCCCGCGAGCGCGTTCCGCCAGTCGTACGCTCAGCTGACGTTCCAGCCGAACGATACCGGGGTGAACTCGACCGTGTACTGGTCGCTCTCGCTCCAGGTGTGGTCGCTGCGGAACGAATCTGCCTCGGCGACCGCCTGCGGGAGCAGCGCGGTCTCCAACATGACCCTCGTCTGGAACAACAGCTTCTGGTGCGTCGGCGACGAGATCGGGAACGGTTCGGGATTCGCCGGCCCCTCCGGGATCGCCGGGAACACTTGGTACAACGTCACGTTCGACGGCGGCATCGACGAGACGACCGGCCTCTGGGTCTGGGCGAACGACTCGACCGACCCGCTGCCGGCGAACAACATCAGCTTCCAGCTGAGCGCGGCGAACACCGGCTCGTTCTCGTTCCATCCGTACTACAACTCGTCGTGCCCGGACGTGTGCTTCCTCAATTGGACGATTCCGGTCGGCCTCGGCCTCGGGTGGGATATCTGCCCGTTCGGTGTGCTGGTCGCGGCGTGCAATTCGTACAACCAGACCGTCTGGGACGGGAGCCCGTCGGTCGGCTTCGGGATCCCGGAGTACTGGGTCAACGCATCGGCGGGGTATTCGGGGGACTACCAGTACTTCGCTCCGGTCTCCGCCAGCGCGGAGTGCAGCTCGTCGGCGGTGGTCCCGGTCGCCAACTGTCCGAACTACAACTCGGGTGGCGGAACCGGGTTCTACCCGTGGTTCTCCTGGAACGGTTCCCAGCTCAACTTCGGGGACGACGGGCCGTACACGCTCGACGATTTCGGGGGCTTCTACACCGAGTACATCCAGAACGGTCCGTTCCAGCACGATTTCGTGCCGACGTTCATCGACAAGGTCGACAACAACAGCCGGGCCGGCTATCTGCGCCCGACGCTCGGCCTGAACGTCTCGGCCCACGTCTCCGACCTCGGGTCGGTCGCGGGCGTCCAACTCAACTACACCCTCAACGGCGGCGCCGTGACCACCCTCGCGATGTCGCGGGTCTCGGGCACGAGCCAGCGGGGCGTCTACAACGCCACGATCCCGTCCGGGGTGAACGGGCGGATCAACTACACCGTCGTCGTCACGAACGACGCCGGCATCCACGTCACGAGCCAACCGTACACGGTCTTCCGGGGAGCGCTGCCGCTCTTCCAGGTCACCGCCTTCACGATCCCCGCGTTCTGCACGAACGTGACGCTCAACGGGACGCTCTACACGAACGGTTCGACGGTGACCCTGCCCCCAGGGCTCTACCCGATCTCCTCGTCCTCGTGCTACCCGTTCG
>JAKIVR010000124.1 GCA_022750455.1 Thermoplasmata archaeon | reverse complement strand
GCTGCTCGCCGCCCTGCTCGTGGTCGGCCCGTGGCTACGTTCGTAGCGAAAACGGGAGAGGCGGCGGTCAGAGCGTCCGCATCGCGCGCCACAGGTCTTGAAGCGCCTCGAACGGGTGGAGCTCCGGATCCCGGAGCGCGCCGTGCACCATCTGGGGGAGGCGGGGTCGTCCGCCGGACGTGTCGACCGAGTACGCTTGGTGGAGGAGGTGGTTCAGGATCTTCGGATAGGCGCGGTACAGGCCCCGGGAGTGCTCGAAGAACTCCGGATACCGGGGAAAACGCTGGAGCTCGCGGAGGACGAAGCTCTGGGCCAGAGCGGCTGGGTACCGAGAGAGGAATCCGGCGGAGGGATTTTTCTGTTTGACGGCCGCAGCCGCGATCTCCCCGGCAAGCCGACCGGACTCCAGAGCGAAGTCCATCCCTCGGAGCGTGAATCCGGTGTTCAAGAACAGCCCGGCGGCCGAACCGGCGATGAGGTAGCCGTCCCCCGACGGGGCCGGCCGGGCCCGCTCTCCGCCCTCGCCGATGTAGCAACCGCTGTATTCGAGCAGGGTCCCGCCCTGGATCAGGCGTTCCACGAACGGGTGTTGCTTGAACGTCTCGAGCACCTCGAACATCGGGGTCTTCGTGATCGCGACCGACTCCAGCTGCAGGATCAAGCCGATCGAGAGGCTGTCGCGGTTCGTGTAGACGAATCCTCCCCCCACGACCCCGGACGGGAGTCCCACGGTCGTGTACTGGGTCCCGGCAACGCCGCGGAGCTGGAACCGCCGCTCGACCTCTCCGGGGGGCAGTCCGATGACCTGCTTCACGCCGATCCCAACGCAACGCCCCTTCGCCTCCGGGACAAGACCGGCGGCCTGGGACGTGGTGGAGTTCACGCCCTCCGCCTCGATCACCACGTCGGCCCGGATCTCATCCCCTTCTTGCCGGATTCCGACGACCCGGCCGTTCTCTCGAACGAGCTCGTCGACCCGGACCCCGTAGATCGGGAGGGCCCCCGCGCCTTCGGCCTTGGCGGCCAGCCAGGAGTCGAGCCGGCTCCGGAGCACGCTCCACGAGTTGTACGGAGGTTGGGAGAACGAGGGATCAAAGTGCTCGATGGACGTCGCCTGGGACGGCGTTAGGAACGTGAGGACGTTTCGGTCGATGGCGCGTTCCACCGGGCACGGCTCCTCCTCCCAGAATCGGGGGAACATCTGGCCGAGGACGTGGGTGTACAGAAGCCCGCCCGAGACGTTCTTGGTCCCGGCGGCGGTCCCCCGCTCGACCAAGAGCACCTGGGCCCCGGCCTTGGCGGCAGTGTATGCGGCCGCAGTGCCGGCAAGTCCTGCCCCGACCACGACGACGTCGAATCTCTCCATCCGTACCGACCGGCCGCCGAGGCGGGCTCACTCCCGCACTTGGTCGGGCGACAGATCGATCGCATCGGGGTCCGTGTCGGCGGCCTTGGGCGGCGAAGGGCGTCCGTGCGCCGGCGCGGGGGCGCTACCCCGCGTCCCCAGGAAGATGGCGACCAGCACTCCGATTGCGAACACGATGCCCACCAGCAGGTAGTCGCCCTGAACGCCCGGAAGTCCGAACAGTCCGGTGGCGGAGGAGCTCTTGGATCCCGTAAGGGTGAACACGATCGTCCGGGAGAGGTCGGTGCCATTCACCGTCACGGAGCCCGAGGCCGGCGAAACGGAGTAACCAGGAACGGTCGTGAGAGTGAAGTCGTAGGTACCGTTCGTGAGCGTGAAGACGATCCCCGCCGTCACGGAGCTCAGCGACTGGGAGAGGATCGTGACGGTCCAATTCGTGCCGTAGGCGAGGTTCGCCTCCGTGAACATGACGGAATAGTTGGTCTCGGGAGGCAAGGTCACGAGAAGCTCCACGAACGCGTTGGCCGAGTTTCGAACGCTGTCGTTCAAGAAGAGACGGGGATAGAACGCCCCGGACGACGTGGGGGTGCAGGCGAGCGAGGGTGTGTCCCGGGAGAAGCACCCGGGGGGCAGCCCCACATACGTGTAGGTCAGAGGGTTCACCCCGCCCGTGGCCGCGACGCTGAAGGTAGTGGGCGTGTCGACGCGGATCGTCGACGGGCTCGCCGTGAACGAGTCGAT
>JAKIVR010000123.1 GCA_022750455.1 Thermoplasmata archaeon | reverse complement strand
TCGCCTGGGAGGGCTACTACCCGTACTATGACTACTACTGCACGGCCTACAACGACCCCTACGAGTGCCCCTCTGGGGACGCCGCCGTGCAGCTCTCCGTCTCGACGAATGGAGGCGTCTCGTTCAACGCCCCGATCCAGTTGCCCGTCAATTCGACGTCCGGCAGCGATCTCTGGGTCGCCTCGAACCCGAACGTCCTGGTGACACCGAACGGTACGGTGGCCGTTGCGTACATGTCGAACCTGACGTTCAATGGGTCATTGGGGCTGAGGGAGCCCTGCGAGGACGAGCCCCAGTACAATTACGATGACTGCGGCGCATTCCTCTCGGACGTCATGATCGCCCAGTCCGCGAATAATGGCACGAACTGGTCGCTCGGCGTCGTGGCGACCGGCGTCGAGGACGCCCAGGACACGAACCCGACCGTGAACTACTACGAAGCGCCGTACGAATGGGGCGGCGAATCCCAGTACCTGTCGAACGCCGAGGACAATGCGCTGCCGGCGCCAAAGATGACCTACGACCCGGTGTCCCAGCAGATCGTCATGGCGTACGCGGCCGACCTCAACTACCACGACTGCCTGGCGTTCTACGGCGGATGCGAGTCGTACCTCCTCAATGAGATGGCCACCCCGGAGCTCTACGAGGCGAACGGCAGCCTTGCCAACAACTCGTGGACGAGCCGTTTGATCACGGAATGGAGCGGGCTGGCCAACTCCACGCTGACGGGCGTCCTCGACACGTACTGGTACAACCCCGCGATCGTGAGCACGGCGGACGGAACGATCTACCTGTCCGCCCAATACGTGAACGGCTCGCTCTGCGCCCCGGTGGCCGCCGGCGCCTCGTTGTTCGACTCCTACGAGGGCGCCTTCAACTACTGCGGGGAGGGGCTCGAGGTGTACGGCATCAGCACGGACAACGGAAGTTCCTTCACACTCCCGGGGACGGTCGACCCGACCGGGACGTGGCTCGAATCGATGTCTCCCGGACTGCAGTCCACGATGGTCGCCGCGGGCAACCAAGTCTGGATCGCCTGGACCCAGACGATTTGTCCCAACTGGAACACGACCGTTCCCGGCGTCAGCTGCGCGATGGGAGAGAAATACTACTTTCCCGTCAAGGAAGGCTACACCTCCAACACGACGGTCATCGTGTCGCGACTCTACACGGGCGCCGGGATCACGATCACGTTCCAAGAGACCGGTTTGCCCGTGAGCACAACGTGGTCTGTCGACTTCTCCGGCGATGCCCGCACCGGTCTCTCCGGGAGCTCCCTGTCGGTCAGCGGCGTCCCCGCCGGAGCGAACCAGAGCTGGAGCGCCTCGATCGTGACCATCGGCCCCGGCACTCGCTACTTCGGGACGCCGAACGTCGTCTCCCCGGGCAACTTCACGGCAAACACCACGATCACCTGGACGTACGTCTTGCAGTACACCTTGACCGTCTCCTCCATCCCGAACTACCCCGATGGCGGGGCGTCGAGTGGTGGGGAGACGTGGTTCAATGGCGAGTTGTACTGTGATAACGAAGGCGGTGAGTACTACTTCGACCCCGCGGGCGGGGGCGACTGCTCGTACTACACTACCTACACGTCGATCAACTACAACCTCACCCCGGGCCCCGGGACCGTCTGGGCCGATGCCGGGACCCCGTTCCGTATCCAGGCGATCCCGCTGAACGCCTCGCAGTTCTGGAACTCCGCCACCGGCTGTATCGGGTGCACCTTTGACTACGTGAATCTCACGTTCCAAGCGTGGACGGGTACCGGTTCGGGCTCGTACAACGGGACCGCGAACTCCACCTTGATCACGCTGAACGGGCCGGTCACCGAGACCGCGAGCTTCGGCCTCAACGGGTACTGCCTTTGGGAGGACGCCCCCGCGTGGACGTCCAACTGCGCTCCGAGCGGCTTGACGGTCGGCTTCCAAGAGACCGGGCTTCCCAGCGGGGTCCGGTGGGGCGTCTCGGTCTGGAGCACCGGACCGAACCAGTCGACGCCGTATCCGGCGTTCTCCACCCAGACCCACCTGAACGTGGTCGACCCGGCGTTGACGTCGCTCGCCTACTTTGAAGCGTTCACTGTCCCCTCCAGTACTCCGGGAGACGTTTGGGTGCCCACCGCCGACCCCGCGTCGCCGCTCTTGGGCCCCTTGGACGGCGCCTCGATCCTCCACTACTCCCTCACGTCGGTCGATTCGGCCTCCTTCACCTCAACGGTACGGGCGATGGGGCTGCCGAACGGCACGGCGTGGTCGTACGCCGTGGATGGACTCGGGGTCGGTGTCGGTGCCAGCTATGACAACCTGACCATCACCGGAGGCAGCCACTCGTTCTCAGCGAACCCGGTGTACCTCGACAACGGGGTCGGGTACCAGGCGACGGCGATCGACATCCAGCCGTTCGTGATCAATGAGACGTGGTCGAACGTGTCGTCGTCCTCGACGACGTATGCGTTCAACGGCTCCGCTTCGATCACG
>JAKIVR010000122.1 GCA_022750455.1 Thermoplasmata archaeon | reverse complement strand
CCAATTCGTGGTGCTCCTCGATCAGGGAAGCGACGAGTGTCGGCGCGTGCGTCGAGACCGACGGAAAGATCGACGCATCCTCGGCCACGGCGTGGTGCCGCAGCACGCAAACGACGCAGCCGGCCGACCGGGCGACCGCGAAGTCGTGCTCGAGGTCGGCGACCAGCGCCGCGGTTTCCACGGGGTCCGCGAAATCGTTCGTCTGGAGTCGGCTGCCGAGCTGGTAGATCATCGAACGGAGCGCCTTGTGGATGGTCGTGAAGAGGTCCTCGGTGGCCGGCATCGATCCCCCTCTGGGGCCGTGAGGCGGGACGTTCTTGGCCTTAACGTGTGGGCCGGGCGGCCCGCCTCGACGGAGGGCGATGCCGTGGGATCGCCGTCGTCGGGACCTGCGCCCGTCCGCCTTCCCGGAATTCTCCCAGGGCAGCTGGACTTAGGCTTCGTTAGTAAATAATCGCTTTAATTAGGGGGAGGCCATGGGGTGGTGTGGACACCCCGGCCCTCCGACAGAAACTGTTGGCTTTGGGCAATGCACTGGATGAGCGGAGTCGGCGACTTGTCTTCGCCGCCGAGGCCCAGTCTTTAGGGCGCGGGGGGATCGAACGGGTTCACCTGGCCACCGGTGTGGCACGGAGCACCCTCGCGCGAGGTGTAAAGGAACTCGCCCGGCCCACTCCACACGATACCACTCGGATCCGTCGACCCGGCGGCGGACGTATGCGTCTCACGAAGAAGGATCCGTCACTCCTGGCGGACCTCGAGACCCTGGTCGAGCCGAGCTCCCGAGGCGACCCGGAGTCCGAGCTCCGGTGGACCTGCAAGAGCGTCCGGCTCCTATCGCAGGAACTCGAGCGCCAGGGACACACCGTGAGCTACCCGGTGGTGGCGGAACTCCTCGCCGAGGCAGGGTACAGCCTTCAGGGGAACCGGAAGACGAAGGAGGGAAGCCGTCACCCGGATCGGAATGCCCAATTCGAGCACATCAACGCCCTCGTGCATCAACAGCAGAGGGTTGGCCAACCGGTCATCTCGGTGGACACGAAGAAGAAGGAGTTGATCGGAGATTTCAAGAACGGAGGAAAGGCGTGGCGACCCACCGGGATGCCCGAGAAGGTGAGGGTCCACGACTTCATCGATCCGAAGAAGGGGAAGGCGATCCCCTATGGGGTGTACGACCTGACCCGAAACGACGGGTGGGTCAGCGTGGGGATCGACCACGATACCGCGAGCTTCGCCGTGCGCACCATCCGGCGCTGGTGGCAGAGAATGGGGCGGATCGCCTATCCTCGGGCGGTGTCGCTCATGATCACCGCGGACTCGGGGGGCAGCAACAGTGCCCGGAGCCGTCTGTGGAAGTGGGAACTCCAGCGATTCGCCGATCGGACAGGGCTGACCGTGAAGATCTGCCACTTCCCGCCGGGAACGAGCAAATGGAACAAGATCGAACATCGGCTCTTTTCGTTCATCACCCGGAACTGGCGGGGGCGCCCCCTGACCTCGGTGGCCACGATCGTGAGTCTCATTGGGGCGACACGAACGACCACGGGTCTGCGAGTTCGGGCAGAGCTGGACCCGGGCAAGTACCCCGAGGGGCGAGAGATCTCGGAGGAAGAGATGGCCAAACTGATAGTGCACCCGGATACGTTTCACGGGGAATGGAACTACACTATCCAACCCCACGCGCGGGGCTAAACAGAGCGATTGTTAATTAACGGACCCTTAGCGGGTCCCGGGGTCCGAGGGCCGAATCGAACGGTGGGTCGGGACCATTGGCGGCGAAGAAGATCCAGCCCTTCAACACGACCCGACCCTCGTCGGCCGAACCCACCGGGAACCCCGGTGGGGGGAATGGGTTGGATCCGGTCGACCCGGGGGTCCTACTGGGCTCCGCCCGGAGGTGCCGCCGGTGGCGTCCCTCCGGTAGCGGGGGCCGAGGGTTCCTGCCACGCCTGGGGCGGCGGGGATCCGGACGGCGGCGGCGACCCCGACTCGGGCTTCATCATCTTCGGGCGGGCCTGGCTGCGGATCGCGAGGAACAGGACGATCGCGATCACGAGGATGACGATCAGCAAGATCAGCCAGCCGACCGTGAGGCCCGATCCGGCTCCCAGCTCGAGTCCGAGGCCGGAGGGGTTCGACTCCACGTTGACGGAGACCGTATTGTACGCCCCGTAGTCGGCGGTGGACGGCTCGGCCTCCACGTAGAACGTCTGGATGCCGTTCGGGCTCCCGGACGGGATGGTGTACGAGATTGTTCCGCTCGCGCTCGTGGTCTGAATCTCGACGGCACCGAGTCCCGTGTTCTCGAACGCTCCTTCCGGCCAGACCCAAATCGTCCACGCCTTCGGCATGGAATAGAATCCGAGGTTCTGGATCGAGTAGCTGAACTGGATCGTCTGGCCCGGCTGGAAGCTGTCGTCTGCGTAGTTCGACTTCGTGTTCACTCCCACCGCGAGGTCGTACCCGTCCGCGAGCTCCACTTCGACGGTCGAGT
>JAKIVR010000121.1 GCA_022750455.1 Thermoplasmata archaeon | reverse complement strand
GTTGCGCCACCCGGTTCAGGATCCCGGGGTGTCGGAGCGCCGCCGAGTTGATCGAGACCCGATCAGAGCCCGCGGCGAGAAGGGATTCGACCTGCGCCACACTCTCGATCCCCCCGCCGACCGTGAGCGGGATCGAGAGAGAGTGCGCCACCGATCGCACGACGCCGGGGGCGATCGGTCGGCCCCGAAACCCGTCGATCTGCAGCAGCACGATCTCGTCCGCGCCCAGACGCTCGTACCGCTGGGCCATCGCGACCGGGTCGCCGACGGCCCGGAGGTCCTCGAACTGGGTCCCCTTGACCACCCGTCCTCCGGCGACATCCAGGCAGACCACGATCCGTCGGGCTACCACGCGGGCTCCACCGTCCAATCGGGAGCTCCCTTGCGGGAGCGAAGGCCGACGTACGGCTTGGCGGCCGCCAGGAATGCGAGCGCGAGCGCCTTGGCGGTCGCCTCGGCGAGATGGTGGCCTTCCTGGCCGGAGAGGACCCGTACGTGGAGCGTCCATTGGGCCTCGGTGGCGAGAGTGCGGAGGAAATGGTCGAAGAGCGGGGGGAGCGATCCGGAGCTCTGGTAGTGCGGCCGGTGGGAGAGGTCGAGCACGACCTGGACCAAGGCGTCGTCCATCGGAACGATCGCGTCCCCGATCCGGTGGCGGGGGGCCTCGCCGAGCGACGTGCGGATCGCCCGCCCCAAGGCCAAGGCGGCGTCCTCCACGACGTGATGATCGAGGTCTCCCTTCGCCCGCAGCTTGAGGTCGACCCGGGCCCAGGTGGCGAACGTCGCCACGGCGTGGGCGACCAGGGGCTCGTCGAGCGCGATCTCGACGCGGGGCGCCTCCCCGATCGAGGCTCGGAAGGAGACGGAGACGTTCGTCTCGGCGGTCGTTCGGGTCACGCGCACCGGCGCCAGGGGACGGACTCCTCGACGACCCTTCATTCGAACTCCTCGTGAACCACGGACCCCGGAAGCTCCCCGGAGATAAGCGCATGCCCTACGGTCGCGACATCGACCCGGGTCCGTGCCAAGGTCTCCAGGTCCGCCCGGGAGCCGATGCCACCGGCATATCGGAGCTCGCCGACGAACTCGGACCGGACGTGCTCCAGCTCCCCGAGGGGAATGCCCCGCCCCGTCCCTTCGGGCTCGATCGCCGTGTACAGAAGCGACCCTGCTCCGAGGGTGGCGAGCTCCCGAAGCGCCTCGTCCAACGTCGGTCCATCGCTCCGCCAACCATCGAGGCGGAGACGGCCGGTCGAGACATCGGCACAGAAGGTGAGGCGATCGCCGAACTTCGACACGATCTCCCGTCGCCACGCGGCGTCGAGCCAGGCGCGGGTAGAGAGCAGGATCCGGGTCGTCCCCCGGTCCACCCAGACCTCGATCTCCTCCGTCGTCCGGAACCCTCCCCCGATCGCCACGGGAACCGAGCTCGCCTCCAGCAGACGCCCGATCGTCTCCCGGTTCGAGCCGACCCCCTCGGCGGCGTCGAGGTCGACGACATGCAGTCCGCGACACCCCTCGCGCCGCCACCGCTCCGCCCACTCGAGCGGATCTCCGAGGTCGCTCCGGCCGCTGCCCCGCACCCCGCGGATCCGCTTGACCACGCGGCCGCCCTCGATGTCGATCGACGGGACGACGATCACGATCGCTCCTCCGCGAAGCGGACGAAGTTCCGAAGGACCCGGGCGCCCACGCGACCGGAGATTTCAGGATGGAACTGGAGCCCGCCGACGGAACCCAACTCCACGGCACTCGGGTACCACTCGCCGCCGTACCGGGTCTCGGCGATGGTGGCACGGAGGCGGCCCGGCGCCCGGTAGCTGTGCGCGAAGTAGACGTAGCTCCCTGCCGGGACGCCCCAGAGCAGCCACGAATCGGGCCGAATGCGCTCGAGGCGGCTCCATCCGAGGTGAGGGACGCGCCGGGAACGAAGCTCGCGTACGTTCCCGGGCAGCAGCTGCAGGCCCCGACCCGGAGACTCCGCGCTCGACCCGAAGAACGCCTGGAAGCCGGCGCAAACCCCCAACACGGGCACCCCCCGCTCGGCGAGACCGAGCACCGCACGACGGCACGGTCGCAACGCGTGCGCCGTGGTTCCGAACGCGCTCACGCCGGCGAGCACGAGCGCCTGAGGATCCTCCGGCAACCGATCGGGGCGGGCCCACCGAACCCGCGCGCCGGCCAGTTCCAAGCCGCGACGCAGCCGTCCGAAGTTCCCCGCCGGCGTCCGGAGGAGTTCGACGCGAACCGTCACGCCCGCCCCCGTGGACGGACCCGAGGCCTCGGGCGCCCCGAGACGGGAGGAAGCAGTCGATCGAGCGCCGCCAACAGCCGGCGGTTCTCCGATGGGAGCCCGATGGTGATCCGCAGGGGAGAGGCGCACCCCGGGACGGGGGAGGACCGTCGGATGAGGATCCCGGCGGCCCGGAGGGCGTCCGCCACGGCGGCTCCGTCCGACGGAGGAAAAGTGTACAGAAAGTTCGCGGCCGACGGAAAGACCCGAAACCCGCGCTGCCGCAAGGCGACAGCCAGCTTCGGGCGCTCTTGGGAGACGGCGCGGACGCTGGCCTGGAGAAAGCGCCGCTCCTTCAGCGCCTCGACGGCCAGCGCTTCCGACAGGGTGTCGAGGGTGAACGGCGCCTGGTACGGCTCGAGCCGGGCGATGATCGCGGGAGGCGCCACCCCGTACCCGACCCGCAGGCCGGCGAGGCCCCACGCTTTGGAGAACGTGCGGACGAAGAGGACGTTCCCGAGATCGAATCCGGTGCTCCAGAGGTCCTGCGGAGCGTACTCCC
>JAKIVR010000120.1 GCA_022750455.1 Thermoplasmata archaeon | reverse complement strand
GGAACATGGAACGACAGCGGGAACGACAACTCCGGGGGCTCATTCGGAATGCTCGAGGGAGCGTGGCCCGCTGTCCCAATGACCGGGCCACTGAGACTTTCCTAGGCCCCCTGTCCCATTCAATGGGACAGCCGTTCCTACGTCAGATGAGCTCGTTGCCATCCGGGCTGTCCCGATGTATTCTATGGGCAACATGTGGGTTCCTGAAACTCTGGCCCCATGATTCCCGAAACTTTGGCACCTTCTCCTTCCCGTAGGTGACGGGTCCGGTACGACGGTCCCTTGAAGTGCAACACCCGCCCGCGCTCCAGCACCCGGTCCAGGATCGCCTCCGCCAGGTCCGGGTCGTGCAGCACTCGCCCCCACTCCTCGATGGGCTTGTTCGTGGTGAACACCATCGGCCGCCGATGAAGATGCCGCTCGTCCACCACCTGGAACAGCACGTTCGCCGCCTCCGGACCATACGAGAGGTACCCCACCTCGTCGACCACGAGCACCCCGGGGTGGGTGTACGGAACCAGAGCCTCCCGCAGTCGCCCGTCCCGACTCGCTGAGGAGAGCTCGTCGATGAGGTGCGCTGCCGTCACGAACTGCGCATCCGACCCGTGCTGGATCGCCTTGTAGGCGATCGCGACCGCCACATGCGTCTTCCCGACCCCCGAGGGGCCGTAGAGGAGGAGACTCCTCCCCTCGGGGACGAACTCTGGACCGAGGTAGCTGCCGAGGAGTTCCTTCCTCAGTCCGGACTGGAAGGCGAAGTCGAACTCCTCGATCGTCCTCAGGAACGGGAACCTCGCCCGATGCGTCATCCGCGAGACCCGGGTCTGGGTCCGGTGGGCGATCTCCTCGCCAACCAGAACCTTCAGGTAGTCGGCGTAGCGCATCCCCTCTTGTTCCGCGCGGACCTGTAACTCGCTCCAGAGCCGACGGACCGTCGGCATGTGCAGGCGCCGCAGCATCCCGTCCAACTCGACCTCTGCCGTCATGTTCGTGCCTCCTCCAGCATCCCCCACGGCCGTGTCAGCAGCGGCTCGACGAGCTCGGCCCCGTGCCACCCTCGGTCGAGCGCCTGCTGGAACGCCCCGGCCATCCGCTCGGGGCCGTGCACGAGGAGGAGTTCGAAAAGGCGACGGACGTCGCTCGCCCACGTGTGGGGCCGCGCGTGGACGAGCTCGGTGAGGAATGCCTCGGCGGAGGGACCGACCTCGAGGAGTCGTTGGCGCTGATAGTACAACATCGCCCGACGACCCGAGACCGCCGCCAACGCCCCCGTCGCATGCTTTGGGAGCGTGCTGACCCCGTTGTGGGGGTGCCGAGGGTGACGCACGTCGTGGCGATCGGTCATGAGACGCACCTCGTCGCGATAGAGGAACAGGGTGGCCGGGACCCCGATCGTCTCCGCCGGCATGGAGTAGCGGACGCCTTGGAACGCCACCCACCCGGTCGGTCCCACTCGGACCGGGAAGCGGAGGGCGTACTCCGCCGAGGGGATGGAGAGGGAACGCAGGCGCCGTCGTTCCTCGGCGATGCGCGTCGAGGGCGGCACGCCCGTGGCCCGACAGGGACGCACCTCGTTGACCTCGTGGTGCCACTCGGCGAGCTGCGTGTCGAGGTCCGCACGGTCGTGGAACCGACGGATCTTGAAGAAGCCGTTCTTCACGAACCCGACAAGATTTTCGACGCTCCCCTTCTCCTGTCCGCGCCGCGGCGTGCAGAGCTCTGGTCCGAACCGATAGTCGATGGCGACCTGAGAGAAGGTGGCGTTCCACTGGATCGCCCCACCCTGGCGGGAGATCACCACGGTCTTCGGGTTGTCGAAGACGCAGGAGAGCGGCACGCCGCCGAAGGAGTCGAAGGCGGCGAGGAGGGCTCGAACGAGCGCCTCGACCTGCTCGTTCGGAACGAGCTCGACATGGACCCAGCGGGACCACTTCAGGCGGCTGGTGAAGAAGTGGAGGAGCTCCTCGGTGCCGTCGTCGTATCGGACCCGTACGTGGCCGAAGTCGTTCTGGCAGAACTCACCGGCGAGCCCCTCGAAACGGACCATCGGAGGAGTGACGACCTGGCGCAGGTGACGGACCATCTGGTAGACCGGGTTCTTGCCCCCGGTGTATCCCTGCTCGCGAAGACGCCGAAGAATCTCCACGGTCGGGAGATCCCCCGTCTCTGAGAGGATCACCCGGGTGCGCTCCTCATACGCGACGGCGACCCGAGGGCGACCCAGAGCGAGAGGGGAGGGAGGGTCCACACGTCCTTGCTGAACGATCCGCTTGACAGTCCGGAGGCCCACTCCCGTCTTTCGTGCGACCTCACGGAAGGTCAGGGCCGGCTCGGCGCAGGACGAGGATCTCGTGACGCTTCATTCGATCGTGCATAGGACTTCCTCCCGGGGGTGGGGGAGATGGGGGCACGGAGAATATCGCGGTCACGAACGACCCCCTCCCGATGCAGACGCCGAGGTGCCATTATTTCGGGAAGAACTGGTGCCAAACTTCTGGGAACCGACACAACAGCCTAAACACACTGGGACACTCAGGGCCATGGCTAACGGACGGATCGATGGTTCTGCTGCCCGCTGTGCCCAATCCCATTGGGCTGTCACCTCTCACAATGAACCTGCCCGGCCCCCCCATCGGGCAGCCGGCTCCCCGTCAGTAAAGATTGGTGCTGCCTGATGTGTCCGATGTGTTCTCTAGGCCACCTATCAAGAACACCTGGGAGAATCCGTCCTTGTTGACTGCGAAATTACTCGATTCGCGCCGGAAGGGGGTGCGGCTTCACCCGAAAAGCCACGTGAATGCGTCGCCATTCAATGTCACCAAATGCGCTACAGCCACACTCAGACGCCAATCGGTCATCGACCGCGCTGGATTGGGTAACTCACGGGCTTGCCAACCTTGCCACACTACCAGAAAGGGGGGACAGGGTCGGC
>JAKIVR010000012.1 GCA_022750455.1 Thermoplasmata archaeon | reverse complement strand
CTTCGGTGGGGCTCGTCAGTACCATCGTGGCCAACTATCTCATCGACACCCTCCAGATGGAGCAGATCGGCATCGTCGAGTCGCCGGCGTTCCCGACGGTGTCGCTCGTGCGGGACGGAAAGCCGCAACACCCGGTCCGCATCTACGCCGGCAGCCCGGCGTCGACCCGGGAAGGCTCCGTCGCTGACAAGATCGTGGCGTTCGTCTCGGAGTTCCACCCGGCCCCGACCGTCATCTATCCCCTCGCCCACGCCATCATGGACTGGGCGCAGGAGCAGCGCTGCGCCCTCCTCGTCTCCCCGGAAGGGTTGAGCGTGGAGCGGCCGGCGGCCCACGAGGCGGGGCGCAGCCGGAGCTCCTCCCCCTCGTCCAAACTGCAGGATGTGAAGGTCTACGGCGTCGCCAGTACCGCGCGGGCCCGGGACCTGTACATCGAGCCGAACCTACTGCCGTTCAATGAAGGGGTCATCACCGGCATCGCCGGGGTGCTCCTGAACGAGGGCCGGCGTCGAAACTTCGACGTGCTCACCTTCCTCGCCGAGGCGCAGGCCGACTACCCGGACGCCCGCGCCGCCGCCAAAGTGATCGAGACGATCAACCGCGTCCTGCTGCGGACGCCGTTGGACCCGGAGCCCTTGTACCACGAGGCGGAGCGAATCGAACAGCAGCTGATCTCGATCCAAAAGCACGCCCAAGAGCGCCAGCAGGTCGAGCGCCCGCAGTCGTCCCCGACGACGCCGATGTACCGCTGAGCCGGTGGGTTACCGGGCCGCCGCGACCCGTCGCTTCGTCGCCGAGGCGTGCGCGGCGCCGGGCAGCAGTTGGAGCATCTCCCGGATCCCCGCGAGGAGCCGGTCCGTGTCCTCGGGGGTGTTGTAGAGGTAGAACGACGCCCGGACGTTCCCCGGGATCCCCCGCTCGGCGTACCACGAGTGGGCGCAGTGCATCCCGGATCGGACCATGACGTTGTGTCCCGTGTCGAGGAAGATCGCGGCGTCGTGCGGGTCGATGCCGTCGAGGGTGAACGCGAAGATGCTGGGCCGGTCCCGGGTCTTGGTCGGCCCGAGAAGGTGGACGCGCGGCTCTCCGTCGAGGGCCCGGGTCACCCGCTCGTTCAACTGCCGGTCGTGCTCGGAGATGTTCTCGACGCCGACCCGCTCCAGGAACCGGATCGCGGCCCCGGCCCCGAGCACCCCGGCGTAGTTCTGCAACCCCGCCTCGAACCGGTGGGGAGGCGGCCGAAGCTGGTGGTCGGTCAACGTCGTCCACTCGACGGTCTCGCCACCGACGATCAGCGGCTCGAGCTCCTCGAGGGCTCCGGGCGCCCCGGCGAGTACCCCGGTACCCGTGGGGCCGAGCATCTTGTGCATCGAGATCGCGTAGAAGTCGGCCTGCGTCCGCGCCAGGTCGATCTGCCGGTGGGGGGCCGCCTGACACCCGTCGACGAGGAGCTTCGCCTTCCGATCGTGGACGATCTCGGAGATCTCCTGGATCGGAAGCGAGCGCCCATCCAAGTTCGACGTCTCGAAGACGCTGACGAGACGGGTCTTCGCGCGGATCGCCCGCGCGAGGGCGTCCCCCTCGAACGTCCCGTCCGGCTCCAACCGGAGCACATCGATCTCGATCCCGGGATGTTCCGCCAGTCGCTGCCAGAGGACGAGGTTCGAGTTGTGTTCCTGGTCGGTGATGAGAACTCGGTCCCCCTTCTTCCACGGAAGCCCGCGGCCGACGACGTTGATCGCCTCGGTCGCGTTCCGGACGAAGACGATCCGGTCGGGGCCGGCCGCCCGGAGGAACCGGGAGATCGACGCCCGAGAGCCTTCGAAACGGTGAGAGACCTCCTCGGCGAACCGGTGGAGGCTGCGCCCGCCACATCCTGGAAAGTCCCGGTAGTACTCTTCCATCGCCGCGAGCACCTCGTTCGGGACGAGCGACATGCACGCCGAGTCGAGGTACGCCGGCACCGTGCTCCCCTCCCTCGGCCGCAGGGCGGGGAACTCGCTCCGCACGGCGGGGAGACCTACGGGTCCCGGTTCCGGTGGCTCGGGGATCGACGGGGTTCGGGCGGCGGCCATGCTGATGGCACGGCAAGCCGCCTGATGAAACCCCGGGTCGGCTGGGCGCAAGACCGGGGGACCTCCGGCCCGCCCCCGGGGCCAATGGGAGTTCCGATCTTGGTTCAGCGACCGGCGTCGTCCGTGTCGAAGAGATGGTCGTACCGATGATCCACCAGGGTGCTCATGGAATCGAGGGAGTCCCGGACGATCGTGATGCCCCGCAGGGACTTCTGCAGGGTAGCGAGGACGCCCGCCCGGGGGATCTCCCTCTCGGAACGACGCGTCCCGGGGTCCTGGGAGAACGTCGCGAGGAGGACGCGCTGGTGATCTGTGGCGTACAGGAACGGATTGATCCGGCACTCCTCGACGAGAGCGTGGAACAGGGCCGGGGCGGTGGCGCCGGGGAGCATCTCTCCCTGAACGAACGCCACCCGTCGGGGGAAGTCGGAGACCCACCGCGCCACCTCGGTCGGCTCCAGAAACGTCCGGCGTTCCATCCATCCATGACGGAGGTACCGCTGCTCGACGTTCCCCCGAATGTGCAACGAAGAACCCAACCGCGGCGATCGGAACCGACCGCTGGGGAATGACGTGCCGACGAGTTCGGAGAGCGGACGAAGGTTTCGGCCTCCGCTCGGCTCGCCCTCCGACCGGGCGGGGTCCACAACGACTCCCGGGAGCGAGTGTGGATACGAGATCGCCCCCGAGAGCCCGGCCACCCGGCTCCAAGCGGCTTCGAAGTCGAAGTACACCGGGATCGCCTGTTCCCGGAGATCGAGGGCGAGCAGGATCTCGGTCCGATCCCGGACCGAGGAGCGAAGCTTCTCCGCCAAGCGCGATCGGCTTCGCTCGTCGCGAGAGAAGAAGACCCCGAAGAGCGTCTCGGGGGAGACCCAGAGAAGGACAGTGCCGGCCTCCTGTCGCCACCGCTGGGCGGCACGGACGACTTCCTCCGAGTACGGTTGGGCCAACGCGAACGTGACGAACGGGCGGTCGATCCAGGCGGGGTTGGGCACGTAGCGATCGTGGACCCATCCGCGTTGATAGATGCGCTGGACCACGGTCTGACGGGTCCGGCGAGGCACCTCGGTCCCGCTTCCCGGGGACCGGGGCCCCGAACCTTCTCCCGCGAGCACTCGCTGGGTCAGTAGTCCCTCGGCCTCGCTGAGCGCCCTCGACTTGATCACGATGGGACCTCAGGCCGCCGGTGGGCCGGGGAGGCCAGGTTCGAAGGATTTCGGAACGGGGGCCCGAACAGCGGACGGCAAGTGGTCCCCGGGCCCTCGCGCCTCGTCGGGAACCTCGCCGTCAAAGTCGGAACCGCAGACCCAATCCTCACTCCAATCATCCGGTTCTACCGAAGGCCAATAGTCTCCGGCCCATAACCGTCGCACGTCCGACGGGACGCCCCCCGCGGGGCGGAACCGGGTGAAATCTCCCTACCGGCTGTGCGCTCCTCGCGGGACGGACTCGGGGTCCGGCCGTGCCTCCAACCCGGGCGCCCTCGAGAGGCCGAGATCTTGAGGTCGACGGTCAGGTGCGGCGATCACCCGTTACACGAGGTCCTGCATCGGATCGGCGGACGGCGATTCGGAATCCACGGCTCCCTTCTTGACCGGCCGATTCTCGACGGTCGCGGGCGTCGTCGCGGCCCCGAGGCGGTACTCGCGGTTCACATCCTCGCCGGATCCACCCCGCCCGCCCCGGGTCTGAATGTTCCGCGTCAGAAGCAGAGCGCCGACCAGCACCGCCGCGACGAGGGCGACCGGACCTGCGATCGCGATCCAATCGGGACTCGGAGGCGGACCCGAGATGACCGCCATCTCCACGACGACGATCGTCGCCGAGGCGACGCCCGTGCCCGCTTGGCTCCCGGTCAGCGTCAGATGCAACGGATACGAACCGAGCGTCGTGCCGGTGCACCGTTCCGAGAGGATCCCTTGGAGCACGCAGGCCCCGGTGCCCCCCTGCCAGGCGAAGGTGTACCCCCCAGCTCCTCCGGAGACGGCGGCGGTGACGACGGTGTATCCGCCCAACGGGATGGTCGCGGGAGACGCCGTGAGAGAGACGTTCAGGGTGGCCCCCCCGACGGCGATGTAGACCGGCCACGACGCCTGCGCCGTGTGACCGGCGGCGTCCGTCACGGTGAGGGCCGGATCGTAGTACCCCGGGGTGGTGAACGTGTGCGTCGGATCCGCGAGCGGGCTCGTGCCCCCATCGCCGAACGCCCACTGGTACGCGTAGCCTGGATCCCCTCCGTGGATGGTGGTGTCGAACGTGATCGGAAGAGGCGCCGCGCCGGCGCTCCACTCCCCCAAGATCGTCACGTTGAGAAGTACCGCGAGGGGAAGGCTAGCCCGGGCGACGATCCCTAGCGCATCGGTGACCGTCACCTGCACGGTGAACGGTCCATTCGAAGTGTAGACGTGGGAGATCACGGGAAGATCCCCACCGGTGCTTCCGTCCCCGAACGCCCAGAAGTAGGAGTACGGCGAGACCCCGCCGAACTCCGCGGCGCTGAAGTTGACCACCTGTCCGAAGACGGGGGAGAACGAAGAGGCGTGGATCACTGGCGTTCCCAGGGACGGATGCACCCAGAGGGTCCACTCGTCAAAGTACGCCCCACCGCCCGAGTCGTTGACCCAGAGCTTGACGGTGAAGTTCCCGGACTCCTCGTATGGGTGGAGGCCTCCGGGCTCGAGGAACGACCCGTCGCCGTAGCTCCACACCTCGGTCAAGGTGCTCTCGGTGGAGTTGGGGACCGTCTCCGAGCCGGAGGTGGCCGTGGCCACGAACGACGTGTTGATCCCGGCTTCCGTCGGATCCGGGGCGATCGAGACGGAGACGCTCAGCGGGGCCACGATCTGCACTTGGGACTGGGCGGAGGTCGAACTCCCCCGGGAGTCTCGGACGGTGAGGTCGACGGTGTACACCTCCTCGGACGTGTACTCATGGGACGGGGAGGCGAGCGCGCTGCCGTTGCCGTCGCCGAACGCCCATGCGTACGAGAACGGCGCCACTCCCCCCGAGAACGTCGCCTGAAAGTTGACGGGGGCCCCGGCGTCGGCCGGGTCCGGCGTCGCGGTGATCTGGAGCGACCCCGGGAGACTCTCGTTGGAGAGGATCCATGTCTGATCGCTGGCGGGGGAGGCGTCGGTGTCGTACGGATAGTCGATGCCCCCGAAGAGAACAAGCTCCTGTTCCCCGGGGTCCCAGGCGAGGCCGGCGCCGGCCAGGGGAGGCGGCGATCGACCGAGCGCGCTCGTCTCGTTGGTCCATCCCGTGGCTCCGAGGACCCAGGTCTCATTGAGGCTGGGCCCGAGGGCGAATCCTCCGTGGCCCCCGTAGAGCACCGCACCGTCGAGGGCGGGATCGTTCGCCATGGTGGTTCCGTTCCGGGGCGATGGCGACGGCCCCACGCTGGCGGTCAGGTTGGTCCAATTCCCCTCCGAGTATCTCCAGGTCGTCAGTTGGGTTCCCGCGGTCGAGCTGCCTCCGACGAAGATCGCTCCGCCGGCCGGTGGGTCATCCGACAGGCTCAGGAGGGGCGCTTGCACCGAGTCCGGTTGCACGCCGTGCGTCTCGTTCGTCCACACCCCGTCACGGAACGAGAAGGTCCAGGGGTGGGGGTAGAGTCCCACGGCGAGCACGTATCCATCCCGAGAGTCGTAGGTGAGGCCCTCGGGACCCCCCACTCCCGTTGGGGTCGGATCCGTGAGCTGCGTCCATCGACCATCGTGAAACTCCCAGGTGCAGTTGGCGAGATCGTCATCGTACGTATGAGTGGTGAGGTTGTACGCCCCACAGGGCCCGACCGGCACCTCGGCGCTCCAGTCGTACAGCACGACGTACCCGTCGGAGGCGTCGTAGGCCATCGATTCCTCTCCCGGCGGTGGGACCGCCCCGACAGAGCTGGAGATGTTGCGCCAGACCTGATCCTCGAACGTCCACGTGTCGTTCAGAGCCGTGTGCCCGGGGACGTACGTGCCGTTGGTGGCTCGGACCCAACCTCCCACCCCCCCGAAGAGGAGGTCGTACCCATCGGCCGCATCGAACACCAGATTCGGAGAGGCGCGCGGCGCCGGGACGTATGGGCTCGGACCCGAACTACCCCTGGGGTTCGCGGAGCTGTTGGTGAGATTGCTCCACGCCGTCACGGAGGCGTCGGGAGAGGGTGTGTAGGAGATGTCGGGGCCCGAACTCGTCGGCACCTGGCGTGCGCTCGGATCGGTCATGGCACGGGCGGGCGCGACGACGGGGGTCGACGGGCTCCCAGGAGCGTCGGGGGTGTGGAGTTCGGGCAGCGCACCGGACCATCCCACCGTTCCCGCCGAACTCAGCGCCAGCAGGCCGAGAAGGAGCAGGCACCCGAACCGGAGCCTCGCGAGAGTTCGGTGCCGCGTCGTTCCGGGCGGCATTCTGCGGAGAATGTCAGAGCGGTAGTTGACGGTTCGTTCCGGGAGGACGTTCGCCGGAGCTGGAACCGACCCAGGGATCGATCCGCTCAGCTCCCTCCCTCCGCCTGCCGCGTCCATGTTCCCGTCCCGGCTCTCTATTCCTGCCGACGGTACTTAAGGCGGGGCGCAGAAACCGGTGGGCGGAGCTGCCGACGAAAGAATGGGACCCATCGCCGACGAGGAGGCGCTCGAGTTCCCTGTCCCCTCGGATCCCGCCGGCTCCCCGCATCGAAGGGGCCATTCAGAGGCCCGGGACCCGTCACCTTTAAAACATTCTTTTTTATACGAGTGTTAGCCTCGTATTGCGGCCGTGGGTAACATTCCAATAGGACGTTGCCCTCTGGTCCACGAAGCGCTGGGAGACACCACATGAGCAAGATCATCGGGATCGACCTGGGAACAAGCAACTCGGCGGCCGCGGTCCTCGAAGGCGGACGGCCGGTCATCGTGCCGTCCTCGGAAGGGACGACGGTGGGGGGCGGGAAGGCGTTCCCGTCGTACGTCGCCTTCACCAAGGACGGGCAGCTGATCGTCGGCGAACCGGCTCGTCGGCAGGCGATCTCGAACCCGGAGGGGACCGTCACCGCCTTCAAGCGGAAGATGGGAACCGATTACAAGTACAATCTCCACGGCAAGGAGTACACCCCGCAGCAGCTCTCCGCCTCGCTCCTCCAGAAGATCAAACGGGACGCGGAAGCGTTCCTCGGGGAAAAGGTCGACAAGGCCGTCATCACGGTCCCGGCCTACTTCAACGACAATCAGCGCCAGGCGACCAAGGACGCCGGCGCGATCGCCGGCCTCGAGGTCGTTCGGATCATCAACGAGCCGACGGCCGCCTCGCTCGCCTACGGTCTCGACAAGGGCGGCAAGTCCCAGAAGATCCTCGTCTTCGACCTGGGCGGAGGGACGCTCGATGTCACGGCGATGGAGTTCGGCGAGGGCGTCTTCGAGGTGCTCGCCACGAGCGGCGACACCCAGCTCGGAGGGACCGACATGGACACGGCGACGACCGAGTGGATCGTCGGCGAGTTCCGCAAGGAGTCCGGGATCGACATCCACGCGGACAAGATGGCGATGCAACGGGTCCGAGATGCGGCCGAGAAGGCGAAGATCGAGCTCTCCTCCACCTTGGAGACCCAGATCAACCTCCCGTTCCTGTCGGCGACCGCCGAGGGACCGAAGCACCTCGCCCTCGCCCTCTCCCGGGCCAAGCTGGAGGATCTCGTCCGTCCGATCGTCGACCGGTGCCGTCAGCCCGTTCTCCAGGCGATCAAGGACGCGAAGCTCGAGATGAACCAGATCGACCGGATCGTCCTCGTCGGAGGCCCGACTCGGATGCCGATCGTTCAGCGGTTCCTGGAACAGGAGATCAGCCGACCGATCGAGCGCGGCGTCGACCCCATGGAGTGCGTCGCGATGGGCGCCGCGATCCAAGGCGGGGTGCTCGCCGGCGAAGTGAAGGACGTCCTGCTCCTCGACGTCACCCCGCTCTCGCTCGGGGTTGAGACCCTCGGCGGCGTCTTCACCCGCCTCATCGAGAAGAACACCACGATCCCGACCCGGAAGAGCCAGATCTTCACCACGGCCTCCGAGGGCCAGAACTCCGTGGAGATCAAGGTCTTCCAGGGCGAGCGACCGATCGCAGTGGACAACGTGGCGCTCGGGAGCTTCATGCTCACCGGGATCCCGTCAGCCGCCCGGGGCACCCCGCAGATCGAGGTCTCGTTCGACATCGACGCGAGCGGCATCCTCAGCGTATCGGCGAAGGACCTCGCGACGCAGAAGAAGCAGGGGATCACCATCACGGCCTCGACCAAGCTCTCCAAGGACGAGGTCCAGAAGATGATCCACCAGGCCGAGCAGTTCGCCGACAAGGACAAGGAACGGGCCCAGGAGATCGAGGCCCGCAACCGCGCGGAGTCGTTGACCTACGAGGCCGAGCGGCTGCTGGTCGACGCCAAGGACAAGATCCCCGAGCCGGCCGCGGCGGAGCTGCGCGAGAAGATCGGCGCCGTCCGGACCGCGATGGACGGCAAGGACGCTCCGGCCTTGACCGACAAGGTCCAGCAGCTCACCCAGGCACTGCACGCGATCGCCCAGCAGATGTACGAGGCCGGCGCCGCCGCGGCCCGGTCGGGCGACGACGGGCCCTCGACGCGCTCGGACGGGGACAGCTCCCCCTCCGGGGACTCTCCGGCCAAGGACGGTCCGGCTCCCGTGGACGCCGACTTCAAGGTCGTCGGCGAAGAGAAGGGAGAGTCCTAGGCCCGGCGGTCCGCCGTCCGACGTCCCGGGAACCGGGACGGGAACTCTCGGAGCTCCTTGCCGGAATACTCGAGCTCCGGGCGCATCAGCCGGTTCGTCGCCGCCTGCTCGATCGCATGGGCGCCCCAGCCGATCGAACGGGCCAGGGCGAACGTGGGCACGAACAGCGGGGGCGGAATCCCGGCCGATTCGAGGACCACGGCCGCGTAGAACTCGACGTTCGTCCGCAACCGTTGCTGGGGCCGGCGGCGGGCGAGCTCATCGAGCGCGATCTCCTCGACACCGCGAGCGAGTTCGAACCGTTTCGGCTCCGCGGAATGGGAGGCGATCTCACGAAGCAGGTCGGCCCGCGGGTCGTCGACCTTGTAGACCCGGTGGCCGAAGCCGAACAGCCGCTCCTTCCGGTCGAGCGCCTCCCGGATGATCCGCGGCGCCCGGTCGAGATCTCCGACCGTGTCGAGCATCGTGATGACGCGGTCCATGGCGCCCCCGTGGAGCGGTCCCTGCAGCGTCCCCATGGCGGCGGACTCCGCGGCGAGCAACGTGGTGTTCGTCGAGAGCGCCAAGCGCAAGGTGAACGTCGACGGGTTCATTCCGTGGTCGGCGAGGATGTCGAAGTAGCTCTCGAGCGCGGTGGTACGCCGGGCGCTCGGCGGTTCCCCGTGGAGCATCGTCAGGTAGTTCTTGACGTGGTCGAGCTTCGGATCGGGCGCCACGATCGGAAGCCCCCGGACCCGGCGCCAGAATCGAGTGAGGATCGTCGGCAGCACGGCGACGAGGACGAGCACGTCGGTCTCATCGGGGGGGTAGCCGAACCCGCGGCCCCCCAATCCGCCGAGCCCCGCGCGGAGGGCGTCCATCGGAGGCGCGTTCGAAGGGATCGCATCGACCATCGCGGCTTCGGGCCCCGACAACCCGCGCAGCTCGCCCAACCGAATGACCAGCTCCTCCGGCGGATCCCGGTCGCCGAGTTCCCCCCACAGGAGCAGGTGCACGACGCCCTCGTACCCGAGGTGGGTGACGACGTCCTGGATCGAGTACCCTCGGTACCAGAGCAGCCCCTCCTCCCCGTCCACCCGGGAGATCGCCGAACTGCCGATCACGACGTCGTCGAGGCCGCGTTGTTCCGAATCTACCATGGGCTGAGAGACCTGCCGCAGCGGGGGTCGCGGCGTCGGGCCCAAACGGGTGCCCCCTATGAGCGTTCGCCGACCACCCGCTCCCCGAGATCGTCGGTCGGCTCGGAAACCCTTATTCCTCCCCTCCCGTCTGAGCGCGCATGTCGACGCCCAGCTCCCTGGTCGATCGCTTGGTCCAACAGCGCGTCGAGCTCCGGCTGAAGGACAACCGGGTGATCGTCGGCCGTCTGTTGGGCGGGGACGAGCACATGAACCTCGTCCTCGATGATGTCGAGGAGCGCACGGCGGAGATGACGCGCCGTCTCGGCCGCGTCGTGCTGCGCGGATCGAACGTGATCTCGCTCTATGCGGCGGGCGGCCCGCCCGGATCCTCGCCGTGACGGCCTCGACTCGCCCGGCCCGGACGACCCCGACTCCCCCTCGGCCTCGCGTGCACCACGAGGAGATCGCCCTCCTCAAGGTGGTCGCCGCCGCGGGCGCCGACCGGCAGGCCGTGGTCCTCACCTCGAGCGAGATCGGTACGAAGCTGGGGGTCAGTCAGCAGGCCGCCGATCGATACCTCCTCTCCTTGGAGCGTCAGGGGCTGATCGAGCGAACCCTCGGCGCCCGCAAACCGCGCCTCCTCCTCACCGCCCAGGGACTCGAGACGCTCCGCCGGGAGTACTCGGAGTACCGACGGATCTTCGAAGGGCCGTCCAAGCTGAAGTTCCGTGGGACCGTCGAATCCGGACTCGGCGAAGGACGGTACTATCTCAGTCAACCCGGCTACGTCCGGCAGTTCGAGACCCGCCTCGGATACTCCCCGTACCCGGGCACGTTGAACGTGCGGGTCGGACCGGTGGACGTCGTGCAGGTCGCCGGCGCTCGCGATTGGCGTGGGATCCGGATCGATGGGTTCACGGCCAGCGGACGTACGTTCGGAGGGGCGCTCTGCCTGACCGCCCACCTCGACGGCGTCGACGCGCACCTGATCGCGCCGGACCGAACGATCCACAAGGAGGTCGCCGAGTTCATCGCCCCGGCCCGACTTCGGGACCAGCTCCACGTCAAGGACGGCGACCCGATCGACGTGGAGATCCAGGAGACCTGAGCCGTTGACGGAGTCCGTCGCCCGGACGATCGCGCGGGATCGCCGGCCGTCGCGGGAGGCGGACGCCACGGCCGACCGATACGTGAACCTCTGGCGGGAGGCCGAGGCGATCGGGACGACACGGGTCGACGCCTTTGTTCTGATCCTGAGGACGCGCGGCTGCTACTGGGCGGACCAGAAGGGCTGCTCGATGTGCGGCTACGCCAAGGATACCCTCGGCCGCTCGGCGACGCCGGAGGAGCTCGGAACGCAGATCGATCAGGCCCTGTTGCGTTACCGGGGGGAGCCGTATGTGAAGGTGTACACTTCCGGCAGCTTCCTCGACGACCGGGAGGTCGATCCGTCCTCTCGACGACGCCTCATCTCGGCGTTCGAGGGTCGGGCGACCCGCTTCCTCTTCGAATCGCTGCCGGAGTTCGTCACCGAGTCGACCGTGGGGGAGCTCCGGGACGTCTTCCACGGGGATCTCGAGATCGCCCTCGGGCTCGAGTCGACCCAGCCCGACGTCCTGCTCCGCCTGGTCCACAAGAACGCGCCGCCGAAGGAGTATCTCGACGGCGCGGACCGGGTCCGCCAGTTCGGGGCGCATCCGAAGGGCTACCTCCTCCTCAAGCCCCCGTACCTGACCGAGGACGAGGCGATCCGCGACGTCCTCACCTCGATCCGGGTGGCGTCTCCGAAGTTCGACACCCTATCCGTGAACCCGGTCCACATCCAGAACGGGACCGTCGTGGAGTGGCTGTTCCGCCGCGGACGCTACCGGCCCCCGTGGCTGTGGAGCGTCGTGGAGGTGCTGCGGGACGGCTCGCGCGATCGGCACGGCGCTCGGCTCGTCTCCTTCCCCACCGCGGGCGGTCTCCCGCGGGGCCCGCGGAACTGCGGTCGCTGCGACCGCACGGTGCTCGCCGCCATCGAGGCGGCGTCCCTCGACCAGGCGTGGGACGCGCTCGATGAGCTCGACTGCGCGTGTCGCGCGACGTGGAAGACGCAACGGGCGCTGGAGCCGCTCGGAGCGGATTCGTCGTGAGCGATCTGACGCCCCGTCTGACCTCCCACGCTCTCGCGACGATCTCGGAGTTTCTCCGCGCCCACGTCGCCGACGCCCAGGCGGAGCGGGTCGTCATCGGCCTCAGCGGCGGGATCGACAGCGCCCTCGTGGCCCGGATCGCCCGGGACGCTCTCGGTCCGGAGCGGGTGATGCCCGTCCTGCTCCCGGATGCCGCGTATCCGGCGGCGCTCTCCGAGGAGACCATCGCCTATGCTCGATCTCTGGGGACCGAGCCTCGCGTGATCCCGATCGACTCCGCCGAGGCCGCTCTCCGCCAGCTTCTCCCCGAGCTGAAGGACCGGCTCACGTGGGGGAACACCAAGGCCCGGCTCCGAATGACCATCGTCTACGCGCTCGCCCGGGAGCACCGAGGTCTTGTTCTCGGGACGGGCAACAAGTCGGAGATCCTCCTGGGGTACTTCACCAAGCACGGCGACGGGGGAGTCGACCTGTTGCCCCTGGGAGATCTGTACAAGAGCGAGATCCAGGAGCTGGCGCGCCAACTCGAGCTGCCGGCCGCGATCCGAGAGCGCGCCCCGACGGCCGGGTTGTGGGAGGGCCAGACCGACGAGGCCGAGCTGGGCGGCTCCTACGCGCGGATCGACCGCATCCTCCTCGGCTTGGAGGAGCTACGCTCGGAGGAGGAGATCGCCCGCGTGACGGGTGAGAGCCCCGAACGCGTCCGGGAGATCGCCGACCGGGTCGGCCGGTTCCGGCACAAACGACGCTCGGCGCCGATCCCGAAGGTGCGGTTGCGGACGATCGGGATCGACTGGCGGGACTGACGACCCGACTCGGGCTACGTGCGCTCGGTCGCGGGAGCTTCGTCCCGGATCGCGTACGCGAGCGTGGCGATCGAACTCGAGGGGGGTCCACGCTCCGGGGGGCGACGACAGATCACGACCCCGACGCCGAGGCCCGAGAGGAGGGCCGCGACCGCCAAGGTCGCCACGATCGTCGGGGAGCTCCAGAACGTGGGGGTCCCGGACATGGTCCGGGCGACCGGGGGCTCCGGCGCGAAGATGGCGATCTCCTGGACCGGTCCCCCGACCGTGACCGAGAGAGTGGTGTCCGTTCCGTTGTACGCGCCTTGGCCGGAGCCGGACCACCCGGCAAAGACGTAGCCGGGCCGGGCCGCGGCGGTGAGTTGGACGACCGAACCGGCCGGATACCAACCGGTTCCAGGGATCACGGCGCCGGGGCCGGCCGCCCAGATCGAGACCCAGTAGCTGACCCGGAACGTCACGACCGGGCTCGTGTTCCCCGACACGGAGATCGAGAAGGTGGGGCTCGTGGGCGTGTACTGGGTGAGCGTATCCGGAGAGAGCACCGTGTCCACGGTGACGTTGTAGTCCCCGGCCGTGATATTGCCGACCGTGATGTTCGATCCGGTCGAGGTGTAGGTCGTCCCTCCGATCGTCACCGTCCATGAAGTGCCGTTGGAGAACTTCGTGCTCGAGTTGAACTTCACTTGGTACGCACTCGGATCCGCGACCGCCGTACGGGCGATCTCCGCGTGCGCGCCGGGACCGGCGGATTGACCGTTCGGAGTGGGGGGATGGAAATCTACCGGAGCCGAGGCCGAGCCGACGGTGGGAGCCGATGAACCGAACGCCACGCCTCCGGCTACCATCAGGAGGACGACCGCTGCGGCCACTGCGCGTTGTTCCACGGCTCTCGCTCCGCCCATTCTTGAGCGGCACTAGGGTAACGGAGTCCCGTCGTTTAAGCGTATGCGCCGCGGGCGGGGGGATTCCGGTCGACCGGACCCTGGGGGGACTGGCGACCAACGCCGCTATAGTCCCCCCGGGCTCCCTAGGGCCGTTCACGGACCGTCTTTCGGTCCGTCCGGGACTCGGCATGGATCGCCCCACCTACCAACGCCTCTATGATGCGCTCGCCACGTACGAAGATATCGCCAAGATCGCGGAGCGGGAGGGGAGAGACCCCGAGCTGTTGTTGGTCATCCACACCCACCGGGTGACCCGCGACGCCACGCGCCGGTTCTACGTGATCAAACGTCAGATGCCGCGACTCGCCGACCAGTGGCGGCACGGCCGCCGGATCTACGAGATCGCCCAGGAGTGGAAGTTCCCCCCGGTGCTGACCGGGCAGATCCTCCTGCAGGAACTCCAACTGCCCCGGAAGAAGATCTGGGGTTGCTTCTTGGACCCGAAGACCGCTCCCGACCAGCGGCTGCGGGAGGAGGTCCAGGAGCTCCTCGACCACGACCTCATCTACTCCCCGCAGGGAATGGAGCTGCAGCGGGAACGCGGACGGATAGGGGAGGAGCGACTGTACAACTGGCTCGAGAAGCACGGCATCGGCTACCGGACGGAGGTCGACCTCCGGGGCAAGTATGCGAAGACCCCGGATGCCCTCCTCGACAAACCGATCGTCTTCTTCGGCCAGAAGTTGCAATGGATCGAGTCGAAGGGGAACTTCGGCGACGACGTCGAACTGCGTCGGAACCTGAAGCGGCAGCTCGGCCCCTACACCGAGCTGTTCGGCGAAGGCGCGGTCGTCTACTGGCACGGATACGTGGAGGGCGCGACGTCTCCCCCCGGGATCCTGCTGTGGGACGGCGATATGATCGAGGGGCTCACACCGGAGATGGCGGCCCGGATGCCGGCAGCTCCCGTTGATCCCCCGTCACCAGATCCCGCTCCAGCACGACACCACGAGCGACCTCACGGGGGCCCAGCAGGATCGCACGGCGGGCCTTCCGCCGCGACGCCTCCTTGAGCTGCTTGGTCAACGAGCGACCCATGACGTCGCAGTCCGCCGCGAGGCCCGCGGCCCGGAGGCGCGCGACCCAGCTCAGGGCGAGAGGGAGTTCGTTGGCCGAGATCGCCACGACGTACGTGTCCAGTGCCGGCTCGCCCTCCGGCCATCGACCGTGGGATCGGAGAAGGATCTCGAGGGTCTGGTCCCCGATCGCGAGTCCGCACGCCGGGGTCGCCGGTCCCCCGAACAGCTCGATGAGCCCATCGTACCGGCCTCCACCGAACAGCGCTCGTCCATCCCCGGTCCGATCGTACGCCTCGAACACGGTCGAGGTGTAGTAGGCCAAGCCTCGAACGATCCCCGGGTCGAGGACGACCCGATCCGCGATGCCCACCGCGCCGAGCAGCTCCGACAGCCGACGGAGGGACGCGATGGCGGCGCGGGTCGCCTCGGAGAGGTTCCATGCCTCCAGCGCCGACCAGAACGACGCGGCCTCCCCCAACGGGACACCGGGGCCGACTCGTTCGAACAGCTCCTCCAACCGTCGAACCGCCTCCGAGTCGAGGCCCGATGTGCGCAACTCGTCCCGGAAGGCATCGGCCGTGCTCTTGGCTCGCCGGTCGAGCGCTCGGAGGAAACCGGGACGGTCCCGGACGCCGAAGGCGTCGCCCAATCCTTCGATCAGGCGTCGGTCGTTGATCCGGAACGCGTAGAGCCCCTTCGCGCCCGCCTCGTCGAGGAGCGCGGCCGCGGTGGACAACACCTCGACCTCCGCCTCGACGCCGGGCGCCCCCAGGATGTCGAGATTGAACTGCGTGAACTCCCGGGTGCGGCCCGCTTGGGGCTCCTCGTACCGCCAGACCCGGGCGACGGAGAACCACTTGACCGGTAGCGCCTCGGCCGAGGCGCGTTGCGCGTAGATCCGGGCCAGCGCGGGCGTGGACTCCGCGATCAGGGTGACCGGACGCTGCCCTTTGTCCACGAACGTCCACAGCTCCGACTCGATCTCCTCGCCGCTCTTCTTCGCAAACAGCTCGAGGCTTTCGACGCTCGGCGTCTCGAGCTCCTGGAATCCCGACCGTCGGGCGGCGGCCCGCAGGCGTCGGCGGATCTCCGAGCGAGCCCCGGCGTCGGGGGGGAGATAGTCCCGAAATCCGCGGAGCGATTCGATGGACACGCCGCCGTGAGGAGACGGGTCGGTCTTAATGCCTCGGTGCTCGGAGCCGCCGAGCCACGATCGGTCGGGGGCCGCCTAGGCGTGGCCGGCGCGGGCGCCGGACCGGAGGGGCCGAGGCACGACGCCGCCGAAGTTCGGGGGCATCCTCGAGGCCATCTGGCGGAGGATCCGGATCCGCTCGCCGATGGGGGGGTGCGTCGAGAAGAGAGTGGCGAGGGCGCCGCCCCGAAGCGGGTTCACGATGCAGAGGGCCGCGGTGGCCGGCGTCCCGATCGGTTGGGGGTTCCGGGAGGTTCCCTCCTCGAGCTTCTGCAACGCGTCGGCCAGGGCGTTCGGGTCTCCGATCGTCATCGCTCCGACCTCATCGGCGTGAAGCTCGCGCGACCGGGAGATGGCCAGTTGAATGAGCAGCGCCGCGATCGGAGCGGTGATGGCGGCGATGATCACGACAATGAAGTTCTGTCCCCCGCGGTTGCCGCCGCCCCCGAACAACGACTGGAACAGCACCATCTGGGCCGCGAACGAGATCGCGCCGGCGACCGTGGCGGCGAACGTCATCACCAGGATGTCGCGGTCCTTCACGTGCGCGAGCTCATGGGCCAAGACCCCGCGCAGCTCCCGGTCATCGCAGAGCCGGAGGATCCCTTCCGTGGCGGCGACGATGGCGTGCTCGGGGTTCCTTCCCGTGGCGAACGCGTTCGGGGCCTGGCTCGGGATCAGGGCCAAGCGAGGCTTGACCAGTCCGAACTTTGGGGCCAGCTCGTCGACGATCTTGGCGAGGCGGGGGGCCTCGGCCGCGGTGACGATCTTGGCGTGGGAGCTCCAGATGACGAACTTGTCGCAGAAGAAGTAGGAGATAAGGTTGAACACGGCCCCGAGGGCGAGGGCGATCAGAAGCCCGGCGATCAGGCTTCCGAACAGCCACGCCCCGAGGATTCCCCCGACGACGATGAACAGACCGATGATCACCCCGAACAGGAGGGCGGTCTTCATGGTGGCCGACGTCATAGAACTCCGACGACCGGAAGTTGCTATAAATCGGTTCTCGGCGACCGGGCCACCACGGCACGCCACGGGGTAGCATCCCGCTCTCCTTCCGGGGCAAGCGGGTGCAGATGTCGTCGGGCCGAAGGCACGGGATCGTACCGGCGCAGATTCAATCCGGTCGTCTCGATGGTGTCGGCTCGGCTCTCCGGGGGGAGTTGGAGGCGGCATGGACGGCAGCGGAACGCCCGTCCCCGACCGGCACTGTGGGTCGCCCGGCCACACCGGGGGCACTTCGGGTTCGGGCCCCTCGTCCGGCGGATCGCCAAGTGTCGAACGATCACCCCCTCGAGACGGAACGGTCCCTCGGCTCCCATGCCTCCCCAGACTCGGACCCGGTCCCCGGGGACGAGCTGGCGGACGACCGACGGAAGGACCTTGCTGGGTTCGAACGCCCAGCAATCGATCGAGGGGCCTCCGGGCTCCCGCAATCGGAAGCGCCAGTGTCCCCCCGTTCGCACCGTCGGGAGATCGGCGACCTCCCCGTCGAGGATCGCGGCGTCGAACGGACGGAGCTCCGAGATCGCTCGGCTCCGAACGTGGTCGCCGGTCCCCTGGTTGCTGACGAAGAGACACCAGCGTTCCACCGGTTCCGAACGGACGCGCGCTACCAAACCCGGCAGCCTCTTCGGGCTCGTCGCCCGGATCCCGTACAGGATCGGGCACGGAGTGTGGGGGGTCACCAGCAGTCGATTCTGACCGGCGTCGAAGGAGAGGAACGTTTCCGGGACCGCGCGGGAGAGCCGCCGAACCGAGCCGAGATCGACGCGACGCATCGAGCCCCACCGTTGTTGCGGCCGATAGGTGATGATCTCCCAGGTCGGGCGCGCCTCGGGCCACGAGATGGCGGCCGCCGCGCCGATGATCCCTCGACCATCGCCGGCGGCCCGGACCAACGCCCCCTCCCGTTCGAGGACGCGGGAGACGTCCCGGGCCTGGACTTCCCGCCCCACGGCGGTCCAGTAGATCGAGGGGGGCAGCTGCCGCGGGGAGAGCACCAACGCCGGATCCGGAGGCGGCGACCCCCGGCCACAGCTCCGTTCGACGACGTGCCACAGTTCGTCGAAAACCCTCGATCGTTCGCGCCGGGGGAGTGGCGTCCCTCGGGAGTATCCTCGGATGGCCCCTTCCGGGAGCTGGGCGACCGGGTGCGTACGGCCTCGGCCGTGGCCGAGACGCACGCCGAGGGACGCGTTCCCCCGCGTCTTCCACGGGACGTTCGGATTCAGACGCACCAATCGGGGCCAGCCGATCGGATCGATGCCGAGGGCATGGGCCGTGCGGAGGATCTCGGTGAGAACGAACGTCGTGCAGCCCCCCTCCGGGCCGTCGGTGTCGTCGACGCCGAGCCACGTCATGGCGCTGGGGGCGGCCCCAGGGGGACCGGCGAGGTCGGAGGGACCAACGGTGTGGCTGGAGCCCTCGCCCGGCGACGCCAGAGCCACCCACCGGCGACCAACCCCCCGACGGCGAGGGATCCGAGGATGATCGCGATCGTCCCGACCGGCGGAGCGTTTTGGAATTCGACCGTGACCGACGAGTTCGTCGCGGCCACGACCGTCCCGTGCATCGACGCAGCGCCCCAGCCGAGCGGGTCGTTGGAGACGTGGTCGGTCGTCGTCCCGCTCACCCCGGTGATCATCTCCCCCGCCGGGGTCGTGAAGGAGAGGTTCAGGTCGAGCGAACCCGGCAATCCGAACGGAAGGCTGGGGCTGCCGAGCGTCAACGTGTGGGTCGAACCGGCGAAGTCGAAGGCATCGGACGATTGGACTTGCACGCCGATCGGCGCGGTCGAAGTATCGGACCCGGTCGCTCCGGTGAAAAGTACACTTCCCACCGACTCACTGAGGGGGGGGGCTCCGTCCAGGGTGCTCGGGAGCACTCCGGTGCCGCCGAGGAGGCCCTTCGGCACGAGGCTCGACTCGCGCCCGATCAAGCTCTCGAACGTCGTCACCTCGTAGGCGCTGACTTGCCCGTTCCGATTGCCGAAGAGGGACGCGGTGAACGGGCTGCTCTCGAGCCCGTTGATCGTCCCCACGATCTTCGCGGTCTCGGAGGCGTTCAACTGGAGCACCCCCAAGAGCGGCGTGAAGTTCCCGTCCATGGCGAAGCGGAGCGCCGAGCCGTTGGTCACTTGGCTGGTGACCGCGATCGTCAACGTTCCGTTCGTCGCCAACGTGAGATCGACCCCCGCATACGAGGGGAGCGCGGGGAGAGCGCTCGCGAGCGGGGCTCCCACCAAGAGCAGGGCGACCACGGATCCGACGGTGATCGCCCGCCAGATCGCGCCGCGGCGCGACGGCATCTCACCTCACGGAGGCGAGGAGCTTGCGGTAGCCGGTCAGGTTCTCTTCGCTGAGTTCGATGCCGGCGTTCGCCGGACCGATGTGGTCGGGGAGCAGCTTGAGCTCCAACGATTCGACCTCTGCGCTGACGGTGGCCGGCCGGTGCATCACCCCGATCGGGATCCGTCCCGACTCGACGACTTCGAGGTACTGTCGGAACGTGGTGGACCGGTTCGACGGGTCGTTGCCGGGGAGCGTGGCGAGGTCGACGACCTTCTCCCGCCAGAGCTTGAACGTGTCGTTGTAGGTGATGCACGGGGAGAGGTCTTCGATGAACGCGAAGCCGCGTCCCTCTTGGTTGAACCGGAGCGCCTCGACGATGATCTTGGTCATCGTCTTCGGATCGCCCGAGAACGTCCGGGCCACGAAGTTCGGCACGGGCTGGGAGAGCGCGGCGAGGATCGCATCGAACGGACGTTCGACGTTCCCCTCGAAGCCGATGGGGGCCGTCGGGGACGCCTGCCCCTTGGTCAGTCCGTACGTCTCGTTCATCATGACGAGGTAGAGGAACGACGCGTTCTTCTTGAACGCGTGCATGAAATGTCCCATCCCGATGGCGTACCCGTCGCCGTCGCCCCCCGCGGCGATGACCATCAGCTCGGGATTGGCGAGCTTCACCCCGACGGCTTGGGCGAGCAGGCGGCCGTGCAGGGCGTGGAGGCCGTTGATCTCCAGGAAGTTGTGGATGCCGCCGGAGCAACCGATGCCGCCGACGAGCACGGTCTGGTGCTGGGGGACCTTGAGCTCGATGAGCGCCTTCTTCACCGCCGCCAGCAGTCCGAAGTCCCCGCAGCCGGGGCACCACGTCGAAGGGATCGCCTTAGCGGACTGGACCATTCTTCCTCCCCTCGAGGGCGGCGACGAGCTCGGGCCCGCGGAACGAGAAGCCGTCGTACTTGACGATCGATTGGATCCGCTTGTGGTGCTCGGGCATCGCCCCGCGGAGCAGCGCGGCGAGCTGACCCGTGTAGTTGTGCTCCACGACGTAGGCGACGTCGACGGATTCCAAGAACGGGACGATCGTGTCCGTGAGCACGGGGAAGATCGTCCGGATCTGCAGGAACTTCGTCGGGGTCCCCTTCGCGGCGAGGATCTCCTGGGCCTCCCGAACGGGTCCTTCCGTGCTCCCGTAGGCGATCAGACCGATCCGCGCGGTCGGCTCGCCGAACGTGCGCGGTCGGGGGAGCTCCGGCAGGGCGTGGATGAGCTTCTCCATCCGCTTGGCCATCATCTTGTTCCGGTTCGGGATGTTGACGCTGACGTGCCCGAACTCGTCGTGCTCGTTCCCCGTCACTTGGGCCGTGATGCCCGGGGTTCCCGGCGGGGCGTATGGGGAGGATCCATCGGGCGTGAACTTGTAGTATTGGTACGCCTCGAGCTTCGCTACCTCCTCGGCCGAGAGGCGCTTGCCCCGGTCGACGCGGAGCCCGTTCAGATCGAACGGGGGGGTCGACGTCCCGTTCTGGCAGAGCGCTTGGTCGAGGAGAAGGATCACGGGCAACCGCCATCTCTCGGCGAGGTTGAGGGCGTCGATCGTGAGATAGAAACAGTCCTCGATGCTCCCCGGCGAGATCACGAACCGCGGGAACTCCCCGTGGCCGATGTGGACGAGGTGGGAGAGGTCGGACTGCTCATGTCGGGTCGGCTGGCCGGTGGAGGGCCCGACGCGTTGGCAGTCGGCGACCAAGATCGGGATCTCGGCGGCGCCCGCGTGGCCGATCCCCTCCGTCATCAGGGAGAGTCCCGGGCCGCTCGTGGAGGTCATCGCGCGGGCTCCCGCGTACGCGGCCCCGATCACCATGTTGATCGATGCCAGCTCGTCCTCGGCCTGACGCACGACGCCGTGCATCGAAGGAAGGTACCGTCCCAAGTACTCCATGATCTCCGTGGCGGGTGTGATCGGGTACCCCGCGAAGAAGCGTCCCCCACCGACGACGAATCCGAGGGCGACCGCCTGGTTGCCCGCCATGATCCGGTAGCCGGAGAGCGAACCCTTGGCCACGCTCCAGCGCTGCGCGAGCTCCGGGTGCTCGGCCGCGGCCTTCCGACCGATCTCGATGGCCTTCAGGTTCTTCTCGAGCGCTTCCGGGCTCCGTCGTTGGAACCGCTCTTCGATGACGGCGCGGGTCTCGGCCGGGTCAAATCCGAGCAGGTACGAGACCACGCCGTACGCGGTCGTGTTCTTGTAGATCGGCTGTCCGAGCTGACTCCCGGCGAGCGTCGCGAACGGCAGCCCGATGGCGTTCGGCCGGTCACTATGGAAGGAGGAAGAATCGTAAAGGACCAAGCCATCGGGGGCGAGCTCGGGGAGCCCGAGTTCCAGGGACTGCGCGTCGAAGGCGACGATCAGTTCCATCTCCGACTTGATCGACGTGGTCGGGTCCACCGACGCGCGGACCGAGGAGTCGGCGTGGCCGCCTCGGATCCGGGACAGGACGTTCCGGGACAGGTAGACGTAGAGCCCCCGACGATGGAAGTATCGGGCCAGCAGGTCGGCGACCGTGAGGGTTCCGTCCCCGCCTTGTCCCCCGATGAGGACGGCGAGATCGGTCAATTCCTTCGGGGAACCGCCTACGGCCGGTCCGGTCTGACTCGACCGGTCCGCCGTCGGAATTGCCGGTGCGCTCATCGCTAACCTCTCGCCCGGCCCTCGGGCCGGGTCGTCAGACGTTTTCATTCTCCGCCGGTATTTAACCGTGGGGGCGGCCCCGCCGAGAATTCGGGCTCGTCGCGCCCCGGTCGACGGAGGCGAGGGAGGGACCCGGGTCCCGGGAACGTCGGACCCGGACGCTCACGACCGGCTCCATGAGAGCATGTGGGGGAGTCGGAATCCGACAAAGGTTAAGCGGAATCGAGCGGTTTCTCGCCCACCGATGGAGACTCCGCTCGTCGAGACGTACCACGATCGGACCGCCGCAGAGCGGCATTTCTCTCCCAATCTGGTGTTCTGGGACGAGACGCTGCGCGACGGGGAGCAGATGCCCGGCGTCGTGTTCTCTCCGGACGAGAAGCTCCGGATCGCGGAGGAGCTGTCGGACATCGGCGTCGGCGTCATCGACGCCGGCATCCCGGTCGTCTCGGAGAAGGAGGCCGCCTCGGTCCACCGTCTCGCCCATGCCGGTCTGAAGGCCAAGATCCTCGCCTCGGCCCGAACTCTGCCGAATGATGTCGACGCCGTGATCAAGAGCGGCGCGAGTCACATCGCCATCTTCGTCGCCGCGAGCGAAGTCCACCTCCGGTACAAGCTGCAGATGACCCAGGATCAGGTGTACGACGCTTCGATCGCGTCCGTGCGCCAAGCGAAATCGGCCGGACTCCACGTCGCCTTCGTCACCGAGGACACGGTCCGGGCGCCGCTGCCGTTCGTCGAGAGGCTCTACCGCGGAGTCCGGGAGGCGGGCGCCGACCGGTTGGTGATCTCCGACACCGTCGGGATCATGACCCCTCTCACGTTCCGATGGTTCCTGCGGGAGTTCGCCCGTCGGATCCAGCCGACCGACTGGGCCGTGCACTGCCACAACGATTTCGGACTCGCCACGGCCAACACGCTCACCGCCCTCGAGGAGGGAGTCACCTGCCCCCACGTCTGCGTCAACGGTCTCGGCGAGCGGGCCGGGAACGCGTCACTGGAGGAGGTCGCGATCGCCGTGGAGTCCTTGTACGGTGTCAAGACCGGCCTGCGGATCGACCGCCTCTACCAACTGTCGCGTACCGTGGAGGAGATCTCGGGGATCCCTCTCCCGCTCAACAAGGCGCTCGTCGGGTACAACGCCTTCTCGCACGAGGCGGGGATCCACACGCACGGCATTCTCCGTCACACGATGACGTACGAACCGATCCAACCCGAGACGTTGGGCCGGCATCGTCAGATGATCTTGGGAAAGCACACGGGCAAGGCCGCGCTCGTGGAGAAGTTGAAGGAACGACAGATCACGCTCAGCGACACCCGGCTCGCGGAGCTTCTGAACCGCGTCAAGCGCGCGACTGAGGCTCACCAGAAGACCGACCAGCGCCAGCTGTTGGAGGAGTACCGGGCCGCGTTCGAACACCCGGGGCTCACCGACGCCGAGTTCTGGAGCCTTGTCGAAGCGCTCCCACCGGAGGTCGCCGCGGCATGAGCGGAAACAACGGCCACGGTCAAACGTTGGCCGAAAAGATCCTCTCCCGCGCCTCGGGCCTCGACCGCGTGGTGCCGGGCCAGATCATCGAAGGGCAGGTCGACCTCGCGATGATGCACGAGCAAGGGGCGCAGACCGTCGGGCCGTTCCACGAGATGGGGGCGCCTCGAGTCTGGGACCCGGAGCGCGTGGTCATCGCGATCGACCATTGGGTCCCGGCGTCGACCGAAGGCGCGGCGGTGCTTCATCGCATCCTCCGGAAGTTCGCGGCCGAACAACACCTGACCCACTTCTACGACGTCGGCAACCACGGCATCTGTCACCAGATCCTCGCCGAGGACGGATGGGTCGTCCCCGGCGACCTCGCCGTCGGGACCGACTCGCACACGAACATGCTGGGAGCGGTCGGCGCCGTCGCCGCCGGGATCGGACCGACGGAGATGGCCGCGGTGCTCGCGCTCGGCAAGCTGTGGCTGAAGGTCCCTCCGACCCTCAATGTCCGGGTCGAAGGACGTCTCGGCAAGGGCGTCGTGGCGAAGGACATCGTGCTCCGGGTCCTCGGCGAAGTCAAGACGACCGGCGCGACGTACAAGTCCGTCGAGTTCTCGGGACCGACGATCGAGCGCCTCTCGATGCCCGAGCGGTTCACCATCTGCAACATGACGACCGAGATGGGCGCGAAGTGCGGCATGATGCCGCCCGACGCGACCACGGAGGAGTACCTCCGGAACATCGCGAAGCATCCCTCCCATCCGTTGCGGGCCGACGCGGACGCGGCGTACGAGCGCCAGATCACCATCAACGTCGACGACATGCCGCCGATGATCGCCTGCCCGTACTCGCCGGACAACGTCCGACCGCTCCCGGACGTCGCTCGGGAGCATGTGAAGGTCGACCAAGTCTTCCTCGGCTCCTGCACCAACGCCCGGATCGAGGATCTCCGGGAGGGCGCCGCGCTCATGCGGGGCCACAAGGTGCACGCCGACGTCCGCTTCATCGTCTCCCCTGCGTCGACCAAGATCTACAAGCAGGCGCTCGAGGAGGGTCTGCTCCAGGTCTTCACGGACGCCGGGGCGGTGTTCACCAACTCCAGCTGCTCGGCGTGCTTCGGCGGCAACATGGGGATCCTGGCGCCGGACGAGGTCTGCGCGTCGAGCTCGAACCGGAACTTCCCGGGCCGGATGGGACCGAAGGAGGCCCGCATCTACCTGATGAGCCCGCAGGCGACCGTGGCCGCGGCGATCCGCGGCGAGATCACCGACCCGCGCGAGTTCCTCTAAGGAGACGATCCAATGCAGGACCCGATGGAAGGGAGGGTGTGGACCCTCGGAAAGGACGTGGACACCGACGGGATCATCGGCGGGAAGTACCTGACGATCATCGACCCGCAGGAGCTCAAGAAGCACGTCTTTGAGATCGCGCTCCCCGAGTTCGCCCAGGCCGCGCTTCCCGGGGACATCATCATCGCCGACGAGAACTTCGGCTGCGGCTCGAGCCGCGAGCACGCCCCCCAGGCGATGAAGGCGATCGGCGTCGGGGCGGTCGTCGCCGACTCGTTCGCCCGGATCTTCTTCCGCAACGCCATCAACCTCGGCCTTCCCGCCATCGAGGCGCCCGGAGTTCGGAAGATCTTCGAGGCCGGGGATACGGCCCGGATCGAGCTGAAGAAAGGTCAGATCACGAATTTGCGGACGGGCGCCAGCGTCACCTTCCCGCCCCTCCCCGCCCACCTCCTGCACCTGCTCGAGGTCGGCGGTCTCGTCGAGAAGGTCAAGGACGAGCTCCGTCAACGCGCGGCGGCGGGTCCTGTCGTATGAGGTCCGCCGGCTACCGGGTCGTCCTGCTCCCGGGGGACGGGACGGGCCCCGAGGTCGTTCGCGAAGGGCGGAAGGTCCTCGACGCGCTCGCGGAGAACGGTCCGCACCCGTGGTCGATCGAGGAGTGCCCGGGCGGTGCGATCTACTACCGGGACCACGGCAAGGAGTGGGAGCCCGAGGCGAAGGCCGCCGCACACAGCGCGGATGCCGTGCTCCTGGGCGCGGTCGGTTGGCCGGGGGTCTCGCTGCCGAACGGCGACATCGCCGGCGCGGACCTCGTTCTCGGGATGCGCCGGGATCTCGATCTGTACGCGAATGTCCGGCCGTGCAAGCTGTACCCCGGCGTTCAGCATCGGATCAGCGGGAGCTTCTCCACCGTCTGGAAGCCGGAGAACGTCGACATGGTGATCTTGCGGGAGAACACGGAGGGCCTGTACACGCCCGCTCGGGGGACCCTCGATCGAGGCGGGGCGACCGAGGTCGCCATCGATACGCGGGTGATCACCCGGGTGGGGGCCGAGCGGATCATCCGTCGGGCGTTCGAGATCGCCCGCCATCGGCCGCGCGGCGCGCCGGAGGACGGCGTGAAGCGCGTCACCTGCGTGGACAAGTCGAACGTCCTCGCGGGCTGTCGGTTCTTCCGGGCGACGTTCGACCGGATCGCCACGGAGTTCCCCGAAATCGAGAAGGATTACGCGTACGTCGACGCGTTCACGCAGTGGGTCGTCCGGAACCCGGAACACTACAATGTCGTCGTCTCCACCAATATGATGGGCGACATCATCACCGATCTCGCGGCGGTACTCCAAGGCGGGATGGGATTCGCGGCCGGGGGCAACATCGGCCGGGAACATGCCATGTTCGAACCCGTGCACGGGAGCGCGCCGAAGCATGCCGGGAAGAACGAGGTGAACCCGTTCGCCACCTTCTTCGCGGTCGAGATGCTGCTCCGCCATCTCGGCGAGACGCGCTCGGACTCGGGGATGATCGGCCAGGCCGACCGTCTGGCCGGCGCGATCGCCCGGGTCCTGGCCGACGGATCGGCGCGGACGTACGATCAGGGCGGCACGACGAGCACCAGCGCCGCGGGCGATCGCCTCGTCGCGGCGATCCGGGGCGTCCCGTGACCGCGCTCCGACGGGTCGCACTTGTCGGCGGGGCCACGACCAAGTTCGGGGTCCGCGCGGCGACCTGGAGCGAGCTCGTCCAGGAAGCGGGCACCGCGCTCTTCCGCGCCGTTCCGGAGTTGTCCGCCAAGGACGTGGACAGTCTATTCGTCGGCGCGGCCGAACCCGAGCGGTTCGCCTTCCAGTCACACGTCGCCCCGCTCGCCGCCGAACTTCTCGGCATCCAACCGCGTCGAGTCCTCCAGCGGACCGAGCTCGCGTGCGCGTCCGGGCAGTCGGCGATCCGTAGCGCCTACGCCGCCATCGCGAGCGGGCTCTCGGACATCGCGATCGCCGTCGGGGTGGAGAAGATGAACATCCCGTCGATGGCGGAGGCGAACACCTCGATGGCGTGCGTGATGGACCGGCCGTGGGACGGGGCCCACGGCGCGACCGCTCCGCCGTTCTTCGCCATGGTCGCCCAACGGCACATGCTCGAGTACGGCACCACGGAGGAGCAGCTCGCGGCCGTCTCCGAGAAGAACCACCGCTTCGCCAACGCGAACCCCGACGCCCAGTTCGCCGAGAAGACGTTCAGCAAGGAGAAGCTGCTCCGGCTGCCGTGGGTCTCGCCTCCCCTCCGACTCGGGGACTGTTCTTCGATGACCGACGGGGCCGCGGCGGTGCTGCTCGTCGCGGAGGAGTTCGCGCGCCGGTACACCGACACGCCCGCGTGGATCCGGGGGACCGGCCAGTATTCGAACTTCCACAACCTCGCCCAGGCCGGGTCGCTGACAGACTGGGTGGGGTTGAAGATCGCGGCGGCCGAAGCGTTCCGCAGCGCCGGCATCGGGGCCGACTCTCTGGACTTCGCCGAGCTCCACGATTGCTTCTCGATCTCGGAGATCGTGGAGTACGAGGCGCTCGGCTTCTGTCCCCCCGGCGCGGGCGGCGCGTTCGTCGCCGACGGCCAGGCCGACATCGGAGGGAAGGTCGTCGTCAATCCACGCGGGGGGCTGCTCGGTTGCGGCCATCCGCTGGGAGCGACCGGGATCGCCCAGGCCGTCGAGGTGCATTGCCAGTTCACCCACGCGGTCCCCGCCGCCCGCCAGGTCCCCGACCCGAACTGGGCCCTCGTCCACAACCTGAGCGGCAGCGCGAATGTACATTCGTTGATGGTCTACCAGCGGGGAGGTCCCCCGTGAGCACCGATTCCCCGGAGGCGGTGCGGCCCCGGACCGGGCCTCGTCCGGGCGCCCCGCCGCTCCCCGCCTCGACGGAGCCGGCTCCGACCCCGCCGACGGCGTCGGCGAGCGCGGCGACGCCCCCCGCTCGCCCGGCCGCCCCGAAGGTGCCGACCGTGCTCGATTTCTATCCGATGGAGACCGCGGCGACCACGCGCGTGGCCGCCTTCTTCGACAACCTCCGGGCGGGCCGATTCACGACGACCCGGTGCCGGAAAGACGGAACCCTGTTGTGGCCGCCGCGTGTCAGCTGCCCCGAATGCCACGGGGACGACTTAGATTGGGTCGACCTCCCGCCCAACGGCCACGTCTACGCCTTTAGCGCGGTCCTCCTCGGCGCCCCTCTCGGCATGGAGTCCGAGGTCCCGTTCGTGGTGGGGCTCGTCGACCTCGACGGGGCGCCGTTGCGTCTGTTCGGGCGGATCGACGGGGGGCGTTGGGAGACGTTGCGCATCGGCGACGCCGTCCACGTCGTGCCGGTCCCGCTGGACGACGGTCGGATCTTCTACCGATTCGTTCGGGATCTGGCCGGCTCGGCGACGGGCGCCACGCCCCCCGCCTGAGCCCACCCGAGCCCCCGACCTCCTCCGCGGAACCCCCAGAGAACCCCGAGAACGCCCTGGAGAACGGTTTTCCTAGAACTGTACGTACTTTCAGGTGTCATTCCCCCGCCCGGGCGCGATGGCACGCTATTTATAGCACGCCCAATCTGCGCCGCCGCCGGCCGAGGAGGCCGACCTCATGGCACAGGACGAAGGAGGGTGGTGGCGCCAGCACGGCTGGACCGTCGCGATCCTGCTGACGGCATTTTCGTTGGCGTTCCTGGTCCGGACGATCTTCACCATCGGCGTCTTCGCCCAGTTCGGCTGGCTGAACATCTACGCGGGTGGCTCCGACTCGTTCTACCACGCTCGCGTGATGACGTTCATCATCGAGAATCACATCAATCTCGTCCGAGACATGGCCCTTCGGTACCCGAACGGGGCCATCAACCCGCGCGAGCCGCTGTTCGACTGGATGAACGCGATCCTGGGGATCCTCTTCCAGGGGTTCTTCACGAGCGTCAACGGTCAGCCCCCGGCGGTCGTGGCGGGGGCGTTCTTCCTCGACCTCCAGGCGCCGCTCTGGGCCGCGCTCTGTGTCTTCCCCGTGTATCTGATCGGCAAGGCGCTCTCGGGGCGCCGCGTCGGTCTGCTCGCGGCCATCATCTTCCCGTTCATCGTCGCCAGCATCGATTCGTCGGCGTTCGGGTATGCGAACTATCTGACGTTCTACTCGTTCTTCATGCTCATCGCGATCTACGCGTACATCCGTACGGCCCAGGCCGTCGGCCACCGTCGTTGGGTCACCGATTATCGCCACCCCCGTCAGATCCCCAGCGCCCTGATGAAGTTCCTGCGGACCGAACAGAGCGCGGTGAAGTGGGCCGTCTTCACCGGGGTCTGTCTGGGCGCCCTGGCCCTTGCGTGGCAAGGGTACTCGTTCTTCATCGCCGCGATCGTGATCTTCCTCGTCATCCAGATGATCATCGAGCGGATCCGCAAGGTCGATTCGTTCGGGATCTACGTCTGCACGGGCATCGTCGGGAGCGTCGGGTTCCCGATGGCGATGCCGTACTACTACTTCCAAGGCCTCTTCGCCGGTTGGTTCGACACGCCTCTCCTCATCCTGTTCGGCGCGCTCCTCGTCCTGGCGCCGTTCCTCGCGCTTCGCGACTACCCGTGGGTCTTCTCGGTCCCCGTCCTCGCGAGCTTGGGAGCGGCCGCCGTCGCCGTCCTCTATTTCATCTCCCCGACCCAGTTCGCGACGATCATCTCGGGCCAAGGGTACTTCGTCAAGACCCTGATCTACTCGACCGTCGCCGAGGCGCAAGCCCCGTCGATCGATGCCCTGATCCTGGGCTACGGCATCATCACGTTCTTCCTGACGTTCGTCGGCCTCGCCGTCTTCACCGCCCGCACCGTCCGTCGCCGATTCCGCCGGGACATGGTGTTCTTCATCGTGTTCGCCGTGATCAGCATCTACCTCCCGATCACGGCCGCGAAGTTCTTCCTGCTCGGCTCGGCCGCGTTCGCGCTGCTGCCCGCCGAATTGCTGATCTTCATCCTCGACGCCGGTGGGTACGGCAACCTCCGTCGCTCGGTCGCCTCCCTGGGCGGCGCCCGGGGCCAGGTGACGGCGTTCCGTCGCTCGTTCAAGGTCCGCCACGTGCTGGTGATGGGTCTCGTGCTCCTGCTCATCGTACCGAACATCTGGTACGCGATCGACGCCGGCATCCCGTACAATTCGAAGGGGCAGTACGCCACCCAGATCTACAACACGATCCCGGCTCCCCTGCAGCCGAGCACGGCGCCGACCGGGTCGAACCCGATCTACATCGGGGCCGCCGGCACATCGCTGGATACGCCGAACCAGTACGATGAAGCCGGGTACAATTGGTTAGCGACGCAAGATACGAATGAACCTCTCACGGAACGTCCGGCGCTCATCTCTTGGTGGGATTACGGGTTCCAGACGATCGCTGAGGGTCAGCACCCCGCCGTCGCCGACAACTTCCAGAACGGGATCGATCCGTCGGGGAACTTCCTCCTCTCGCAGAACGAGTCCCAGGCGATCGCGATCCTCGCCACGGAGCTCATCGCGAACCAGCAGACCGTCTCAGGCCAGCCGTACCTGCCGGTCAGCCTCGACAATCTCCTCACAGCCGATGGCGTCAACGTCACCATCGTTCACAACCTGATGGTCAACACGACCCGGGACGTGGGGATCGTCATCGCCAACCCCCAGCTCTACCTCCCCGTCGACCCCGGCAATCTCGACCCGGTCAACGCGATGTACGACACGATGGCGTACTACCTCGCCACGACGCTCCCGTTGAGCTCGGTCGCCCACCTCTACGACGATGTGGAACAGTACACCGGTGAGTCGATCCGATACGCGATGGTCGATTCCCGGCTCTTCCCCTTCAGCGGCTCCTCGACCGGGATCTTCTACGCGCCGGCGGACCTGACCGACCGCGTCATCGTCAACGGCGTCCCGACCTCGTACTTCACCATCGAGGTCACGGGCTCGGACGGGAACACCTACGCGAACGGGATCCTGCCCCCGGGCGTCTCCCCCGTGAACTACAACATCGCGTACTTCCCGGCGTTCTACAACTCGATGATCTACCGGACGTACATCGGCTACAACGGCACGGATGTCGGCGAGTCCCCCGGAATTCCGGGCCTCGACGCGAACACCTCGACGCTCCCCATCATGCCCGCCTTCATGCTCCAGCACTTCATGGTGGTCTACCGGACCGCCTACTACTGCCCGGAGAACAACCCCGGGGCGAACTCCGGGTGCCCGTACGCCGAGAATGAGCCGACGGCCGTCGCGCTCGCCAAGCAGGCGAACACGACGCCCGACACCTCCTCGGGATCGTACTTCAACGGCGGCGAGTCGATCCTGGAGTACTACGCGGGGCAGCCGCTCATCGGCAACGTCGTCCTGCCGGACGGGACCGCCGTGACCGGCGCACGGGTCACGGTCTACGACCAGTGGAACATCCCCCACATGACGACGACGACGAGCTCGACCGGCAACTTCCAGCTCGTGCTGCCCCCCGGGAACGACACGGTGAACGTCACCACCGGGGCGTTCAGCGGCCTCACCCAGTCGGACACCACACACCTCTCGACGCTCCACATCTACGTCTCTCCGACCGAGGCGCAGCTCCCCAACGCGCCCGCGATCGTCCAGACCGTGACGCTCCAGCCGGCGAAGGTGAGCGGCTTCGTCTACTGGAACTCGAACAACTCCACCACCTACACGCCGGTCGACTCGGTCGTCCCCGGCGCCTCGATCAACCTCTGGAGCTCCACCGGCGGCGTCTTCCACACCACCACCGACGCGAGCGGCACGTTCGCGCTCCCGAACGTCCCCGCGGGGGTCTACAACTATTCGATCGTCTCGAATGGGGCGAACTTCACGGAGACGGCGATTACCCTCTCTCCGGGGCAAATGGCGAATGAGACGGAAGGACTGACGCCGGGCTCCGTCACCGGCTCTCTGCTCACGGTCAATCAGGCGCCAGTGCCCGGCGGGACGGTCACCGTCACGGGGACGAACGGCATCGTCGCGATCGTCACCGCGGATTCGACCGGTGCGTACTCTCTGACGAACCTCGGCCCCGGCAACTACACCCTGACGGCACACGATCCGACGGGGCATCTCGCCAGTGTTGGCACGCCCGTCTCCGTCGCCAGTGCGGGCTCCAAGGAGAAGGTCAACCTCACCCTCACCGCCGTGGTGACCGTCTCGCTCCCCGTGCTCCTGAACGGCAACCCCATCGGCGGGATCCCCGTGGAGTTCACCCCGATCCTGCCGCCGGTCCCGCCGCCAACGAGCCAGAACCGGACGAACCCGGTGGTCAAGTTGAACGGCACCACGATCCTCAGCTCCTCCTCGGGCGCGGTCGTGGCGACGCTCCCCCTCGGAAACTACTCCGTTTACGCCCTCGGTCTCGTGGGGAGCACGTACTACGCCGGCCTGGCGACCGCCTTGGTCGGGTCGTCGACCGGGACGTTCTTCCTACCGTCCCTCGCCTTGGCCCCCGCCGAGGCGCTCCGGGGCATTACGCTCCCGCCGACGGGAGCGACCGGCACGCCGCCGACGCAGATCGAGATCCAAGGGTTCGACGCCTCCGGGGCGTTCGCCGTGGCCCAGGACAACATCTCGAGCGATTGGCTCCTCGAGCTGCCGGCCGGCGAGTATCAGATCTACGCGTCGCTCGTCCCCACGTCGGCCGGGATCTCCGTCTACGCCGGGTCGGCGTCCGTCGACTTGCAAGGGGCGCAGACGCTCGTCCTCCCGCTCGGCCCGGCGATCACCTTCCAAGCGACCGTCGGCACGGCCGCCTCCCTCGGCAGTCCGTTCCCGGCGTCGGGAGCGCTCGTCTCCATCACCGCGCAGGGCGCGTGGACGCTGCCGGTCCGGACCTGGACCGAGACCAACGGCAACGTCACCTTCTACCTGCCGGCCGCCCTTCCGAACGACGCTTCGTACTGTCTCAACGTCACGGCGACCGGCTTCTCGCCGTTCAATGAGTGCGACCTCTCCCCCTCGGAGCTCCAGAGCCTGACCGCCGTCCCGCTGAGCTTGCAGCCGGTCCCGACGACGGTCACCGTCTTCGGGGTCCCGTCCGGCGAGACGATCCACGTCAACGCCACCGGCAGCGCCCCTCCGGCCGTCTCGACGTCCGCCACGGGAGGACCGAACTTCACGTTGGAGCTGACGCCGGGCAGCTACTCGATCTCGGCGTACGCAACGACCTCCAACGGATCGCAGCTCTACAGCGCGTCGGCGTCGCTCAACCTGACGATCGCCTTCGGCGGGGCCCCGACCAGCCTTTTCCTCAGTCTCTTCCCGCGCCTGGAGTCGACGGGCGGCCTCCAGCTGCCCCCGGGGGTCTCCGCGGCGAACACCTCGATCCGCCTGACGTCCTCGACCCTCGGGCTCAACGTCTCCGGGGCCGCGTTCGTCACCCATTTCCTGGGCGTCGCCGGCACGTACACGGCGTACGCTCTCGCCTCGGGGAACAACGCCTCGTACGTGAGCCTCAGCACGGTGACGCTCCAATCGAACGGCACGGTCGTTCCGTACCTGTCCCTGCGGTCGCTCGGGACGACGTTGCGCGGCAACCTCACCACTCTCGCCGGGACGCGCGTGAACGCCTCGTTCCCCGTCACCCTGGTCGGGCCCGCCGGACTGACGATCCCCGCCTTCCAGTACGGAGGCTCCTTCACTGCGATCGTCCCGCCGAACGAGACGTGGACACCCCAAGTGAACACGACGGTCTCGGCCACCGGCCCGGGCGGCGTCCCAGAGATCGTGACGTACGCCGTCGCACCCGGCGTGACGTGCCCGGTCGGGTTCGGCTTCTCGAGCTGCGTCATCCGGCTCTCGGGCACCGTCGACCTCAGCACCGTCATCGGCACGATCCATTGGGGCCGCAGTCCCGGCGCGCCATCGGGCCACGTCACCTGGATCGGTCCGTACCCGGCCTCGACGTCGACGGTCCTCCCCGAATCGAACGGCACGTTCCGAGGCACGTTGCTCCCGGGTGAGTACACCGTCTACGCGGTCATCGGGGCGGGCGGCATCGACGCCACGAACGTCAGCAACGTCACCGTGCCGTACGGCGTCGCGGTCCCGATCAGCGTCAACGTGACCGATTCGTGGACCGACTCCTTAACGATCCTGAGCGGCGGCGGCGCGACTTCGGCGACCGTGAACGTCACGTGGTCCGGCCCCGACGGCGTGCAGCTCGCCGGCGGCGCCGCGCCGGTCGGCAGCACGACTTCCTGGCCCCTGCCCCCGGGAGTCTGGACCGTCAGCGCCGAAGGCACGGCCTCCCCGTACGGGGTCTCCACCAGTGCGGCGGCGACCGCGCAGGTGACGTTGCTCGACGGCAACGCGGCGACGGCGCTCACTCTTCTCCCCTCGGTCAACCACCCGGTCACCCTGACCCTCTCGGGGAGCTCGGCGGCCTCCGTCGCGCCCGGCAGCGTGGTACGGTACGAAGTGACCGCGACGGACACGGGCAACGAGCCGGTGTCGATCCACTTGGTCGGCACGCCGAGCGACTGGGACATCACGTTCATCCCCGGCAACCTCACCCTCGGCGTCGGCACCCTCAACCGCTCGGCAAGCGCGGAAGCGGTGTTCACCGTCCCGGTGGGGACCGCCGTCGCCCACCCGCCGGTGCTGATCCAGGCGATCGACAGTTCGGGGACGGCCGTCAGCGTCGAATCGCTCGCCCCCATACTGACGGTGCTTCCGGTCTACGGTGTACGGATCGGCGCGACGCCGAACCTGAACACGATCGGCGGCTCCGACGCCCTCCTCTCGTTCTGGGTGCAGGACACGGGCAACGTCCCGGAGCTGATCGCGCTTTCCGTCCTGGACGCGAACCGCCTCAACGGACTCGGTTGGTCGACCGAGGTCAAGCAGGCGACGACGGTGATCACCGCTCCGGTCCAGTTCGCTCCGAACGAGAACACTTCGTTCTTCCTCTCGCTCGCCGCGCCGCAGACGCCCGTGTTGCCTCCGGGCTCCGGGACGATCATTGCGACCGTCTTCAATGACTCGGCGAAGCTGTCGACGGAGACGACGCTGATCGTTCCTTCCCTCGCCGTCTCGGTCCAGAACTCCACGGTGTACGTCACCGGACCCTCGATCGGGTCGCCGAGCCCGTACCCCACGTACCTGCCGTACGTGCTGGTCGTGGTCCCGGCCGCGGCGTTCCTGATCGGGGCGTTGATCTTCCGCTGGCAGAAGACCCGGAGGTGGACCCGCCGGTGAGCCGCTCGTTGGCCCTGCGCGCCGCCCTGATCGCGGCGCTGCTGCTGCTGTTGGTCGGCCTACCGGCGATGACCACCGCCTCCGCCGCGACCCCGGCTGATTCGTCCTCGACGGCTCTGACGGGGAACATCACCGGGCCGATGTTCCTCGGCGAGAGCCTGACGTCGACGTACGACATCCACGCCTCCGGCGGTCCCGCCTTCGCCGCCAACGGGACGCAGGTCGGCACAGTGACGTTCACGGCGGTCCTCGCCGGCTCCAATACCACCACCGCGACGATCGCCCCGGCGTCGGGCGTCCTCGAGGACGGAGTCGGCAACGTCTCCCTCACCGGGCCGAACGTGACCGAGTCCCTGACGATCAATGTCGAGGTCACGAGCAGCCTCGACACGGACAACGCCACCCTGAATCTGAGCTACACGCTGACGGTGCTCGCGCCGTACCAGGTCACCGCGACGCTGCTCGTCTCCTCCACGTACGGAACTCAGCCGTTCCCCGTCACAGTGAGCCTCGACGGGAGCCCCGTCGGCAGCGTTGAGGTCCCGTCGCTGACGTCCCACACGACGTACAAGCTGTCGTACGCGTACGTGATCGTCTCCTTGGCCGCCGGTTGGCACACGTTCACGCTCTCCCTCGGAGACGCCCACGGCCTCGTCGTCTTCGCCAACGGAGCGACGACGTACTCCGTGTCGTTCTACGTCGCCGGGGCGCCCCCGGACTACACCGCGCTCTACGTGATCGGAGGCGGGCTTCTCGTCGCAGCCATCTTTATATGGCTCACGTTTGTGAACAACCGCCGACGCCGCCGATCCAAGTGATTGGGAGGGCGTCGACGAGAATCATGACCGATCCCGAGCGCCGTTGCACCTCCTGCGGACTCTCGCTGACGAGCCGCGGGACGACGCAGTTCATCTGCCCGCAGTGCGGGAACGGGGCGATCGGCCGCTGCTCTCGATGCCGCGACCAGAGCGTGCCGTACCACTGCCCGCAGTGCGAGTTCATTGGCCCGTAGGCCGGAGGGCGATCGATGGGGCAAGTCGCGGTGCTGTTCCGGATCATGCCGAAGGCCGTCGAGACGGATATCAATCTGATCGCCAAGGCCGTGCCCGAGCGGATCCCGGCCGGCGTGAAGATCCGCGGGATGCAGGTCAAGGACATCGCGTTCGGACTGCGGGCGCTTCTGGTCAGCGTCGTCATGGACGACACCGCCGGGATCCTCCCGGCCACGGAAGAGGCGCTCCAGTGCCTTCCTGAGGTCGAATCCGTCGAAGTGATGGAAGAGGGCCTCCTCTGAGGCCTCGGCACGCCTAGGGTCCATGGACCTCTTCACGCACCTCATCCTGGGGTATCTGATCTCGTTCGCCGCGGTCGGGGACAACGCTCCGTACCTGCTCGCCGGCGCCATCGCCGGGGGCCTCCCGGACGCGGACGTGCTCCTCTGGCCGCTGGCGAAGCGGTTCCCGATCCTCCGGCACCACGGGATCACCCACTCGGTGTTCGGGGTGACCGTCGTCGCCCTCGTGGGCGGTTTCGTGGTGTTCCCGTACTTCGTGGGAGGGACCGGCTGGCTGTTCTTCGTCGTCATGGAGCTGGCGGGGATCGGTCACATGCTCGGCGACGCGTTCACCCACTTTTCCGTCGCGCCGCTCCTCCCGTTCTCGGAGCGGCCGCTCGAGCTCGACGCCGACCGGGCCATCAATTTTGTCGTACTCGCGGTGAGCCTCACGGGAATCCTGCTGTTGGGTTGGGAGCGGTCGAGGGTCTCGACCGAGATGTTCCTCGCGACCGTGTACGGCCTGATGGCGTTCTACGTCGCCTACATCGGCCTGCGGCTCGTCGCACGCTGGTCCGCCGGGCGGTTCCGCCGACGGAACCCCGAGTTCACCCACGTGGCACCGAGCGCCAATCCGCTGAAGTGGCTCCTGTTGTACGAGCGCCGCGAGGACGGCCGGCTCCGCACGGGGCACGCCGAATTCCAACTCGGACGCGGCTTGACGGGCCCGATCCGCCGCATCGACGTCCCGTTGGTGGCGCCGGCCGACGCGGTCGGTCCGGTCCGGACGCGCGACGCGGCGCTGGAGAGGTCGTACCCGCTCGCGCGCACCACGGGCTCGGTCCTGGACCAGACGTACCACTTTGCCGAGGTCGTCTCGATGTCGGACGGCAGCTGGGGCGTGGCGTGGTACTCGTTGGAGTTCGCGGCGTTCGGCCGCTCGGCCGCGGTCCGGGTCCGGATCGCCCCGGATGGGTCGCTCTCCGCGAAATCCGGGTGGTACCACCCGGGCCGGATCCCCCCGGCGTGGGCCTGACGAGCCGTGTGGGGTCGCGGCACGGCGCACGCCGGCCGGGCATCAAGGTTCATAACCTCGAAAAATCAACATACAGCGTTATACGGGTGGATACAGTGGCGAAACAAGTCTCGGGCAAGTGGTTGTATGCGGCGACGGCGGTCGCGTTGGTCGCCCTGCTGACCGGCTTCGCCCTCGCGGCGATCACCATCAACTCGACCAGTCAGAACGCCCAAGGCAACTACGTGAACGCCGTCGGGGCTGTCGGCGGATTGACGTACAGCTCCACCGTGCTCCAATCCGTCGTCGGCGCTCCGAGCGTCGCGACCGGAACCGGCGCGGTGCCGGTCGCCATCGTCGTCGGCGCGAACAGCTACTGCCTCTTGGCGGCCTGCACGGCCGGCGATCCGGCCGAGGTCGTGACGTACACGTTCACCGGCGCGATGGCCGGCTCGCTCGAGATCGACATCGTCATCGGCGGGAGCGCGGTCAGCAAGGTCGTCTATCTGAAGCAGGCCGCCGCGGCCGTCGCTGGCACCATCGTCCTGTACGGCGACCTCGGGACCGCGACTGCGACGCTCACGGGGATCTCAGCCGAGGTCCAGCAGTGCACGGGCGCGGCCGGCGTCTGTCCCTGATCCCCGGTACGAGAGACCGGACGGTCGCTTCCCGGTCGGGGGCGACCGTGCGCCGCCGGTCGGCCTCGAGTCGGGGTCGGCGAAGGGAAAGGCTCTTTTAGCGCCCGAGAGTCCAACGGGATACGGCCGGGATGGGGTAGTTTGGCCTATCCTGGGGGACTGTGGATCCCTCGACCCGGGTTCAAAACAGCGCGGGGCCAACCCCCGAGCTGAGAGAGTCTCGGTCCCGGCCCTACCGGCGTCGCGGACGCGCCGCGGCCCGCCGCTTGGCGGGAGCGGCCTTCGGTTTCGACGCCATCGGGGTCTCCCCCGCCAGGAGTCGGGGCAGCATGTCGGGAAGCTCCTCGAGCGAGTAGGCGGCCCACCGGGCCCCCCACGCCGCGAGGTCGGCCGGGGTCAGGCTCCATCCGTGGGAGTTCGTCGCGCGCCCGATCGGGATGACGCCCGGGACGTCTCGGGCCGCCTCCATGTCGAACCGGGAGTCCCCGACCAGGAAGACGGGTACCCCCGGGAACCGCCGCTGGTACTCCTTCAGGTGCTCGCGCTTGGTCCCTTGTCCGGAGCCGAGCACGCCTTCGAACCAGACCCGTAGACCCTCCCGTTCCAGGAGGAGGTCGGCCATCTCCCGTTCGGCCCCGGTGGTGATCACCAGGGTCCATCCCTCCCGGTCCAGTCGTTTGATGACCCGCGGAACCTCCGCGAAGAGAGCCGCGTGCGTGTACGCTTCGGTGATCTTCCGTTGATGGAAGATGCGGGACGCTCCCTCGCGCTCGTCGGCGGGGATCTCCGGGTACAACTGGGAGAGCTGCGCCTCGAACGGCATTCCCGTCGTCGCGAGGTAGTGGATGCGCCCTTCCTCGGGGGGAGTTCCGAACGCCCGGTGGAGCACGTCGGCGGCGACATGGCTGATCAAGGAGATGCTGTCCAGGATCGTTCCGTCCAGGTCGAAGGCGATCACCCCGCGACCGACCGTGCGTGGGGCGACTTCGGTCTCGGGACCCGTGGCCGGCAACGGAGCGCCGGTGCCGATCTCGCCGGAGCCGAGGATCGGGAGTGGGGTCGGGGCTTCGTCGTGCCCCCCGTCATGGGGCTCCGACTCCGAATGCGCCGGGTGGGTTTCGACGGAACTCCGAGAGGCTCGCGGCACGTCGGCCGGACGCGCCGCTTCCCTTAAGGTCGCCCACCCGTACGGGCTCCTCGAGCGGAGTCAGCGTCGGGCGTCCGGTGTCCGAGCCCTCCGAGGTGGCAACCATGCATCCGAGTCGCGTCATCCGCGGACGCTCGTCCCGCCTTCTCGACGGCCGAAGGATCGTCATCGGCATCACCGGATCGATCGCGGCCGTCGAGGTGCCACGGATCATCCGGGAGCTGCTCCGACACGGCGCCGACGTCCGGGCCGTGATGTCCGCCGACGCGGCCCGGATCATCACGCCCGAAGCGATCCGATTCGCGACCGGCAACGCCCCCGTGCTCGAGCTGACGGGGGAGGTCGAGCACGTGTCGGCGTTCGGTCCAGGTCCGGACCGGGCCGACCTGTTCCTGATCGCTCCGGCGACCGCCAACACGGTGGCGAAGATCGCCCACGGGATCGATGATACCCCCGTGACCTCCTTCGCATCGATGGCGATCGGCGGAGGGATCCCTGTCCTGCTCGCCCCGGCGTGGCACGCACAGCTGGGCCGGAATCCGGCGATCGTCGAGTCCCTGACCCGACTCCGGGGATGGGGCATCGAGGTCCTGGGGACGCAGTCGTCCGAGAACGAGGAGAAGCTGGCCACGCCGGAGGGCGTGGCCGCGGCCGTGCTCCATCGCCTCGCCCGCGGAGGATGGAAGGGCCGTCGCGTCCTCGTGATCGGAGGGGCGAGCCGCGAGCCGATCGACGAGGTCCGCTCGCTCACGAACGAGTCGTCGGGCGCGACCGCGGTGGCGTTGGCGACCGAACTGTACTTCCGGGGGGCGGACGTCACCTTCTGGCTCGGCGGCGCCCACGTTCCAGTGCCTCCGTTCCTGACTACCGAGCGATGGAGCCGCGTCTCGGAGCTCATCGAGCGGGTCCGGCAGATCCCGAAGACGGTCCCCGGGCTGGATGCCGTGTGGGTTCCCGCCGCCCTCGCTGACTTTACGATCACTCCCACCCCGGGAAAGATCGACTCGAGGAGCCACCCGAAGGGGTTCACCCTCGAGCTCCGTCGCGCGCCCAAGATGCTCCCGGTGCTGCGCACCTCGGTCCCCGCCCCGGTGCCGATCGTGGGGTTCAAACTGGCGGCCGAGGCGGATGATTCGAAGTTGCGGGCGTCGGCGGAGCGCCTGCGGGAGGAGACCCACGTGGATTGGGTCGTCGCCAACGGTCCGAGCGCCCTCGGCGGTGACTCGACACGGGTGCTCGTCCTCGGCCCGGCCGGCCAATCGTTCTCCGCTGAAGGGCCGAAACGGGACGTGGCGGCCCGCCTCGTCGACGTCGTGGGCGGGAGTCTCGCGCCGATCCGGGACCCGACATCCCCCCGCCGGGGACGTCGTCCGTCGGCTCGGTGAGCGGACGGAAACCTCCACCGCCGCATCCCGCGCCGGTCGCCTTATTAATCGCCACCCTTCGGCCCTTCGAACTACCATGGTGAAGCTGGCCGAATGGCGTGGGAAGGAGCTGTTTCGAAAGTACGGCATGTCCCTCCCGCGGGGTCGGGTCGTCCGGAGCGCCGACGAAGCGAAGGCCGTCACCGAATCCGGGGAAGTGCCACTTCCCTGCGTCGTGAAGGCCCAAGTCCTCGCCGGGGGCCGCGGGAAGGGTGGCGCCGTACGGTTCGCCTCCACCCCGGCAGAAGCCGCCGAGGCGGCCCGCGCCATCCTGGACATGGAGTTCAAGGGCGAGAAGGTCAAAGAGCTCCTCCTCGAGGAGAAGCTCGCGATCGGTCGAGAGCTGTACGTCGCCTTGACCTTGGACCGGAGCGCGCGGCTTCCCCTCCTGATGGCGAGCCCTCAGGGCGGGGTGGAGATCGAGACCGTCCCGGACGATCAGATCGTCCGGATCTGGGTCCATCCGTTCGCTGGGTTGAGCGGCTGGCAGAAGCGGCGCGTGATCAAGTTCCTCGGCCTGACGGGCGGGCCCGCGAAGACGATGGACACGCTTCTCGAACAGTTGTGGCGCACGTTCCATCTCGAGGACGGGGAGCTCGCGGAGATCAACCCCCTCGCGATCGTCGGGGACCGGATCGTCGCCCTCGATGCGAAGGTCATCATCGAGGACGACGCGTCGTTCCGGCATCCGGAGTATGCGGACATCCGGGACGACCGCACTCCGCTCGAGGAGATCGCTCGGGAGGAGGGGATCGCGTTCGTGCAACTCGACGGCAACATCGGCGTGATCGCCAACGGAGCCGGCCTCACGATGGCGACGTTGGACGCTCTCCAGCAGTTCGGCGGCCGCCCGGGGGTCTTCCTCGACCTGGGGGGCACCGATGACCCGGCGAAGGTCACTCAGGCGTTCCTCCTCATGGCGAAGGCGCGACCCGCCGCGGTGTTCCTCAATGTCTTCGGCGGGGTCACCCGCTGCGACACGGTGGCGAAGGGCCTGGTCGAGGCGATGAAGCAGGTCCCGGCGAACGAACGGTTCCCTCTCATCGCCCGCATTCGCGGGAACAACGAGACCGAGGGGATCGCCATCCTCCGCGAAGCGGGGGTCATCTCGATGCGCGAGCTCGAGGAGTCCGCGAAGGCCGCGGTCGCCGCGGGGAACGGAGGCGCTCGATGAGCGTCCTCGTCGACGCCGAGACCCGAGTCCTCGTGCAGGGGATCACGGGACATCAGGGCACGGTCCATACCGTGCAGATGCAGAAGTTCGGGACCCAGGTCGTCGCCGGCGCGACGCCGGGGAAGGGCGGGACGACGGTCGAAGGCGTACCCGTATTCGATTCCGTCGCCGAAGCTGTCCAGAAGACCCGGGCGAACGCCACGTGCATCTTTGTCCCCGCTCCGTACGCCAAGGACGCGTTCTTCGAGGCCGCTGACGCCGGGATCAAGCTGGCGGTCATCGTGACCGAGCACATCCCGTTCCACGACATGCTGGCGATGTACCACTACGGTCAGCTTCGGGGGGCGCGTATCATCGGACCCAACTGTCCGGGGATTGCCTCGCCGGGCAAAGCGAAGGTCGGGATTATCCCGAACGTGGTGTTCCACCCGGGGCGGGTCGGCGTCATCTCGCGCAGCGGGACGTTGACGTACGAGATCGTCAGCGGCATCAAGGACGTCGGTCTCGGTCAGAGCACCTGCATGGGGCTCGGCGGCGACCCGGTCGTCGGGACCTCGTTCGTGGACGCCCTCCCCTACTTCGAGAAGGACCCCGAGACCGACATCCTCGTGCTCGTGGGGGAGATCGGCGGCACGGCCGAGGAGGAAGCGGCCGAGTACCTCCGGCACAATTTCACCAAACCCGTGATCGCCTACATCGCCGGACGATCCGCCCCTCCCGGCAAACGAATGGGGCACGCCGGCGCCATCATCGCCCGGGGCCGGGGGACGGCGCAGAGCAAGCGCGAGGCCCTCGAGTCGGCCGGCGCGCAGGTCGCCAACTTCCCGTACGAGATCCCGACCCTCGTGAAGGAACGGCTCGCGGCCGGCCCAGCGCGATGAGCCCGCCGAGCGCGGCCCGCCGCAGTGCGGTGGAGTCCCCCGAGGACCACTGCGAGCTCCCTGAGTGCCAAGAGCCGGCCGTCCGCCACCTCGCCCGCTCCGAGGTCCGCAAGGCGTTCCCGAAGCTTCCCGAGGAGGGCCGGCGCGTCCCTCTCTGCCGGGCGCACTACAAGGAATACAAGAAGGCCACCAAAGAAGAGCGGACGTTCCAGCGTCTGGATTGGTGACGATACCGCCGGGAAAGGGTGCCCCGATCGGGCGCCCTACTGACGGCGCATCTTCTGAGCGCGCATGCGGCGTCGCATGCGCTTCTTGCGCCACTTCCACCGCATGTGGCCGCGCTTTTTCCAAACCCGCGAGCTACGTTTCATGACGTCCGGTTGAGCGTCGGCGCGTATCGGCACCCCCTTAGTAGGTTGCGCAAGGAGGTCTCCCCCTCCCTGCGAGCGGCCAATGCGCGGTAGGAGGTCGTCGTTCGCATCCCCTCGCCGTGACCGGGGCGGCCGGCCTTTGTGTAAATAGTACCCTGCCGTTCATCGGCTCAAGCATGGGATGGATCACCCCGAGTCTCCGGCAGATGATGGTAGTGGCCTCATTGGCCCTCCTTCTCGGGGGGAGCGGAGCGGTCTCATCGCTAGGGAACCACGCCGTACACCCGCCGATCGGCCAACGAGCGATCACCCCCGCGGTCTCCCCGAGGGCTGAACGTGTGCCGACGCTCTCCCCCGGCCCAGCGCACCAAGTGGCCCCGCTTCCGTCAGCGCCCTCCACCATATTCGAGGAGAACGGAACCGCGTGGCTCGCCTATGACCACAACGACCTGTCGTTCTGGGTCGCTGTCGGGAGCTCGAGTCTGGATGTGGTGCCAGCGGACGACATCTGGGGACCGGATACGGTGGTCCCGGTGGGTGACTCGCCTTTCGGGGTGGCAGTCGACCCGTCCGCGCACCAGGTCTTTGTGACAAACACCGACTCGAACAATGTATCCATCGTCTCAGATGCGACCGATGCCCCCATCGCTTCAGTGGGGGTCGGGGTTGAACCGGAGGGGGTTGCGTTCGATCCCTCGGAAGGCACGATGTTCGTCGCCAATGCGGGATCCAACAATGTCACCGTGATTTCGACGTCGACGGACAGTGTGGTGGCCAATATCTCCGTCGGCCAAAGTCCCGTCGGGCTCGCCTTCGATCCCGCCACCGATCTCGTGTTTGTGGCCGATGAGAATTCGGATACTGTCACGGTGATCCACGGGATCACGGACACGGTGGCGGCGAACATTTCGGTCGGCTCGGAGCCCTACGGGGTCGCGCTCGACAATGCGACGGACAGCATCTTTGTCACCAATCAGGGCTCCCAGAACGTGAGCGAGATCAGTGCCGTCCGGGAACAGGTGACCGATTCGGTCTCGGTTGGGTACGCCGGCATCGCGGGCCCGATCACGCTGGAGGGGATCGCATACGACAACGGGACGGGTCAGATGTGGGTCGGGGCGGGCCGGGCCAGCTTACTCATCCTTAACGCCTCCCCGGCGGCCGTGTCTGCCTACCTTTGGGACGATCCGAGCGGGGCCGCGTTCGATCCCGACACTGGTCAGATGTGCGTGACCAATTCGGACAATCAGTCGTTCGAATGCTTTCAGGCGTCGAGCCCTTGGGTCGAGAACCCGGTTCCGATCCCCTTCGCGGAAAGTGGTCTGCCCCTGGGGACGAACTGGGAAGTTACCATGAACGACCTCAGTGTCCAGAACTCCACCGGGAGTATGATCCGGTTCGAGGTGATGAACACCGAGATATCGTTCGCCATCTCGGCCGTGGACGGGTACTACCCCGAACCGGCCACCTACGATTACTCGGGGGGAACCCCTCCCGCCTCCGTACCGGTCATCTTCAACCTCGGCACGGCAACGTACCCTGTGAATTTCCTGGAATCCGGGCTGGGCTCAGGGCAACCCTGGTCGATCCTGGTGGGAGGCATCCTGGGGAGTTCTACGGGCCCGACTATCTCCTTCGACGAGCCAAACGGTTCGCACGAATACTCGGTGGACCCCATTCCGGGATATTCTACCCTACGGCAGTACGGGGAGGTCGACGTGAACGGTCAAGCGGTCAGTGAGACGCTCAACTTCACCCTCTTCACCTTCCAAGTGGTCCTCCAAGAGAGCGGACTTCCCGCGGGGGCAACGTGGTTCACGAATTTCACGACGTCCCCTCCGGAGATCACTCCCCCGAGTTCGGGCCCGATCACCTCCGTGTCCGCCCGGTTCGACCTCCCCAACGGGAGTTACGGATTCTCCGCCTCGACCAGCAATCGGTCGTTTCTGTTCTCGAACCCGGGGTACTTTCAGGTCAACGGGAATTCCATCACGGTTCCGATAGATTTCGCGCTACGCACGTACCCGGTGGCAGTAGCGGAAACGGGCCTGGTCCCCGGGACCATCTGGAGGTTCGAAGTGAGCAATCCACTCCAACCGTTCTACCTGAACTCGTCCACACCAGGCTCCCACCTTACGCTGAACGTCCCGAATGGCACGTACCTGTTCAACGTGAGTTCCCAACCCGGATACCTGGTCGCTCCGAGCAATGGCACGCTCCCGGTCGAGGGACCTGGCTCCACCCTCGACATCCAATTCTTCTTCCTGGTGCGGGGGGCCATTTCGGTGTCCGAGACAGGTCTGCCTTCGGGCATCCCCTGGTTCGTGAACCTCAGCTCGGGACCTACCGGGTTTCCCCTGGAGAGTAAGGGACCAATCACCAAAGCCTCGACCAACCTCACTCTTCCCAATGGCTCATTCGGCCTATCGATTGTCGCCGCCGACATGGATTACGAACCATACTTCAACGCATCCGTAACGGTGCAAGGAGATCCCGTGGCCGTTCATGTGCAGTTCCTCCTGCTCACATTCCCCATCACATTGGTGGAAAGTGGGCTCCCGGCCGGCACCGCATGGCATCTGACCATGACCGACCTGTCGAACGGTTCTGTCGAACATGCGAACTCGAGCGGAAGCTCGGTCATCCTTGCCCTCGGCAACGGGACATACCTGATCGTCGTCCAGCCTCCGACGGGATTCAGTTCGAATTACTCCTCGACCCTCGCCGTGGTGGCGGGCCATCCGAGCGTCTTGCCGGACGTTGCGTTCTTCCTCTCCGGACCGGGCGGGGGCTCGGGAGTCGGGTCCACACTGAGCCCCAGCAGCATACCGTGGTACCTATGGGGCAGCGCGTTGTTCGTTGCGGGGATCATAGTCGGAGCCCTCGTTCTTCACTTGGCCCGGCGACAGGGAAAGCCCGGAAAGCCGTCGGTCGCAGCTCGACCCCCCGCCCCATAGTTCCATCGTCCGAGCCCCCCTCGCGCGCCTCCTCGGATCGTGGGGGGCGCTCCGTCGGGGGATCCAAGACTCGGGGGGTTGAACCGACGCGGCTCCGGTACGTAAAGAGCGGGGGACCGTGACGTGGGAGTGTGGAGGCTGAAGTACTAACTGACACGGTGATGGCGTTCCGCGGGAAGAGCTTCGATTTCCTCCGAAGCTACTCCCTCGCCGGAACCCCGTTCGCGGTGTTCGGACGGACGGAGACGGAGAGCGAGCTCAAATTCCGTCCTCCGATCGTGCGCCTCCGAGTCTGGGTCCCCGTCTCGTGGCTGTCGGAAGGTTCCGAGGGCGGTGAGATCCTCCTGACGCCGCCGGGCCAGCTGATCACGGCAAAGTCGACCGTCGAGGCCGTTGAGGTGGCCGCGGAATCGGACCGGTTCTTCGAGTCCGGGGTGGAGTTCAGTCGGCGCCGCTGGCCGAACGGACGCATCACCTACGTTCCCGAGGAGTTCGCGCCGAGCCTAGACCGTCCCGAAGTGCTCGAGATGGTCCTCCGCGACTAGCGCGGCCTTTCCGTTCAGATGACGCCCATCTCGCCGAGCTTCTCGGGGAGATACGTCTCGGTGACGTAGTTCAACCCGTACTTCGCCAGCGACTGCTGTTCCGCCTTCTTGCCGTTCTTCAGCATGAGCTCGATCTCGCTGCGCCACTCGGCGGTAGCGAACCGCGGGTCGGTGAGTTCCGCCTGGAGCGCCTTGATGTCCACGTCGCTCAACTTGTCGGAAGGGAGCTTGTAGTTCTCGATGTCCGAGGCGGTCACGCCGAGGAACTCGGCCGAGGGGGTCGCGAGGTAGTGGGAGATGTGGGCCGTCTTGATGGCCCCGAAGGCTACGCTCGCAAAGATCCGGAACGACCAGGGGTCGCCGTCAGTGAAGACGACCACTGGAAGTTTCAACTCCTCGTTCAATCGCTTCAGGAATCGGCGGGTGGAGCGGGCCGGCTGACCTTTGAGGTGCAGCAAGAGGGCCTTGTGGTCGTCGTCAAACCCGTTCTCCGCGAGTCGATCGACCATGCCTCCGCACTCGATCGCGATGACGAACTTGGCCCCGGTCGAGAGAAGCTCGATCTTCTCCTTCTCGACGTTGAACGGAAGGCCGTAGCCACCGTCCCCCACGTCGTCACGGCAATTGATCTTCTTGACCTGGCCCCGCCGGTTGTGTTCGCGGATCGTCAGGTCGCCGATGATGGACGCCCCGTTCTCCTCGGGGTGGACCCGGAAGTCCTCGCGGAGTCGCTCGCAGAGCACCTCCAAGTCCTCGATGAGCAGGTTCGACTCGTCCTCGCTGTGGAACTTCCCGTCCTCCCAGCCTTCGGAGATATAGTACAGTTCGCGGAGCGTGGAGGTCTTGTTCTCCCGCGCCATCTCGTTGATGAAATCCACGAGGTAGAACGTCCGGAGCAGCATCAGGGCGCCATCCTGCTTGCGTGCGGACCGGGTCCCGAGAGCTCGGCCGAGCTTCCAAACGCCCTCCCGTTGCTGGAAGGTGATGTTCTGCTTCGTCCGCAACGGGAGCCGCATCCGCGGGATCTCGCCGTTGTCGAGCTGGTCGTAGATCTCGCGGGCGAGGTTCAACGTCGGCTTGAGCGCGTCCACCCTCGGGGTGGCGACGTCGTCACTCGTCGTCGAGGCCGGCTTGCGCCTCGGCGCCATCCAGATCCACCTCCCCATCCTCTCCGAGGGGCAAGGGGCTCCCCTCGGCCGTCGCCGCCTCGATCACGGCCCGCGGCAGGCGGACGTCCCAGTCGCCCGGCAACGCCTCGGCCCCGATCAAATGTGCCTCGTCCACGCCCGCCACATACCAGTCCAGATCGTCGGAGTCCATAGCAATTCCCGGGAACGTCAGGGTGACCACGGCCCGGGTATTGGGCAGAAGCTTCGGAAGCGTCCACCACGCGCGGCCGAGCTCGGCGTCCGTGCCGTCCGCCTCGGGCTCCGCCCGCGGAGGTCCGAACAGCTCCTTGGGCATCTCGACGAACAGCTCGAGAACGCGGGGACGGGGCGTGTAGTTGGTCACGGTGACCTTCACGGTCGTACGCCGCGCGACCTTGTCCGTCTCGGGGTCGGCGCTCTCGACGTAGACGATGTCCATGATCTTCGTGATCACGGGCGTGAGATCCGGGATCGGTTTTCCGACGAGCCGGCTCGTCTTCTCGGCGAGCCGTGGCAAGATGCGCTGGATGATGGCGAACTTCTCGGCCGCCTGGTCCTGACGGCTCCGGCGGGAGAGGTGGGTCTTCAGGTGGCGGGCGGCCGCCTGGACGGCGAGGGTGATCTCCTTGTCAATCTCGGGATCCTCTGCGACCGCCTCCTTCGCCTCGCTCGTGAACGGGATCTTCGTGGAGGCGACGTGCACGAGAAGGAGGACGGGCCCGATAGGAAGCCCGCTCCCTCCCTTCTGGTCCAATCCGTACCGTCGCCAGTCCATGACCGAGACCGCATTGGTGATGGCGCAAGCTCCTTGCTGGAAGAGCAGCGGGACGCGATTGGCGAACCGGAGGAGCTGGATCTGCTGGTCCGAGGGAAGCCCCCCACCGAATACGAGGCCAACCTCGACGACGAATGGGAACCCGCCGCGCACTTTGGGCGGTCGGCTGACCGGGGGCGCCACGAACTCGGGCCGGATGTCGCCAAGCACGTTCTTCAGCCCGCGCTTGATCAAGATCGGGCCGATCGGCGACAGGGATTCCATGGAGGGCGCGATCAGGGCGACCTCGTGCATCGCGGCCAACAGTTTCTCGAGCGACTCGCCCGTGACCGTATCGGGGGCGTGCTTCGGGTTCAGACCGGCTTTCTCCAGGATCTCCCGCGAAGCTCGGGGAGTGACCCCGGCGAACTCCTTCTGGATCGTTTCGTCGAGCCGCGGCCGCTTCGACGCTTTGAGGTGGTACGCCAGCTCCCCCAGTTCGAGTCCGTACGGGTGCGGTTGGACCTCCTTCGGGATCGGCGGGACTTCCGTGGACGCCCGTTCCCAGGTGACTTTCGTGCCGTCCGGCTCGACGAGGGTGATCCGGGCGTGCGGGTTGACGATCGCCGTATTCCGCAGGTAATCGAACGGGGATTGCCGCCCCCGCATGTACTTCGCCTTGAGGACGAGCTCGATCTTGGTCCCATGGTCCCGGTCCCAGATCTGGAGATCCTCGGAGACGATCCGAG